>JAAZAD010000313.1 GCA_012514505.1 Rhodococcus sp. (in: high G+C Gram-positive bacteria) | reverse complement strand
GGCGTGTGGATAGACTCCACCCTACGGTGCATGACAGGTTCCTTCTGTCGTGTGCCCAGACCCCGGTCCGGTGTTGGCGCACCTGCCGGGGTCGACCTGTTTTCAGGTCGGTGGAGGGATGGTCGCACGGGTGTGCGAAGTCGTCAACTCGAACACACGTTCTGCCCGTGCCTGCCCTGGGTGATGGGAAGCGTAGCGATTCATCCGAATAGCGCCCCTTGCAACGATTGTCGCGCTTGTTCATGGATAGACTAGTGGTTCGGATGTAAAGCCGATTGTCAGCCGTCATCGAATCCGGCGCGGCCTATGGTGATACTTCTTCGCGTCGAGCCCCAACTTTCCACACGTGCGCGTCGAGATGGCACAGTGCGGCACGGCCGACATCCGGGAAGAAAGGGGGCTCGCGTGGGAGCTGTGCGACGCACGGTGGTGGCGACCGCAGTCGCGGCCACAGCCGCGGTAGGTGTATCGACGGGGCCGGCAGCGGCGACTCCTGCAATCGACACCGTCGTGAACGGTGCACTGTCCGTCACCCCGCTGTGCCAGGGAACCATCGACGCACTGATCATCGCGTGCACCGAGCTCGAGAAGCTGACACCGCACTTCCCGCTGATGCTCGACCTGAACCCGCGGGGTACGCATCTCGTCGTGCTCGGGGCCGGACTCACCGAGGACGGCAAGATCCGGCCGGTGCTCGAAGAACGGCTCGAGGCGGCTCTCCGTGCAGCGCAACGCTATCCGGAATCGCCGATCGTCGTCACCGGTGGCGTGCCGCGCAACGGCGTCACCGAAGCGCAGGCCATGAAGGACTGGCTGGTCGCGCGAGGCATTCCGCCGGAACGCATCACCGAGGAATCGCAGTCGACCTCCACCGTCGAGAACGCACGCTTCACCAACGATGTTCTGCTCGAACGGCGAGCGACGGGCGCTGTGCTGGTGACGAACCGCGACCACCTCGAACGCGCGATGATCAACTTCCGGCAGGCGGTCGACGCGCGTATTCCGGTCGCGGGCATCGTCGCAGCGTAACGGCGGAAGTATCAGCTCGACGTGTTCGCCTTCCGCGTCAGTACCTGACTGATCTCCGAAACATTCTTCGCCAGTTCGAAGTTGACCCATCCGGCTACTTCCCATAGAGGTGAAGGTTCGGGCATGAGTCCGATGATCGTCTTCTCGATGTGGGCAGTCTCGAGAAGCGCGGCCCATTCGGTGCGAAGAGTCCGGATGCGGTCGGTCGAGCCGGACCACTCGTAGGCGGCCGGCCCGACCGCAGTTCCCTCACTACAGACCGCCACGGTGTTCGTCCACCACCACTCGATGTGCCAGAGCAGCCACGCGATCGTGGGCTCGGGAAGGGCCTCGGCCGTCTCGTCCGGCCAGTCGGCGACGAGACGACCGTCGACCCGTCGGACGCCCACGCAGTTCGACGACGGCTCCCAGTGCACGGCAGCCTCGTCGATCCGCGGCAGGACGTGTTGTTCCGTGAAGAGCCAAACCAGGTCGAGTTGCTTCAGCGGCGTGCGCGTGGCGAGTGACAGGGTGTCCGAGGGCATGCACGCAATCATCGCGGACATAGCGGACACATGCTCGATGTCGACACCGTGTATCTGTCCCCGGAAGTGTGCAAACGTTGCTGTGCAGTTATCCGCCTTTACGCGGCCGGTGTCGCCACTCCCAGCGACAGCGCGCCGAAGAACTTCGGTGTCTTCTCCTCGTAGAAGGTGTCGAGTTCGCGGATCTCGAACCCCGCCCCGCGGATGAGGTCGGCGATCCGTCGTGTCAGATGGCAGCCACCCGCGACGCGCTTCTGGATCGGTTCGAGCCGGTGCTGCCACCGCCGGACGTTCTCGTCCGGCGCGAGTCCGTGTTCGACGAAATGCAGGGTGCCGCCCGGTGCGAGGACACGACGTATCTCGCGCAGAGCCGCGTCGGCATCGGGGATGGTGCACAGCGTCCACGTCGACAGTGCGCTGTCGAAGGTGTTGTCCTCGAACGGGAGTGACTGACCGTCCAGGCCGGATCGTTCGATGTGCACGGGGGAACCGTCGATGCGCGGACGTGCGAGCTTCCATCCGAGGTCCGCGGGTTCGACGGCGCTGACCGACTCGACGGTGGTGGGGTAGTAGGGAACGTTGAGACCGGATCCGAATCCGATCTCGACGACGCGGCCGCTCAGGCCGGCGCACACTCGTTTGCGGTTCGCTTCGGTGAACGACGGTGCACAGGCGATGTTCACCAGTCGCGGTACGACGTGATCGTTGTAGAGGCCCATGGCAGTCCCTTCGCCTCGTGGCGTCTCGATCTGCTCGATCCATCATGACACCTGCCCGGCCGAACGGAACCCCTCGTTCCTGCCGCACCGATCGCACTGTTAAGTTACCTTTACATGTAAAGCGTGCTTTACGGTGAAGGGAGCGGTGATGGACAGCGGAGGTGCCGGATCGGCGGTAGGGCGGAGCAAGTGGGGCAAGGTGCGGGTGGGGTCGCGGTGGATCGGCGCAGTACCGCCGGCGATCGCCCTCGGAATCCTGGCCACAGCCGTCCTGGGAGCGGTGGTGGCCTCACTGGGGTTGGTGCCCGACTATCCCGTGGCCGCCGGTGTGGCGGTCGCGCTGGCGTCCGCACCCTCACTGTCGGCGCTGCCGTGGGTGCTCCTCGTCGATCGGTCGACCCTCGAAGGTGCCGCGGACCGGCCCGAGGATTCGGTCGAGGCGTCCTGGTACGAGAAAGCCGCCTCGGGCGCTTTCACCGACATCCTTCTCGTCACGGGGCTGGGATGTACTGCTCTGGCGTTCGCTCCGATCGAGGTCGAGGGTCTGCACGCGCTGATGGCGGTCATTCTCGTGGCCTTCGCGTCGTTCGGTGTGCGCTACGCCGTGCAGCGTCGGAAGGGCTGAGGGTGCGCAACTCGCTCGCGGCCCTGCGCGCGGAGAACGGATGGTCGCAGCAGCGGCTCGCCGACGAACTCGGGGTCTCGCGCCAGACGATCATCTCGATCGAGAAGGGACGATTCGACCCGTCGCTTCCACTGGCGTTCCGCATCGCGCGTCTGTTCGGGCGTCGCATCGAGGACATCTTCGTACCCGACGAGGAATAACGGAGTGGCAGAGCGGATTCCCCGACAGAACCCGCTCGGCCACTTGCCCGATCACTTGAGCGTACTACCGGCGTCAACCGTGAGCGTGAGTCCGGTGACGTAACGGGACTCGTCGGACGCCAGGAACAGAACGGCATTACTGATGTCTTCCGGCTCCACCCACCCCACCGGCAGGACGTGCATGAACTGTGTAGCCGCCTTCATGTCCTCCGGGCCCGGGTTCTCGAGGTCGGGGCGGAACATCTTCATGGCACCCTCGTTCATGAACATCGGCGTGTTCACGTTGGTGGGGTGCACGGTGTTGACCCGGATGGAGTGCTGTCCCAGTTCGACGGCGAATGTGCGCATCATGCCGACGATCCCGTGCTTCGCGGAGATGTACGGGCCCATGGTGGGATAGGCCTTCAATC
>JAAZAD010000312.1 GCA_012514505.1 Rhodococcus sp. (in: high G+C Gram-positive bacteria) | reverse complement strand
TTCGGCATGCGGGAGGACATGAGCAGCGACGAAGAGCGCGACGCGTACTACGCAAGCCTCACCGACGACGAGGTCGCCGCGATCACTCGGTCGTACAACCGTAAGTACGCCGCTGAAGCAACGGCCGCCATCGCCGAGGGACCGGTTCTGGCACCTACCGGCGTCGCGCGTGACACCGACATCTACAAGGCCGGCACCATTCCGATGGAAACCGGATCGGGTGTTGAACAGGTCGAAGGCCGCTATCTCGACGGCGGAACCGCTATCGTTCGCCGCGGATACAGCGACTTCGTCGTCCTTCAGCGCAAGGGCGACGCGTATTACCCGGTGGCCACCGCGAACGGAAAACAAGATGCCCTGGCCAAGGCCAATCGCATCCCGATCCTCGTCGAACCCGGCGCGTTGCCCGAGGGCGCAACCGACATGCAGCGGCAGGCACACGCCATTCGCGGCGACGTACTGCTCGACGTCGCGCGCCAGTCGGCCGCCGGCAAAGCCCCCACCGCCGAGATCCAGCAGAAGATCATCAACGACGGCTACAGCGGCGCTGTCGAGAAGTTGACCGAGTCGGTCGGAGCCGGCCCGGTCCGTGCCGACATCTACGCCGGCGTCAAACGGCACAACAAGCGGCTGCGGGAGCAGGCTGCGATCGCAGCGGGGGAGAAGGCCCGCGCCCAGGCGCTGGCTGCTGGCAAGTCCACGGCGCAGGCCGAGCAGGCATACGTCCGTGCGCATCGCCGCGCGCTGGGCACCGAAACTCGTGGTGGCGGCGTGATTCCCCACTTCGACCACAAGATTCCGCCGGAGAGCCTGGGGGAGGAGAAGCACAAGAGCCTGTACCGCAGTGGAATCAGGGCCTTCGGCAAAGAGACCGCAGACGACTACGCGGTGATCCATCAGCGTTCCGGCGATCTGAAGGCGTGGGGGTTCTCGGTCAGCGGCGACAAGGTGAAGACCTCCGACCTGTCCAAACTGACGGCGCACAATGCCACGTTCGTGAACAAGGTGCTCGACAAGTCCGAACGCAACGCGCTGACGACCTACACCGGCGGCAGTTACCACGCGATCAACGCTGCAATCACCGGCCGTGATCCGAACCCTTCCGGGTCGACGAAGACCACGGTGTCGGGGATCGAGTCGGCGTTCGACAAGTTCAACGAGCACAACCCGAACATCGAGCCGATGACCGTCATGCGGGGCACCCGTGTGCCGAGCGGATGGAAGGGGACAGCCGCCGAGTACATCGACGCCACGTTCACGGTCGGATCGAAGATGCAGATCGGCAAGGTCACCAGTACGACGACCAAACAGGCAACCGCAAAGGGATTCGCCGGACATCCGCCGTACATGATGGTCATCCGTACCCGCTCTGGGCTGCCGGTCAAGTCGATCTCGCTGCACAGCGGCGAAGACGAGGTCATCGTGCCTACAGGCACCGATCTGCGCTGTGTACGCGTCGATCACCACGGTGTCCACGGCATGCCCACGGTGTGGCTCGTAGCTGAGGACCTGGTTGCCGAAGCCGATGGCGGTACGCATCCGCCGCTCAAGGCAGTAGCGTAAAACCATCATTGAACTGGGGTGATGGCACGTCCCCCATCGTGAGAGAGAAGGCATCATGAACTCGAAATTGACCGACGAACAGCTCGACGACATCCGTGAATACCTCGCCCAGGGGATGAGCCCGGACGACATAGCAAACTATATCGGCCGTGTCGCCGACCTCGATCTCATTGAGATCGAGTACGTGCGCACCGCGGCCAACGAACTCGAACACGAGAACCAACAACACGGGGAGAAGCCTTGACCGCACCTACTGCCGATCGTCCCGTTCAGCTCGCGCGGTACAGCAACGCACTGACCGGTCTCGCCGCCGGCGACGCGTGGGGCTACCAGGTCGAGTTCTCCTCCTACGCTTCGATGCCGGCCTACCCGGTGCCGGCGCCTGCGGGGGAGTGGATCATCAGCGACGACACCCAGATGACCCTCGCCCTGCACGATGCGCTCACCGAGGTCGCCGACTTCGACGACATCGAGGCGGTCACCGCCGCCATCGTCCGGCACTTCACTCTGTGGAAGCTCGACCCCGACAACAATCGTGCCCCAGGCCGCACCTGCATGGGATCACTGTCGAACCTGAGTGCTGGTGCGCGCTGGTACGACCAGGACGGTGCACATGAATCTGCCGGCTGCGGGGCCGTGATGCGCTTGGTGCCGGCCGCGTTCGCTCCCGAGCCGTACTGGCGGGGACTGACTGCTCTCCAGGCGGTGATCACCCACAAGCACCCTCGCGCGATCGTGCCGGCACTGCTGCTCGCTGACGCGGTCCGGCACGCTCCCGAACGCCGCGGCCGATTCCTCGAGCACGCTCTGACCGAGGCCGAGCGGATCTTCGACGGTGTGAGCGAGTGGTTGACCGATCCCTACCTCGCCGATGTCCTTGCCCCCTACCGAGGGGACGTGTCATCAGTGCTGGTCGAGGGGTTGAACGATGATGTTGTGGACATCCTCGTCGCGGCCGCGGAGACGTTGGACCGCCTCGCGTTGGTGGACACGACCGAGTACGGCGACCCGTGCACGGGCATCGGCGAAGGGTGGGAGTCGGCCAGCGCGATCGCACTGGGACTCCTCGTCGCAGACCTGGCCACGCTGCGGGAAGACCGACAGATCAGCTCCGGGAATAACTGGGGTGGCCCGCAGGCGCTTGCCTGGGCGGCGACCAGCAACGGGGACTCGGACTCGATTGCCTGCATTGCGGGCGCACTTATCGGTGCCGCGCAGACGACGCCGGATTACTGGCGCCTCACTGGGCTGGCCCCG
>JAAZAD010000311.1 GCA_012514505.1 Rhodococcus sp. (in: high G+C Gram-positive bacteria) | reverse complement strand
TAGGCTCCCGAGTGGGTTGACGGGCATTCGAGCTGCTGGTGAACGGCATTACCCGACCAGAACCGCTCGGTCTTCCTGACGCGGCGAGGCACCCAGATGCTGGCCACAGTCCAGATCCAGGAAGCTCCCCGTAATACCGCTGGCTCGCTCTGAACAGAGGAAGATCGCTGTCTCCGCGATCTCCGCGGGAGTGACGATCCGGCCCAGCGGTGAGCGCCCTGCCCGCACGGCGAGTTCGTGCTCGGTGGTGGTGCCCAACGTCTGAGCTCGTTCGGCGGCCCACTCCCGCAGGCCGTCTCCCTGGATCGACCCGGGGAGGATGCCGTTGACCCGGACGCCGGGTCCCCACTGCAGAGCTGCGGATGAGGTCAGCGAAGTGACGGCGGACTTCGCGGCAGCGTAGGCGGCCAGCGTGGCGGAAGGTTTCGTGCCGGCCTGGGAGCCGATCGCGACGATCGCTGCACCCGGCTGGTTCAGGTGCGGGTGCATGGCTGTCATCACCCGCCAAGTGCCCATCACATTCACATCGAGGCAGCGGAGCCAGTCTTCCTCGGGTGTCTCCACCATGGGCGCTTCGGGTTCGGTCCAGAAGGCCGCGTTCACCACGGCGTCGACCCCACCTCCGACCTCGGCTGCGAAGTCACCGAACGCCATGCAGGATCCGAGATCGGTGACATCGACGCACTGCCACCGTGCTTTGCCTCCCAGTTGTTCGATTTCGTCGGCGAGCGCCGCGAGCCGCTCGGCGCTCCTGGCACCGAGCACCACCGTCGCGCCCTCGCGGACGGCCGCCTTGGCCACAGCGGAACCGACACCGGGTCCGGCTCCGGTGATGACGACGGTCTTGTTCTCCAGCAGCATCGGGTCTCCTTGGTTGCTCATTGGCGTCACCGGGGTTGCCGCAGCGGGTCGCGGCGCAGGTAGGAACTGGTCGGAAGCACGTCGAGTCCGGCCGCGTGGTCGATGAAGGTGCGGGTGCTGGCCGACATGCGACCGCGGTTCTCCTCCAGCTTCCGTCGATCTCCATCGGTGGCATAGAAAGCGTGGCGGTCCGTCAGGGCTTCGATCGGGAAATCCTCTTCGACGATTGCTGCCCAGGCGGGGCCATCATCTTGCAGAGCATGGACGACAAGGTTCTGGCGGTAGCCGAACGTGCTCTGGGTCTCGACGGCGACGGCGGTGTGGTGGTCGAGCCACCTACTTCGCCAAGAGTCGGCGTCCTGGTTTTCACTGCGCTGGATGAAGGCAAGTTGCGTGAACCCCGCGCCGCGATCGTCCAACGGCGCTGCCTCGACCGGTGTGCGTAGCGGCTCCGACTCCAGGACGGCGTATCCCGCGATCCGCTCGCCGGCGTCGCCTATCGCCTCGGCCACCGCAGCGAAACGGTACGGCGTGGCCGAGTGCACCCAGAGGCTGACGACAGCCTCCATCTGCGGTTCGGTCGCGATCCGACGCAGTCCGTCGGGCACCTGCGCCATGCCTGGGAGTACTGCGGCATCGGCGACATTGATACGCAGTCCGAGCACCGGCAGTTCCAGGAGCAGGTCGGCGAAGGACGTGCGGAGCCGGTCGGCAAACACCGCAGGATCTTCGCCGGGACTTCGCCACACGGCGTACATCAGTTTCTGCACGTGGGCGCCTCCAGGTCGGCCGCCAACCGCTCCATGTGCGCGATCACGTCGCCCACGTCGTCGGAAGGCACGCCGTCGGGTGTCGGCCGAACCGCTACATGGGTGACTCCGAGGTCTGCAAGCTGCGCCAGTCCGGCAGCACTTCGATCGGCCTGGGCACTGGCATGCACCTCATACCCCTGCCAGTCGAGGC
>JAAZAD010000310.1 GCA_012514505.1 Rhodococcus sp. (in: high G+C Gram-positive bacteria) | reverse complement strand
TTCTTTCGTATGTCACGCACGTCTCGTGCGCGCAGTGCTGCCCACATCACCGCGCGTGAACTCACCCTGTCTCGATTTGCCCGGACCATCGTCCGCGGCCTCAATCTGACTGTCTCACCAGAGTCGAAAATCGCCCTGGTCGGCGAAAACGGCGCCGGGAAGTCCACTGTGTTGTCGGCATTAGCGGGGACGCTCGAACCGTCGTCCGGCGAGGTGTCCGCGCACGGCAGGATCGCCGTCGCCGAACAGGAACTATCAGCCGACAACGGCCGCACCGTCGATGATGCGGTCGACTTCGCGATCCGTCAGTCACGGGCGGCTCTGAAGGACCTCGACCGCGCCGCTGAGGAACTGAGCGAGGGCCTGGCCGGTGCCGACGATCATTACGCCGAAGCACTCGACCGTGCCACGGCGATCGACGCATGGAACGCAGAACTGCGCGTCTCCATCGCATTGGAATCGCTGGGTGCGGAAACGCGCCGGGACCGCCCACTGCGCGAACTGTCGGTGGGGCAGCGGTACCGGGTGCGGTTGGCCTGCCTACTCGGTGGCGATGCCGAGATCCTGCTGCTCGATGAGCCAACCAACCACTTGGACGCGCACGGGCTCGACTTTTTGACGGCGAGCTTGACTGGCCGCAACGGCGGTTTCGTCGTCGTCAGTCACGATCGCCGACTATTGGCTGATGTGGCTGAGACATTCGTGGACCTTGACCCCAGTTCAGATGGTCGTCCCCGCGTCTACGGCGGCGGCTATTCCGCCTACCTGACTAGTCGAGCGGCCGAGACTGCCCGGTGGGAGCAACTGCATGCCGGGCAGACGGCGGAAGCGGACCGGTTGCGCGGCAAGTTGTCGGAGGCGCAAAGTCGCCTGTCGACAGGTTGGCGCCCTGAGAAAGGCACCGGAAAGCATCAACGGGCGAGTAGAGCACCCGGCGTCGTGCAGGCAGTGAAACGCCGTCAAGAGGAACTCGACGCGCATACCGTGGCGGCGCCGGAACCTCCAAAACGCTTGATGGTGCCCGACTACAAGGTGTCGGTCGGTGGCACCCTGTTGGCGGCTGACGAAGTGACCGTCGAGGGGCGGCTGCGTACGCCAGTAACTTTCGCGCTCAGCGCGGGGGACCGGTTGCTGGTGCGAGGCCCGAACGGTGCAGGCAAGTCGACGTTGCTGTCGGCGTTGACGGGAAGGCTCGAGCCGAGCGGCGGCCGGGTTCATTGCCATTCGGCGGCGAAAATCGGTGTGCTGACTCAGGAATCGGAGTCTGATGTGCCGACGCTGTCGATGGGGCAGCAGCGGCGTCGCGTGTTGGCGGGGGTGCTTGCTGAACACCCTGATGTTCTGATCTTGGATGAGCCGACCAATCACCTGTCTGTGGCGGCGGTCGATGATCTCACGGAGGCTCTTGAGTCGATGAATGCGGCCGTTGTGGTGGCCACCCACGATCGGGTGATGCTCGATGCCTATGCCCATTGGCCAACAGTGACCATCGGCGGTTGAGGTGTGAACCCCATGTAGTCCTTGCTCCAGTTTCTCGTCCTTCCCTTTTGAACCTTCAAGAGGGCAGGGCAAGATTCTGGTGCATGGATCGGTGGCCCACACACTCTGGCTAGAAGTGGCTCGTCGCACTTACGGCGCGGGCATGTCTTCCTTGGGCACCCACACCCCATGTAGTCCCAGGGGGACTCGCTGTGGGATTCGCACCGTCGCGACCGGGCCCGCCTTCACCCGGTCACTGGCAAAAATCAGGAAGAAACTGGACCGATCGGCAAGGCTCTCGGCGAACGTCACGTAGTAGCCATCGGTTTCCGATTGCGGGTTGGGAACGAAGCACGGCTCACCCAGCGCCAGCCCATCGGACTGGTAGAAGTCCGCGGTACCCGAATCCGTATCGATCGTAAGAACACCATCGAAAGCTCCCGTCGGCAACGTGTCGTTCTCACCGCGAGCACCGAGCGCAACCTGGTGATGCCGACTACCGATGAGTCGATCATCAATGCGCGGAAACTCCATTGCCCGCTTCACCATTGGGATGCGATTAATTGCGGAATTCTTCGTCGACAGGTCGATCTGTTCATAGGCGGCCTGTGGCGGCGCAAGGCCCGGCACCAACCCGCCGCCCAAATGCGTCCATGTCACCGCTTGAAGCTCGACACCATCCTGAGTGTCAAATGCATTCGCGAAATGCCACACCCAAAACGGGTCGCCGTCATGCCACTCGGTGTCACCCTCGCCCGATCGCGGAATCACCGCGACCTTCGATCCCAAATCT
>JAAZAD010000309.1 GCA_012514505.1 Rhodococcus sp. (in: high G+C Gram-positive bacteria) | reverse complement strand
CGCTGCATCTACGTCGCGATCGGCCAGAAGGGCTCCACCATCGCGGGCGTCAAGGCGGCCCTCGAGGAGCAGGGCGCGATGGAGTACACCACCATCGTCGCTGCACCGGCATCCGACTCGGCCGGCTTCAAGTGGCTCGCTCCGTACACCGGTTCGGCCATCGGTCAGCACTGGATGTATGAGGGCAAGCACGTCCTCATCGTGTTCGACGACCTGACCAAGCAGGCCGAGGCCTACCGCACCATTTCGCTGCTGCTGCGTCGCCCGCCGGGACGTGAGGCATACCCCGGTGACGTCTTCTACTTGCACTCCCGTCTGCTGGAGCGTTGCGCGAAGCTGTCCGACGAGCTCGGCGGCGGATCGATGACCGGTCTCCCGATCATCGAGACCAAGGCCAACGACGTCTCGGCGTTCATTCCGACCAACGTCATCTCCATCACCGACGGCCAGGTGTTCCTGGAATCGGACCTCTTCAACAAGGGTGTTCGTCCGGCCATCAACGTCGGTATCTCGGTTTCCCGTGTCGGTGGTGCCGCACAGACCAAGGGCCTCAAGAAGGTTGCCGGCTCCCTGCGTCTCGAGCTCGCACAGTTCCGTGAGCTGGAGGCCTTCTCGGCCTTCGCTTCCGACCTGGACGCCGCATCGAAGGCTCAGCTCGAGCGTGGTGCCCGTTGGGTCGAGCTGCTCAAGCAGGACCAGTACTCCCCGGTGGCCGTCGAGGACCAGATCGTTTCGATCTACCTCGCCGGTGAAGGCGCCTTCGACAGCGTCCCCGTCCCGGACGTGCGTCGTTTCGAGGCCGAGCTTCTCGACGACCTGCACCGCAACGCCTCGGGTGTCTACAGCGACATCAAGGGTGGCCAGGCGCTCTCCGACGACAACAAGTCGGCTCTGAAGACCGCCACGGACAAGTTCAAGGAAGGCTTCCTCGCATCCGACGGAAGTCGCGTCGTGAACGAGGCCGAGGCCGACGCTCTTGGTGCCGACGAGGTCAGCCAGGAGCAGGTCAGCGTCAAGCGCAAGACCGTCAGCAAGTGAGCGGTCCGGCCATGACACTGCGACACACGAAGGGAGAGTGAGCGACCGATGGCAAACATTCTCGAGCTGCGTTCTCGTATCAAGTCGATCAACTCGACCAAGAAGATCACCAAAGCGCAGGAGATGATCGCGACCTCCCGCATCACGAAGGCGCAGGCTCGCGTCGCGGCCTCCAAGCCGTATGCCGAGGAGATCACCAAGGTGCTCTCCGAGCTGGCAAGCGCCTCGTCGTCGCTCGACCACCCGTTGCTCAACGAGCGGGCAAATCCCAAGCGTGCTGCGGTGCTGGTCGTGACCAGTGACCGCGGTATGTGCGGTGGCTACAACTCCAATGTCCTGAAGCAGGCGGAAGAGCTTCTCCAGCTCCTCCGCAGCGAGGGCAAGGAGCCGATCGTGTACGTGCTCGGTGCGAAGGGTCTCGGTTACTACACGTTCCGTGGCCGCGAACTGGGTGGCTCGTGGACCGGCTTCTCGCAGCAGCCCGGCTACGCCGTTGCGGCAAAGGCGAGCAAGCATCTCGTCGAGCTGTTCATGGCTGGGTCCGGCACGGACGTTGCTTCGGTCAACGGCGAGGGCACGATCGAGGGAGTCGACGAGCTTCACATCGTCTACACCAAGTTCGTGTCGATGTTGACGCAGTCGCCCGAGGTTCGTCGGATGGCTCCGCTCGAGGTGTCAGTCTCGGAGGAGCCCCTCGAACTCGGTGAGGACATGCTGTCGAACGGGCAGCACGATTCGAGCAGCGACCCGAGTCCGGATTACGACTTCGAGCCGGAGCCGGACAAGTTGCTCGGTGAGTTGTTGCCGAAGTACGTCAGCACCCGTATCTACTCCTCGCTGCTCGATGCTGCTGCGTCGGAGTCCGCTGCTCGTCGTACTGCCATGAAGGCCGCGACGGACAACGCAAACGAATTGGCGAGCACGCTCAGCCGTCAGGCCAACCAGGCTCGCCAGGCCCAGATCACCCAGGAAATCAGCGAGATCGTCGGTGGCGTGGATGCGCTAGCCGCGAGCGCAGGAAGTGACTAAACAATGACCGCAGCAGTAACCGAAAACAACGGGGCAGGCTCGGCTTCGACCGCAGCCGGTCGCGTCGTGCGGGTCATCGGTCCCGTCGTGGACGTTGAATTCCCGCGTGGCGCTGTTCCTGAGCTGTTCAACGCCCTCCACTCCGAGATCGCGCTGTCCTCGGTGGCCAAGACGCTGACGCTCGAGGTTGCGCAGCACCTCGGCGACAACCTCGTGCGTACGGTCTCGATGCAGCCGACCGACGGCCTGGTCCGTGGCAACACGGTCACCGACACCGGCAAGCCGATCTCGGTGCCCGTCGGTGACGTTGTCAAGGGCCACGTGTTCAACGCACTGGGCGACTGCCTCGACAGCCCGGGTCTCGGCCGTGACGGCGAGCAGTGGGGAATCCACCGCAAGCCACCAGCCTTCGATCAGCTCGAGGGCAAGACCGAGATCCTCGAGACCGGCATCAAGGTCATCGACCTCCTCACCCCGTACGTCAAGGGTGGAAAGATCGGTCTGTTCGGTGGTGCCGGTGTCGGCAAGACCGTTCTGATCCAGGAGATGATCACCCGTATCGCCCGCGAGTTCTCCGGAACTTCGGTGTTCGCAGGCGTCGGTGAGCGTACCCGTGAAGGCACCGACCTCCACCTGGAAATGGAAGAGATGGGCGTCCTCCAGGACACCGCCCTTGTCTTCGGACAGATGGACGAGCCGCCAGGAACGCGTATGCGCGTGGCACTGTCCGCGCTGACCATGGCGGAGTACTTCCGCGATGTTCAGGGCCAGGACGTGTTGCTGTTCATCGACAACATCTTCCGTTTCACCCAGGCCGGTTCCGAGGTGTCCACCCTGCTG
>JAAZAD010000308.1 GCA_012514505.1 Rhodococcus sp. (in: high G+C Gram-positive bacteria) | reverse complement strand
TCGGGGTGGCCACGGAGATGATGTCTGCGTACTTGGCGGCCAGGGCGAGCATCTTCGGTCCACCGCCGCCGACGGCGATGGGCGGGCGCGGACCCTGACGGGGCCGCGGGCTGCCCTTCAGTCCCTTGATCTGGTAGTACTCGCCGTCGAAGTTGCATTCCTTACCGCGCAGCAAGGTGTCGAGGATCTGGAGTGACTCCTCGAGCTTGGCGATGCGGATTCCGGGACGCTCGTAGGCGATGCCGCCCTTGTCGAACTCTTCCTTCATCCAGCCCGCTCCGATACCGAGCTCGAGCCGACCACCGGACAGGACGTCGATGGTGGCCGCATCCTTGGCGAGGATCGCGGGATGACGGAAGCCGTTGGCCAGAACGGCGGTCCCCAGCCGGATCTTGTCCGTCGCGACCGCGAGCGCACCGAGCGCGGCAATGGGGCTGACCTGGTTGCCGAGGTGATCCGGGATCATGAAGCTGTCGAAGCCGAGCTCTTCGGCCTTCTGTGCCAGCTTGACGAACCGGCGCGCGCCACCTTCTTCGGCGTTGCCCTCTCCACCGGCTGCGAATCGGAACTTGCGCAGCGAACTGCCTTCGGTGGAACTCATATGGATTGCTTCTCCTGTGGTGGTGGCGCCCGGATTTACCAGATCGCACTCTACAAGGCTCGAACGCTGCACTCTACCGGCGAGTACAGACCGCTCAGCCTCCGATCTGAACTTCTCGACGGAGTTTTGTGACCGCTAATCGTGCGGAGGCGTAGGGGCAGCACGAATCTTGTCGGACGCCCAATTCGTGATCCATTGTGTCGCCGTCGTACCCGCCTCGTCCACCACGAAACTGTTGTACAGGGCGTGCACCGGGTTGTTGTGGTACTCGAGCAGCCGCGCTGCACTCGACAACCAGTTCCCCGGCTTGAAGGCATTCGGCGGCGCGTCACAGATACCGTCCGACGGCGCACAGATCTGCACCGTCTCGTCGCGGAGTTCGCCGAATCCACCTTCCCGCGCACCCGTCATGGTGATACCCGGAACCATCAGACCGTCGAGGGACAGCTCCGCGCCGACCCCGGCAACCGGGGGCCCGATGTTCTTCGCGGCCTCCGGATCGCGTCGACCGTCTGCGATGAGGCCGACCCCGAGAACCAGGTCGGCCGGGACCGGACCGTTGCCGGCGCCGATCGAGGCGGCGACGTCGCCCGCGATGACCGCCCCTTGCGAGAACCCGACCAGCACATAGCTGGTGAGCGGGCATTCGGCATAGCGCCGGCTGAGGATGTCGGTGGTCGCTGCCGTGCCCGCGGAACGGCTGTTGTTGTACGACTCCTGGCCGTCCGGAGGAAACGCAACCGGATTCGAGAACTGAGCCACGTACGGAACCGTGTAGATGTCCGCCCGCGACGGGTCGAACTGCGCCTGCAATGGCCGCGTGATGTTGAGCATCAGCGACGCCGGGTTGGCGGTCGGGTTGTAGGGATCGTCGGTCGCCGACGACTCCCACGTACCCGGCACCGAGACAACCTGTACATCCGGGCAACTCGCCGGCTGCGCAGAGGGACGTTCGGGACCGGGCGGCGTGGGCGTGATCTTGGATCCGGGCCCGGCAAGGATGTACCAGGCGAAGATTGCGATCAGCAGCAGAACCAGGAAGATCGCCATGGCGATCACCAGTTTCCGGAGCACCCCGCCCCGCTTCTTCTTGCGCCCTGAGCGCCCGGTCCACGACATCGGCGTCTACTTACTGGCAGTACACCGCGTTGGCGGTGTCCACGTAGGTCTGCGCCTGTGCGGTGGCTTCCTCCGGCGAGATTTCGGAACCTGCCGCGGATGCTTCCGACCCGACCATCGCGGTGACGAACACCATGACGTCCTCGTCCGACTTGCCGGCAGCCTTGGCCTGGCAGATGTAGTCGGCCGTGCTGAGCGCCATCATGCCGTCGCCGGCCGGGGTGATGCCCTCGTTCTTCAGTCCCTCGAGGAACTTCTTTCCGTCTTCACCGACCGGCGGCGCCTCGGCCGGTCCCGGGTAGTCGCTGGGGACCGAATCCGGGGTCTCCGGCGGTGCTGTCGCAGCCTCGCCCGGCTTCGTGACGGGGGCCTTCGTCTCCTCGCCGTCTTCGCCCTGGTCCTTGTCGCCGTCCTCTGCAGGCGCCTGCGAAGTGACCTCCGCCGCCGTGGTTTCCGGGGTGGACGACACCGTGGAATCGTCGCTGCCACACGCAACCAACGAACCTCCCACCGCAACGGTGAGCGCGCTCGCGGCGAGGGCACGAACGAGGTTGATACGGGTGCGGGTGAACTGCGGCATGAATTTCCGTCCTTGTGTCCAAGTCGTGTGTCGAACAACAGGGTACAGACGCAGTGCGGGCGGCAGCTTTCGCGCTGCCGCCCGCACTCGCCCTGCACTACAGGAGCTAGTGAACCTGGGCCTTGCTGTCGATCACCGTGATGAAGCCGAACTGGAAGTTCTGCTGAACGCCGCCGGGGATCGCGAACTTGTCACTGATCGGGTAGCCGAGTCGACCGGCTTCGTAGCCCACACTCTTCCAGGCGTCGAAGATCGGTCCGTTCTCGATCGCCCATGCGCCCGACAGTGGGCTCCAGTAGATGTTGCCGCCCTCGAACTCGTTGAAGCGACCGAAATCGCGGGTGGGGATCTCACTGGACTTCGGGAATCCGAGCCAGCCACCCTCGTAGCCGAGTTCGCCGTACTTACCCATGATCATTCCCTGCACGGCGTGTGTGCCGGTATCGGGACTGGAGTACATGGCGCCGATCTCGAAGCCCTGTACCGCACCGGGCTTGCCCGGGGTGGGTACCTCGTCCGCGACGGGGTAGCCGAGGGGGCCACCCTCCCAGCCCTGACGGGCCCACTCGTCGAGAATCGCACCGCGGATCGCATGTGCACCGGTTTCCGGTGTCCAGTAGATCGAGCCGTGTTCGAAGTGATTGAAGCGGCCTCGTCCGTCGGGGGTGCCGAGTTCCGGGGTGGTCGGGAACCCAAGCGGCCCTGCCGCACCGCCCGCGGCCTGGTAGGCGCCGGCGATGACGCCCGCTACCGGCTGAGCCTTTTCACCCTTGCTGAAGACGCGGCCGAACCGGAAGTCCTGAACAACGCCGTCCGCGACCGGGTACTCCGGTGTCAGGCAGTCACCGAGCCAGTGGTTGGCGTTCGCGACACCGCCGATTGCCCCGGCGACGTCACACGCAGGCTTGTCGACCTCCACGTTCAGCGTGTGGGCAAGCTGCGGCCACAGCTGATGCAGCTCGAATTGCCAGTACGGCCAGGAGTGTGTGCCCGACGGGCGATAGTTGACCTGCGCCGGGATGCCCAGCTTGTTCAGCTTGGTGGCGAAGGCCTGCGACGTGAGACGGGACAGAATCTCGAGGCCCATGCCCGCATAGTTGGTGCTGACGCCGGGTATGCCGGAGGGATCGTCGAAACGGCCGGTGGTGCCGCTACCGCTCGAGATGTACAGGCTCACGCCCTCGAGCTTCTCTGCCAGCAGGTACGGATCGTGCGCATCCCACGCGGGGTTCGACGGCGGACCCCACATCGCTTTCGAATCGAACCCGCCGGCGTCCATCATCGCGTACTGGACTGCCTGGGGCATGCCCAGTGAGGTGGTGGTGAGAATGCCGGACAACGAGGCGGCGAACTGGAAGAAGCCCTCGTTTCGTGCCGCGAGGGTCATGGCGGCGGTGCCACCCATCGACAACCCGACGACGCCGCGGTCCTGCGTGGTACGCCACTCGCCTTCGAGGATCGGCGGGAGTTCCTTGGTCAGGAAGGTCTCCCACATGTAGCTACGACCGTTGTTCTGATCCATCCAGTCGGTGTAGAAGCTGGACTGGCCGCCCACGGGGAGAATGACGTTGACGTTCTTGTCCGCGAAGTATTCGACGGCGTCCGTTTCGATCGTCCAGCCGTTTTCGTGGTCCTCTGCGCGCAGGCCGTCCAGCATGAACACTGCCGGGAACTTCGCATCCGGCTTCAGGTTCCAATCACGCGCCAGCAGGATCTGCACCTGGATGGGTACACCCATCGAAGGCGAGTTGACCCATACGGCCACGCGACGGTCGGACAACCAGTCGACGTGATGAACGGTTGCACCGGCAGGCGCCTGGGTGGCCACCGGTGCCGATTGTGCGGCCGGAGCACCTATGGCAGTGGCGGTCGACGTGAGACCCACCGTTACTGGAAGCACCAGCACGGTTGCGAGAGAGGCGAGTGCCCGCCTTCCGAGGTGCCGCATTATTTCCACTCACTTTCTGCGCATTCGGGCCGGTAGAACGCGACCCGCGCGTCGAGGCCTCACTAACACGAGACCTCACGTTCGGGTTCTTTTTACACGCAAAAGTCGGGTGAGTGGTGTTGCCGCGCTGGTACAGGGGGTGCATTTGTTGCAGATGCAATTCGCCCCGGCAGCGTGAGTCACGCTGCCGGGGCGAATTTTCATGCCTGGTGGAGATCAGCCGATCGTGTTGCTCAAATCGTCGGCCATCAGGTGAATCTGGTCCTGCCAGTAACGCCAGGAGTGGATACCACGCGGCGGGAAGCTGTAGGTGACGTTGTCGGCGCCGATCGAGGCCATCCGCACCTGGAATGCGCGGGTGTTAGCCAGGGAGAGCGCTTCGAGAGCCGCACCGTTGGAGTCGTTGAAGACGTCCATGAATCCGGTCGGAACCCGTCCGCCGGGCGCGGGGATACCGCTGGCGGCCGAGACCCACAGGCGGGTTCCGTTGTCACGGAGCCGCGGGGCGAACACGAAGGGGTCGTTGCGCAGCCACGCCGGGTTCCACGGCGGGCCCCACATGGCGTCGACGTTGTAGCGGCCGGCATCGAGCATTGCGATACGGATGGCCTCACGCATACCGGGTGCCGAGATGTTCAGGTAACCCGACAGCGAGCTGGCGTAGTTGAACTGGTCCGGGTGGTAAGCCGCGAGCGTGAGTGCTGCGCTACCGCCCATCGACAGGCCGACGATGCCGTTGTTGGTGTCGGAGAAACCGAGCTGCGACTTCAGCGCTGCGGGAAGCTTCTCCGTCAGGAACGTCTCCCACGTGTAGACGATTTCCTGGTCGTTGAACGTCGACTTGGAGATCCAGTCGGAGTAGAAGCTCGACTCGCCGCCGACCGGCTGAACGACGTTGATGTTCTTGCTCGCCAGGAACGGACCGGCGTCCGTGTTGATCTCCCAGCCGTTCAGGTCGTCCTGCGCGCGGAGACCGTCGAGGAGGTAGACCACCCGATCGGTGTTTCCGTCGGCTGCACGCCAGATACGGCTCTTGATCGGTCCCATCTGGGAGTCGACCCAGAAGTCCTGGGCATTGGGGTCGAACGCAGCAGACGCAGTGGCGCCCCCTCCGACGATCGTGACACCGAGAGGCACGGCAACAGCCAATGCGACGGCGGCAGCGGCTTTACGTAGCCACCCGCCTCTTCTCGTGGAGCCTCCAACTCGCATGCTTCCTTGCCTTCCCGATAGGTCTGTCGGCGCCCTACGGGCGCGAGGAACTTCTCAGTACAGACGCCACCCGCGCAGCGGAGACTGCGCGGGTGGCGTCTTGACCGGGGTTACCCTACCGACTATTCAGTTCATTGCATATCCCCGGTGTCCAGAATGTGGGGATTCACCCTGGTTGTGGTGAATTCACCAGGCGTTCAGGGCGTCCAGGATCTGCGGACGTGCCTTCCAGAGCTCGGCTTCCCAGTACTTCCACGAGTGAGTGCCCCGTGCCGGGAAGTCGAAGTTGGCGTGGATACCCAGGGTCGCGAGGCGAACCTGGAAAGCGCGGGTGTTCGCGAGAGCGAGCGCCTCGAGCGCCATACCGTTTCCGGTGTTGTAGTAGTCGATCACCGACGACGGGTTGTCGTGCTCACCGGGGATACCGCTGGCTGCCGAGATGAACATCGACAGGCCTTGGAGTCGTGGTGCGAACACGAACGGGTCGTTGCGCAGCCACGCCGGGTTCCACGGCGGGCCCCACATCGAGTCGACGTTGAAGCGGCCGGCGTCCAGCATCGCGACACGGATGGCTTCACGCATACCGGGCGCCGAGATGTTCAGGTAACCCGACAGCGAGCCGGCGAACTTGAACTGATCGCGGTGGTACGCGGCGAGCGTCAGAGCGGCGCTGCCACCCATCGACAGGCCGAGCACCGCGTTGTTGTTGGGCGAGACACCGAATCCGGCGAGGTAGTTGGGCAACTCCTCGGTCAGGAAGGTCTCCCACTTGTAGGTGATCTCCTGCCCGTTGAAGTTACTGGGCGCGTACCAGTCCGTGTAGAAGCTGGACTCACCGCCGACCGGCATGACCAGCGTGACATTGTCGTTCGCGTACTGCCCCATGGCGTTCGTTTCGAAGGACCATGCGTTGGCGTCGTTGCGGGCACGCAGACCGTCGAGCAGGTACAGAGCAGCGTTACCGCCGCGCGAGGCCCACTGGACCTGGACCTTGATGTTGCCCATCGACGACGGAACCCACAGCTCCTGGTAGCCACCCGCGGGTGCGGTCTTCGCGGGTGCAGCGGTGGCAAGCGCGCCTCCGGCGAGGCCGCCCGCCACGGGAAGAACGAGTGCCGCTGCACCAATTCCCATCAACCGTTGCTTGAAGCGTGCAGACAATCTGGGTCTGGCAAAGCGCATGAATACTTCTCTCTCTTCATCTGCGGCACACGGACACAGCCGTTGTCACCCAGCCGTTGATCGATCGGAGACTTCGGGGGCTCGACTTCGGGAGCCTTGCCACCGACGACTCATCTTGCGATACATCGTGCCGAATAACCCCACCGTTACACAAATGAGACCAAGTTATGCGCCCGTGATGTCCGAACCATCCGCTCGGTGACTAGCCGCCCGGTTTCGGATGAGGGGGTACGAGGTCGCATCGCTGAATCTCGTACTCCGGCACTCGTTCGAACCGGTAGCTCGCCAGCTCCAGAGAGTTCAGGAGGTTCGCCCTGAACCGCGCCCACGTCAGATCGGATCGATACGACGCGAGCAGTTCCTGCGTCTGCGGGCAACCGATGGCGACCCGCGCTTCGTCGACCCACTCCTCGTCCATGAAGAACGGGAGCCACGGGTGCCGATCCACCATGCCGGTGTCGACCACAGCCCAGTCCGGATACAGGTTCTTGTCGTGCCCGATCCGGCCGTCGTCCAGACGCTCGGTGTGCGCGGCGAGGGGGTACGCGAGCCCCATCTGGTCGAGAACGCGCACGTCGAGCCCCACGTTCATGCTGGTCATACCGAGATTCAGGAAGTACACGGTGTGCCCGGCACCGCCGTCGGGAATCGGCAGCGGCGGCGGGACCACGAACCAATACGTGTAGTCCGCCGACGGCAACAGCAAACCGCCGTCCGGGGTGTCCGCAATCGTCTGGACCATTGCGCGCATACGGGGGTAATCGAGGTAGTCGTCGGCCAGAATCGGATGATCGTGACCGGTGTTGAGAACGTAGAACGCTCGCTCGTCCACAATGCCCGACCGTCCCACGACTGCACCCTCGGGCATGCCGGTCGTATTGGACGCGAACGCCGCCCACACCACGGTGCCCACCCACACCACGGCAAGCCCGGCGAATGCGAACGTCCCGCGGTTACGGCCCCACGACGGGACGCGCAGCGGAATCACCGCGACCGGAATCAGCAGGCAGAACAGGGTCGGCAACAGGACCCGGCCGTGCATGAAGTCACCGCCCACGCGGATCGAGTACACGCCCAGGATCACGCCACTGAGCAGCATGAACGTGACCACGGCGGTGGGCGTGTGCAGCTTCGCTCGCTGGTGTGCCCACAGTGGACCCGTCACGACTGCGGACGCGGCCGGTCGGTTCGTGGCCACGCGTGTGCGCCAGATGATGCCGGCGCCGATGAGCAGCAACAGCAGGGGCAACCACAGCAGGTACGGACCCATGAGGTTCCACAGATAGGCGAACCCTTGCGCCCATTTGGCACCACCGGCGTCCTTGGCCACAGCGGTGTTCGGGTACGGGAGGGCGTAATAGCCCATCCGCCAGATCTGGTAGACGACGGGCACCACACCCGCGACGGCGACCATCGCGGTACGCACCTTCCAGGTCGTACCGGGCGCCAGGAAGATCATGCCCAGTGCGAGCACCGAGAGTACGGCCAGTTCGGGCCGCACCAACGGGCCGAGACCGGCGAAGAAGGACAAGGTGAGGATCTCGGTGGTC
>JAAZAD010000307.1 GCA_012514505.1 Rhodococcus sp. (in: high G+C Gram-positive bacteria) | reverse complement strand
GGTGAGGTCGAGGACGCGCACGTCCGACAGCGGCAATTCCGAACGCCCGTCGTGGTTTTCGAGACCATTGCCTTGACCGTCGGACATCCACAGCCCCCTTCTGCCTGTAGGACGACTGTTCGACATTAACACGAACATGCTAAAAGTCGACAGTACGGTCAGCGGATGAAATCGACACACCCGGGTGTACCCTTGGAACCCAGAGGCAAATAGGTTTAAATAGGGCTTTAACCAGGGTTTTCTAAAGCACCGGAAGGGTGTGGAATTGACGACGGCAGATTTCACGGCTTCACCGTTCAAGCCAAAAATCGTGCAACGCCCGCGCCAGCAAGTCGAGGAGCAGATTCGGGCCGCGATCCGCAACGGCGTGGTCAAGACTGGCCAGAAACTGCCAACGGAGGTGGCGCTGTCCCGCGATTTCGGGGTATCGCGCACCACGGTGAGGGAAGCGCTGCGCTCGCTGGTCGCCGATGGTCTGATCGAAAAGGTGCCCGGCGCGGGCGGTGGCAGCTTCGTTCGGGCGCTCGACCACCACACGTTCGGCGAAGAACTTGGCCAAGACATGCAAAACCTGGTGCGGGTGGGCTCGATTGCCTTCCAGGAGGCCGCCGAAGTGCGCCGAATGCTCGAGGTTCCGTGCGTGCGACTGGCCGCGGAAAACCGCACGCAGGACGAAGTATCCGAGATGCGCGCGATCGTCGACCAGCAGAAAACGTCATCTCACGACGACCCGGTGGTACCGGAGTTGGACGTACGCCTGCATTCGCTGATCGGGGCGGCCTCCGGGAACCGCGTCGCGGCGGCATTTGTCCAGGCGCTCCATCAGGTCACCGAACCGGTTCATCACCTCGACCTCGATGCCGAGGTGGGGGAGCGCACCGTGCGTCAGCACATCGCGATCGTCCGCGCGATCGAGAAGCAAAATCCCGACGCGGCCGAAAAAGCCATGATCGATCACCTCAGCTATCTCGAAGAGCACATGCGGCCGGATCCGGCCTAAGCTGTCGGTTAAATGACCAACAGTTGACAGTTGGTCACTCCTTGGATTGACTGGAACCGCTGACGTCAGCGCACGGGGGCGCTTGCGGTCGGCTGGACGAGGAGGTTCTGGTGACGACTGGGCGCTTTCCGGGGGCGGTGCCGAAAGCCTCCGGTGATCGACGCGATACCGGTGGGGCCTCCGCGGTCTGGTCAGCGGTGCACGCGCTCTCGGTCGGCGGCATGGTGATCGTGGTCGACGACGAGGATCGGGAGAACGAGGGCGATCTCGTGATGGCCGCCGAGTTCGCGACGCCCGACGACCTGGATTTCTTGGTGCGGTACACGAGCGGGATCATCTGCGTGCCGATGCTCGGTGAACGCCTCGACGTGCTGCAGCTACCTCCCATGGTGCAGAACAACGAGGACGCACACGCCACCGCGTTCACCGTGAGCGTCGACCATCGCAGCACCACGACAGGTGTCTCCGCGCTGGACAGGAGCCGGACGATCCGGGCGCTCGCCGATCTAGACGCCGCCGCAACCGATTTCCGGCGCCCCGGGCATATCTTTCCCCTTCGCTACCGCGAGGGCGGGGTGCTGAACCGACCGGGGCACACCGAGGCTTCGATAGACCTGTTGCGGCTGGCCGGCCTGTCCGAAGTTGCGGTGATCGGCGAAATCGTCGGTGCCGGCGGACAGATGGCGCACGGAGCGGAGCTGGACGCATTCGCCCACGACCACGGCCTGCCCGTGTTGAGCGTCGCCGACTTGGTCGAATACCGGAGGGCGACAGAGCGATTCGTCGAACTCATCGGTAGCGCCTGGCTGCCGACCCGCTTT
>JAAZAD010000306.1 GCA_012514505.1 Rhodococcus sp. (in: high G+C Gram-positive bacteria) | reverse complement strand
TTCGCCAACGGATGGGTGGTGTTCGGTGTCCGCGTCGCGATGGTGCCGCTGTTCGTCGTCGAAGCCCTGAACCAGAGCGAAGGGATCGCGGGTGTCGCACTGACCGCGTTCGCGGTGGGTAATGCGCTCGTGCTGGTCAAGTCGGGTGCATGGTCCGATAGATACGGGCGGCGACCGTTCGTGCTCACCGGGCTCGTCGTCTGCGGTGTGAGCACCGTCATGATGGGTCTGTCGTCCGACCTCACGGTGTTCCTGATCACGTCCGCCGTGGCCGGCGTGGGATCCGGCCTGATCAACCCGTCGCAGCAGGCTGCGATCGCCGATGTGGTGGGCAGTAAAGCGCGAGGGGGACCGGTACTCGCCACGTTCCAGATGACCTCGGACATCGGGGCAGTGGTCGGCCCGATCGCGGCCGGCATGATCGCTGAGCGCTGGTCCTATTCGGTGGCGTTCGGTGTGACGGGGGCGATCATGCTGGCGGCGGTGATTCCCTGGGCCCTGGCGCGGGCACCGCGTCAGGATGCGCCGGCGACCGAACCCGTCGTCCAGAAGCCTGTGACCGGCGATACGGATCGCTGACGGGCCGAGATGTAAGGTCGTTCCCGTGTGGATTCGTATCGTCTCCGCAGCGGCACGGCTGGGCCTCGCCGCGGTGTGGCTGATCTCCGGATGGATCAAATTCGCCGATCCTACGCAGACCGTGGTTGCAGTGCGGGCCTATCAGCTTCTTCCCGCCGAACTGGTGAGGCCCGTGGCCGCGGTACTCCCGATGGTCGAACTCGTTCTCGGGGTCCTGCTGCTGGTAGGGCTGGCGGTGCGGCCTGCCGCGATGCTGTCCGGAGTGACGCTCGTGGTTCTCATCGGCGCGATCATCTCGGCCTGGAGCCGAGGGCTGTCGATCGACTGCGGATGCTTCGGAGGCGGCGGCGTGGTGGAAGGGATCGACGCCGGAGACTATGTTCGCGAGATCACACGTGATGTCGTCTTCCTCGCCATGTCGGTATGGCTGGCTGTCTTCCCGCGCACACCCCTTGCGCTCGGTCCGCATTCCCGAGTGGCTCTCAGGAGGAACTCAGACCCCGGTGGCAAAGTGGAGCCGGACAATTCACCGATGAACGAAGGACAGCATTCGTGAGTGCGAAGAAGGTCAAGCCGGTCAAATATTCGCCGGAACCTACATCGAACACGTCCACCTACATCCTGGGTGGTATCGCGGTCGTGATCATTGCGGTCCTCGTCATCGGAGGAGTGCTGTGGCAGTCGGGAAGCACCGATTCCCGCAATGACGGGTACGGCACCGTCAGCAACGCTGCGGTCGACGTCACGCTCGACGACGACGGCACGATTCTGCTCGGATTGCCGGACGCCGCTACCACCATCGACATCTTCGAAGACCCGATGTGCCCGTACTGTGCCGAACTCGAGCACGAGCACGGACAGGAACTGGCGCAGGCGATCGACGAAGGTACGGTCGCGGTGCGGTACCACATCCTTGCGTTCCTCGACCGATTGTCGAGCAGCGGCGACTACTCGACCCGCGCGGTCGCAGCCAACCAGTGCGTTGCGGAGACCGGTGACGCGATCGCATTCTCGGCGTTCCATGCCGCGATCTTCTCCCCGGACAATCAACCGGCAGAGGGCGGGGACAGCGATCACAGCAACGAGCAGCTGGCGCAGA
>JAAZAD010000305.1 GCA_012514505.1 Rhodococcus sp. (in: high G+C Gram-positive bacteria) | reverse complement strand
GTACTCGGCGAGACCAACCGGTACTTCTCGGCGCAGCAGCCGTGGGTCCTGCGCAAGACCGACCCTGAGCGGATGGCCACGGTTCTGTACGTGACGCTCGAGGTGGTTCGAATCGTGGGCATCCTGGTACAGCCCGTGATGCCCGACTCGGCCGCCAAGATCCTCGATCTGCTCGGTCAGGGCGCAGAGCAGCGACAGTTCGCCGATCTGAAGAGCCGCATCGTCGCGGACACGCCACTGCCCGCGCCGTCCGGAGTGTTCCCCCGGTACGTCGACGGGGAGTAGCACCGAAAACCTGTCGGACCCTCGGTGCACACTGGCCACCATGACGGCCAATAGAACATACTTTCGAACGGATACCGGGCGACAGAGGGGTGCGGGTGTGTTCGACGACGAAGTGAGCGTCCAAGCGGTGGAGACCGTGAGGCGCATGTCGTCCGAGCTTGCCGACGCGTACGAACGAGGTTGGCGACCCGCGGACCTCGTCCATCTGAGTCGGCGTTCCAAGGAGCCGCACGAGGCGAGCCTGGCGGCCACCGCGATCCTCCACGATGCACAGTGCACGCAGGCATGGGACCGCGCGCCCGAATCCTGGCGTCAGGAATTACGGGCAATTGCCGAGCAGTACCCCGCCAGTGCACTGGTCGCCGAGCGTGCCGGCGGATCGGCAGACGAGTTCCGCGCCCTGACCGCCGGTCTGCTGTTCTCGGACCCGTACCACTCCACGTACCAGATCACCGATCTCACAACATCGTGGATCACGCTCGCGACGTGGTCGATGCTCACTCCCCCGCCGTCCATGTGGTCTGGCCCCCGCGCGGAGGGCGCCTGCACGGAGTCGCCACTGGACAGCAAGATCGGGAACAAGATCCGGGGACTGCTGGCGAAGGCGGAGGCCACCGAGTTCGAGGAAGAAGCCGAAACGTTCACCGCCAAGGCACAAGAACTCATGACTCGGTACGCCATCGACACCGCGTTGTTGTCGGCTCGCGGCGGACACGAATCGGCGAATGCCTCCACCACCGTCCACAGTCGCCGCGTCCACCTCGAGAATCCGTATGTCAAGGAAAAGGTCCACCTCCTGACCGCGATCGGTGAGCCGAACCGCGTGCGCACCGTGTGGTTCGACAAGTTCGCGATCGCCACCGTGGTCGGCACACCGGTCGATCTGCAACAAGTGGATCTCCTGTTCACATCGCTGCTCGTGCAAGCCACCCGCGCAATGCAATTCGCCGACGCCGCCGGACGCAAAGGCTCCCGCACCACGTCCTTCCGTAAGGGTTTCCTCGCAGGTTTCGCGGGTCGAATCGGCCAACGGCTACGCGATGCGGACACCCGCGCCACGGTCGACGCCGCTGACGCGGCACAGATCGACGTCGACGACCTTCTGCCGATTCTCGCGACCAAGTCCGAGGCGGTAGACGCCGAGTTCGACCGGCTGTTTCCGAGGACCAAGAAGGCTCGGGGTCGATCGGTCGACGCAGAAGGCTGGCACGCGGGGCAAGCCGCCGCGAACAATGCAGCGCTCACGCCGGGCGATCGCGCAACACTGGCGCGGTGAGGCGGCCCAGGGTCGCTCAGTCGCGCCGCGCCGCCAACACAGCCTCGTACAGTTCTCGCTTCGAGACTCCACTGTCGGCGACGAGTGCGCATGCGTCCTTGAGTCGCGTGCCCCCGTCCACGAGCTTTTCCACCTCGTCGACGAGATCTTCGGGACTTGCTGCAGTTGGAGTCGCGCCTTCGAGAACCACGGTGATTTCGCCGCGGACACCGTCGGCCGCCCAGCCGGCCAGCTCGGCGAGCGTGCCGCGACGAACCTCCTCGTACGTTTTGGTCAGCTCGCGGCACACGGCGGCTCTGCGCTCGCCGCCGAGCACCGTTACGGCGTCGGCCAGGGTATCGGCGAGTCGGTGCGGGGCCTCGAAGAACACACACGCCCGCTGTTCGGTGGCCAGTGCCTGCAACCACGTCTTCCGCTGCCCTTGTTTGCGCGGCGGGAAACCGTCGAAGCAGAAGCGTTCGACCGGAAGGCCCGACAAGGCGAGTGCAGTGGTCACCGCGGACGGACCGGGCAAGCAGGTGACGAGCAGATCCGCGGCTACGCACGCCGCGACCAGTCGGTACCCCGGGTCGCTGACGGACGGCATGCCCGCATCCGTCACCAGCAACACGGTCTTCCCCGACTCGACGTCGGCGACGAGCGCCGGCAACCGAGACACCTCGACTTGGTCGTAGAAGCTGACGACGCGGCCGGTGATGGTGACCTCGAGTGCGGAGGCCAGCGCCTTGGTCCGTCTCGTGTCCTCTGCGGCCACCACGTCGGCCGTCCCCAGCGCGGAACGCAGCCGAGGAGAGGCGTCCCCGACGTCTCCCATGGGTGTTGCAGCGAGCACCAAGCGACCAGTCATGCACCACAGCCTACGATTGTCGGGTGAGCACCCTGACCGACGAGCACCCTGTGCCCTCTTCACAGTCGTCTACGAAGGTCAGCCCGGCACCTCTGGTGCCTGCCCCGGACTTCGGTCCAACCGATCGGTTGCGCGGCTGGGTGGTCACCCTGTTCCTCACCACGGTTGCGGCCGTCACCCGATTCACGATGCTCGGCTACCCCACCGACGCGGGCACGCCGGTTTTCGACGAAAAGCATTATGCGCCACAGGGTTGGCAGGTTCTGACGGGCGGCGTCTGGCTCGCGGACAACCCGGGTTACGGCCTGGTGGTGCACCCACCTGTCGGTAAGCAACTCATCGCGATGGGCGAAGCGATCTTCGGCTACAACGGCTGGGGTTGGCGCTTCGCCTCTGCTGTCGCCGGCACCATCATCGTATTGCTGGTGATCCGCATTGTCCGGCGCCTGAGTCGGTCGACCCTCATCGGCGGGTTCGCCGGCATTCTGATCATCGCCGACGGAGTGACCTTCGTGTCCTCCCGCCTCGGGATGCTCGACATCTTCCTGGCGTTGTTCGCCGTCGCGGCCTTCGGTTGCCTCGTCGTCGACCGCGATCAGGTCCGCGAACGAATGGCGCGCGTACACGCCGAAGGCAGGATCCACGTCACCGAGTGGGGGCCACGCCTCGGGGTCCGATGGTGGCGCTTCGGCGCCGGTGTCATGCTCGGACTCGCCTGTGGCACCAAGTGGTCCGGCATCTACTTCGTTGCGTTCTTCGGTCTGCTGTGTGTCGCCTTCGATGTGTCCACCAGGCGCGCCTACGGGGTGCGAAGGCCGTGGTTCGGCACCGCTGTCCGAGATATCGGTCCAGCCCTGTACGCGCTCGTCGTCGTCCCTTTGATCGTGTACTTGGGCTCCTTCTGGGCCTGGTTTGCGAGTGAAACCGGAGTGGACCGGCACGCCGTGGGCGACGAGATCGGCACGGGCGGATTCTGGTCGTTCCTCCCGAACGCCTTGCGATCACTCTGGTACTACAGCGGAAACGTTCTCGAGTTCCACTCGGGTCTGACCAACTCTGCCGGCAACCACCACCCCTGGGAGTCGAAGCCCTGGACGTGGCCGATGGGGCTGCGGCCGATGCTGTACTACTTCGCCGACGGCGAGCGCGTGTCCGGTTGCGGTGCCGAGTCCTGCATCAAGGCGGTCATGCTCGTCGGTACGCCGGCAATGTGGTGGCTGGCAGTGCCCGTTCTCGCGTGGGCGTTGTGGCGGACACTGGTGCGCCGCGACTGGCGATTCGCTGCTGTCCTCGTCGCGTACGGCGCCGCGTTCCTGCCGTGGTTCGTCACCCTCGACCGTCAGATGTACTTCTTCTACGCCGTGACCCTGGCGCCGTTCTTCGTGATGGCGATAGCCCTCACCCTCGGCAGCGTCCTCGGGCGCACAGACGCATCGGCGGAACGGCGCGGGACCGGATTGTTGGTGGTGTGCCTCTACGTGGGTCTCGTGGTGGCCAACTTCGTGTGGCTGTGGCCGATCCTCACAGGTGTTCCGATCACCCCGGAGACCTGGCAGAACCAACTGTGGCTACCGAGTTGGCGTTGACCGGCTACGCCTTCGTCACGGCGCGAGGATCCCGTCGACCCAGGTGTTCAGTCCGTTCGTGAACTCGGACGACAGCGGCAAGGGGAGCACCGCATCGAACTGGCTGGGAGGCACCGGTCCGAGTTCACCGAGGCCGTGATTCGTTGTCGTCATGTGTACGAAATCGAGGTCGGTGTGCTCGAGCGCCAGGCGCAGGCCCTCGACCTGCTCGCAGCTGACGTTCAGGTCCTTGTCGGAGCAACTGAGCAGGTTGTGACTCGATTCCGGTAGCTCGGCGGCAAGCTCACGTGGATCGTATTTGTCGGCCTCGCTGAAGAAGCGGGCGTTGACCGGTGACATTCCCAGCTCCAGGAGCATCGGATGCTGATGTTCGGGAACGGTGCCTGCGCTCCGGAGAGAGTCGATGGTCTGCTCGAGGCTGACCCGAACGTCCTCCCCTTCCGCCTGCTCCATCTGACCCGATCCCACGGAACGATCGACGAGCGCATGGATCTGAGCCCGGAAGAGGTCCAGGTATCGCATCGGAAGTGGTTGCAGCAGTCCGAGTCCGGCCAGGTCGTCCGGGTGGCGTTCACGCACGGCCAAGGCCGTCAGAGATCCCTCGCTGTGACCCAGAACGGTGGTGTGCGCTGCGTCGGTTCCGGCCAGCTTCGCCAACGTGGCGAGGGCCGCACTCGCATCGTCGACCTGCCGCTCGAAGCCGTACTCGGTCATCGCCTGCTCCAGCGGACCTGCCGTGCCGGTCTGTCCGGTCCCGTACTTGTCGAAACGAAGAGTGGCCACCCCGCGTGCGGCGAGCGCGTCGGCAAGGTGGGCGATGGTCGACGCCCGGTACATACCGGCCACTCCGTTGCGGTCGGTGGGCCCACTTCCCGGCAGCAGCAGGGCAGCTGCCTCCGGACTCACGGACGGGTCCGCCGGACCCCGGTAGGTGCCGTGGTAGGTGTGCCCACCGGACTCGAAGGTGATGTCCTTCTCGACCATCGTGGGGGCTGCGGTGATCCCTGGAATTTCAGGGATCGGCAGTGCAGGAAAAGGCGCCGGTGCGGCGGAGACCACCGCGACACCGGTGGTCACACCCACGGCACCGACGAGGATGACTGACGACAAAACGGCGAGGACACGCTTCACAGTGGACATCGCCAGCCACCCTACGACGGATCGAACCCGTCTACTTAGTCGACTGCGCTATTCGACTACTTGGGCGCTTTCGCGCTCTTGCGCGCTTGCTCCTTGCGCTCTTTCGTAGCCATTCGCCGCAATTCCCTCCGCATTGCTCGCGCATCGAGGATGAGCGGGTCACGCGAGAGATCCTTGTAGAGCGACACACACAACCCGACCATGACGATGACGAACGGTGCCGCCGCGATGATCGTCATGGTCTGCAGTCCGTCGAGGGCATTCTCACCGCCGGTCCAGAGGATCAGCGCCGCAACGCCACCGGTCAGCGAGCCCCAGAAGACGACCACCCAGCGTTTCGGCTCGAATGTGCCCCGCTGCGACAGGGAACCCATCACCATCGAAGCCGCGTCGGCACCGGACACGAAGAAGATCGAGACCAGAAGCATCACGAGAATCGTGGTGACACCTGCGAGCGGCAGGTTCTCGAGCATCCCGAACAATTGCGCTTCCTCGCTGTCGCGTGATGCGAGGTCGATTCCTTCGCGCTGCTCGTCGATGCCGGCACCACCGAAGATCGAGAACCATACGAGGCTCACCGCACTCGGTACCGCAATGACACCGACGATGAACTGACGAATGGTCCGGCCCCGGCTGATGCGGGCGAGGAACATGCCGACGAAGGGGGTCCACGAGATCCACCATGCCCAGTAGAAGATCGTCCAGGACGACAGCCAGGTGGCGGTGTCGGTATCGCCCGAAGCTCCGGCGCGCGAGGACATCTGTGCGATCTCCGCCGCGTACGCACCGATGGTCGTCGGCAGCAGGTTCAAGATCAACACAGTTGGGCCGACGACGAAGACGAACACCGCGAGGATCAGCGCCAGCACCATGTTGGTGTTCGACAGCCATTGAATGCCCTTGGCGACACCCGACACTGCCGAGGCAACAAACGCCAACGTGAGCAGGGCGACGATGGCCACCAAGAGGAGCGTGCTCACCTGGTCCATCCAGCCGACGACCTCCACGCCGGAACCGATCTGCAGTGCGCCCAGGCCGAGCGATGCAGCCGTGCCGAACAGGGTCGCGAAAATGGCGAGGATGTCGATGAATTTGCCGATCGGCCCTTCGGCGCGGCGGCCGAGAATGGGAATGAAGGCCGAACTGAACAGCTGCTTACGCCCCTTGCGGTAGGAGCCGTAGGCAATGGCCAGACCCACCACTGCATACATCGCCCACGGGTGCAGACTCCAATGGAACATCGTGGTGGCCATCGCGGTTCCGATGCCACCGTCCGTGCCCGGGGGCGGGGTGACGAAGTGCGCGAGCGGTTCGGCCACACCGAAGAACATGAGGCCGATTCCCATGCCCGCGCTGAACATCATCGCAATCCAGCTGACGGTGCGGAACTCGGGTTTCTCGCCGTCCTTGCCCAGCGGAATCGCACCGTACCTGCTGATCGCGAGCCAGATCGAGAACAACACGAAACCGGTGGCCGCCAGAATGAACAACCAGCCCATGTTGGTGACCAAGCCGCTCAGGATGTCACCGGTGACCGAGTGCATGTTGTCGGGCGCCACGAGACCCCAGACAACGATCGCCAGAACAGCCGCCGCAGCGACTGCGAAAACGACGTAGTCCGTGCGTACCCCAACTCGCGCCAATTCGGTGTTCGAACCGGGCGCTCCGTCATCCGCTGTGTCGCGGCCCGAAGTGTCAGTGTTCATCGCCATGATGTTTCACCGTCGTGGAGATCTTTCGCAAATGCAAATGAAACGCACGCGTCGTCACCGAATCGCGATCGACACCACGAACTCAATCCGAGACAGCACCCCATCCGGAGCTCCTTCCGATCAATCCGTCGATACCAAGCCGGCCGGCACCGGTCACGGCCAGCAACAATGCTCCGGCCCCGAGCCCCACCACCAGTTCGTAGCCGCCCTCCGCAACGAACACACCCTTGTCCACGTGGACGATCAGGAAGGCGCCCAGCATGACGAGAAACAAGAGAAAACCTGCAAGCGACGTCAGCAGACCTGCAATCAGTGCCACTCCCCCGCCGAGTTCGACGGCAGCCACGGCGATGGCCGCGATGTCGGGAAGCGGAACACCCATGTCACGGAACGAGGCCTGCGTCGCGTCCACGCCGTAGTCGAAGAACTTCTGCCATCCGTGGGCTACGAAAACGACGCCGATGCCCACCCTGGCGACGAGGATGCCGATATCGCGAAACAATGCGGATGCCATCGGTGTCCCTTCTCTGGAGGCTTGGTTCGCCGGTTCGAGTTCAGTCGGCACCTTCGAGCGCCGACCGGACGAATCGGAGTACTTCGTCGTCGGTCATCCCCAGGTTCCGCAGTTCCCGAACATATTGCGTGGCGGCGCGTTCCGCATGGGTTCGCGTGGGGTCGCCACCGGCGGCGATGAAGGTGCCCTGCTTTCCACGAGTTTCGATGACACCCTCGCGGCCCAGTTCTCGGTACGCCTTGGCCACTGTGTTGGGCGCCAGCTTCAATGTCGACGCCAAGGCGCGAACCGTCGGAATCTTCGTTCCCGCGATCAATTCGCCTGCGCGAACCTGCTCCATGATCTGCAGTCGAACCTGATCGAACGGGGCCACCGTCGATTCCGGGTGGATGCTCAGGTGCACCGCACCCTCCCTTCTGTCGCACTGTTCGTGTCATACGCTAGGCGAAATGAGTGCGTTCGGCATGCACAATGACTGCTATGGCCAAGAATGCGACGATCTACCACAACCAGCGCTGCAACACCTCCCGCACCGTACTGAAGATGATCGAGGAGTCGGGTGTCGAACCGACGGTGATCAAATATCTCGACACGCCGCCTTCCCGTGACGGTCTACGCAAGCTGCTCGACGATGCAGGACTGAAGCCGAGTCAGGCGATCCGTAAGCGCGAGTCCGTATACAAAGAGCTGGGCCTCGCCGACGCCACCGAAGACGAACTCCTCGACGCGATGGTCGACAACCCGATCCTCATCGAGCGCCCCATCGTGGTCACAGACAAGGGCACCGTGCTCGCCCGCCCTGCCGACAAGGTCGCCGAGATTCTGTAACGACCCGGCGTGGCACGCGTCCACGACCGAACGGAACCGTTTGCGAGAACGCCGTATCGGGGATCCTCCGAGAGTGATCGGAGGATCCCCGGCCCGGCGTGTCAGTAGACGGCGTCGGCTCCGTGCTGCGCCTGCGAATTCGTGAAACCCTCGTACTCCAACTGCTCGATCAGCCCCGACTTGGAGAACGACGTCATCTCCAAGTATTGCTGTGCACTTCGGGCAGCCTGCTCGTTCCAGTCCACCGCCAGGCTGTCCACCGCTGACGTCGCATCCGCCGTGGAGAAGCCCTCGTACTCGAGTTGCTCGATCAACCCACTCCGCGAGAAGCCGGCCATGTCGAGGTACTGCTGGGCCGAGCGAGCGGCGTTCCGCTGACCCGAACCGATTTGCGGCTCGGCCGGGGTGGGTACGACGGTCGGGGGCGCAACAGCAGGCGCCGATGCTGTTGTGGTCAGCGGCGCAACGCTGGACGCTGCCGACGCCGTGGAAACGGAGGGGTCCGCCGGAACAACCGGCTCGACAACCGCGTCGACGTTCGGAAGGACGGTCGTCGTGGTCGGCGCCGCCGAACTGCTGGTTGCCGTGGCCGAACTGCTGGACACTGCCGCGACCTGCTCGTCGCGCTGATCGGACGTACCGGCCGCACCGATCCCGATACCGATCAACAGCGCCGCGACCACCGCGAGCACCCACGGCCAGCGCCGTGGCCGTGGCGAGGTGGGCGCGCCGAACTGCGCGGCGGCAGGAAATTGCTCGGTCATGTCGTACTCCTGTGAAGAAGGTGCGTCGTCGCCGACGCGTCTCGCCTTTGCGAGAGCCGCACAGAATGACAGAGCCCACCGACAAGGAGCAGTCACAGATCACTGAAGAGGGTCCCGGGCGACCGGACAGGACATGCAGCGGGGTCCGCCTCTGCCGGAGCCCAGTTCGGAGCCCGCGATCCGCAGCACCTCGATTCCCGATGCTTCGAGTCGGGCGTTCGTTTCGACGTTCCGCTCGTAGGCAACGACCACTCCGGGGGCCAGAGCGAGGGTGTTGTTGCCGTCGTCCCACTGCTCACGTTCGGCAGTCACATTGTCGAGGCCGGTGTCGATGACGCGGAGCTTGCCGATGCCCATCGCGTCGGCCGCCGCTTCCAGGAACGGGTCCGCGCCACGAATGCTCACTCCGCTGTCCTCACGATGAATCGTGAACGCCGACAGCGTGTGCTGAATGGCGGGGTACATCACGACAGCGTCCACATCGACCATCGTGCACACGGTGTCCAGGTGCATCGACGCACGTTGCTGCTCGATGGGCACCACCAGAACGGTGTGCGCCAAATCGTCTTCGAAGACGCTCCGCGCCAACGCTTCCGCCCCAGCCGGTGTCGTGCGCTCCCCGACTCCGACGGCGACGACGCCCGGCGCAAGCAGCACCACATCCCCGCCCTCGACGGGCGCCGTGTGCGATTCGTAAGCGCGGCGCGCGCCGAGGAACCTCGGATGATGTGCGTAGATGAGGTCGGTCAACGAGGATTCGCGTGCCCGAGCCGGCAGAGCCAGTGACGTGATCGCCACCCGCGGTCCTATCCAGAACGACGAGTCTCTGGTGAACAACAAGTTGGGCAGGGGGTCGATCACGAAGTCGCCGCCGTGATGCATTCGCCGCACGAGCGACGACGAGCTTGCGTCGACCGGCAGTTCGTCGAAGGTCATCCCTGCGGTGAGGAGGATCGACAGTTCGGCGGCCGGAACACGTCGTAGGTGATCGGAGAGCTCGTGGGCCAGAGTGTGTCCCAGTTTCTGTGGGTTCACGGCTGCTCCGATGCCCTGCATCCGGGCCGCCCCGCTGACCGTCAATGCCTCCGTGAGCAGGTCGGACAACAGCATGACGTCCACGCCCCGGCTACGGAGCAGATCTGCGAAAGCGTCGTGCTCCTCCTGCGCACGATCCACCCACGGCAGTCCGTCGAACAAGAGTTGGTCGTTGTTGCGCGGCGTGAGTCGCTTCAGTTCGTCACCGGGCCGGTGCAGCAGCACTGCGCGTAAGGTGCCGACTTCCGAATTCGCCCCCAACACTGCCTTCGTGTTCATGATTCGACGGTAGTTCGCCTGAGCCCGTCTGGCGACGAATCGGGGCGACCTCGAGTATGGTTCGGGTGTCGGAAGTGAGGTTGCCGCGATGGAAATGCCCGAATGGTCCGCGAAGGAACTGACGCCCGGTCAACTGTCCGAACGCAGCGGCGTCGCGGTTTCGGCGCTTCACTTCTACGAGCGCGAAGGGCTTATCCGCAGTCGTAGAACGAGCGGAAACCAGCGTAGATACCGCCGAGACACATTGCGCCGGGTGGCGTTCGTCCGAATCTCCCAGCGCGTCGGCATACCCCTCGCCCAGATCAGGGAAGCCCTCGCCACACTTCCCGAAGAACGCACGCCGACACGCAAGGACTGGGCCAGGCTGTCCGCGCAGTGGCATTCCGAACTCGACCAGCGAATCGAACAGCTGGTGCGCCTGCGCGACAACCTGACCGGGTGCATCGGCTGCGGGTGTTTGTCGCTGAGCAGCTGCAAGATCGTGAACAGTCACGACAAAATGGGCGCTGCCGGCCCGGGCGCGCGCACCCTCGACGTCGACCTACGGGACGAACCTCATCGGGTGAGCCAGTCGTGAATTTCTCCGCCATCACGCTCGATCATCTGCATGACCATCTGCTTGGCGAGTGACTCGATCTGACCGCCGACCAGTGGGATCTTCACCTTCACGGAACCTTCCACGTCGATCGCGCATCCCGAGTTCGTACCGCGGAGCACGAACGTCCCCTTGATCGTGACAGGGATTGCGTTGGAACGTCCGCCGAACTGCCCCTTCGCACGGGAGTCGACGAGTGGTCCCCACGAGTCGGTCCGTTCGATCTTCATCGGACCTCGAACAACCGCCCGGACCACCGCCGGGAACTTCTCGGGATCGGTCGTCTCGACGACCTTCACCGACAGCGCACCGGGACCGGGCGATTCGATGGTCACTTCGGCACTAGCGCTCTCGCGCAACCGAAACTGCCAGTAGGCCTCGTCCGTGAGTGCCGCATGAACGGCCTCGAGGTCGTGCTCCAACTCGATGGTGGTTGCGAAACTCTTGGGCATTGATGCGACGCTACAGGAGGCCGAATCAGAGGAACTTACTGAACTGATCGTTCGCCTTCTGCATTACGAACTCGTACGGCGGCGCGAACTTACGCGCCCACCAGTAGCCGAACCGAATGTCGTTCGATGTGTACACGAGGTAGCGGTTCTTCGCGATGCCGGCCAGAATGCAGTCGGCGACCTTCTGGGGAGAAACGGCCCGCTTCTCGAATCGATGGACGAATTTGTTCACCCGCGGATCTTCACGGTCGATTCCCGCGATCTCCACGGTGCCCACCAAGGGCGTCTTCACCGCGCCGGGCACAACCAAGCTGACGCCGATGCCATGCCGCTTCAGATCGAACCTCAGCACCTCGGACACACCTCGCAGCCCGAACTTGCTCGCACTGTAGGCAGCGTGCCATGGGAGGGCGATCAGCCCGGCCGCTGACGAGACGTTCACGAGGTGCCCACCCCTGCCGGCACGCACCATCGGCGGCACAAAGTTTTCGATGATGTGAATTGGGCCCATGAGATTGACGTCGACCATCGACTTCCAATGGCGATGCTCGAGATTCTCGACCGTGCCCCACGCGGAGATCCCGGCCACGTTCATCACAACGTCCATGCTCCCGAACTGTTCGTGGACATCGTCCGCGAACCGGGTGACTACGTCGAAGTCCGACACGTCGAACGCTCTCGAAAAACTGACGGTGCCGCCTTGCGCGCTCACCTGCTCGACCGTCTGAGCAAGACCGACTTCGTTGACATCGGTCAAGAACAGTTGGGCCCCTGCAGCCGCCGCACCGAGAGCGGTCGCATGGCCGATGCCGCTACCCGCACCTGTGATCAGGCACTTCTTACCGTCCAACGTCTTGATCGCCATCGTCTCCGACTCCCCGTCCGCCCTCGGTCACCGTGCGCACGCGAGTCTACGCACGCGGCAACCCGACAGGTGGGAACGACAACTTTCCCTACGACCAGCCAGACATCCGAGCTGATATCCACCCTCGACTCGAAGGAATCAGAGCCGATGAGCCATCTCGTCCTGGTAGCCCTTGATCGAGTCTTCGATCGTCGTCACGGTGGTCGTGTCACCGTGCTTCTTCGCGTAGTCCGCACGGTCGCGCAGGGTGCGAATGGCCTTGCGCAACTCGGCGTCACTCATCCTGTGTTCCATATCACAATAATGACCGAGAACGTGCGCGGAGGCCAGTCACGAGCCGGTCGCATTCGGAGCCGAATCCACCCCGCGAACCCGACGCCGCCCGTGCCATCGACAACCACCGAAAGTCTCCGCGGCACCGGCCGGAACGACGCCCGCCCCTTCCACCACGACGCCTCCGCTTGCTACCCATGAGTAGCATCAAGAGGGACGGGGGTCACGTCGAGCGACTTTTGGTAAGTTCCGACACCCCACGAACGCCATCGCCCCGAACAGGGCAAATGTCCAAATTCTCGATTTTTCGCTCGCGGATCACAGCTCAAAGCTACTTACCAGCAAACAGAAATGTGATCTTGAATACACTCCGCCTATCGGTATGACGAATATCTCCTACTGGATGCCGAAACGGCCTCGCACGGCCAGTTGCCGCCATGCAATCCGACTATTCGACCGACCCCGACATGACACCGCGACCCCGCTTTGCAATGCCGGTCGAACCGTCAGCAGCATCGACCGAGACGGCTCGTTTTGGATGAATCACGAGTTACCCGTCGGTTATTCAGGTGGTATTGTTCCGGCAATCCCCGACGCGCCCACTGAGAGGACAACGGCAGCTCACATGGCAGATTTTGCTGAGCGGTTGAACACGCTCTTCGACACGGTTCATCCTCCAGGACGCAAGCCGCACACCAATGCCGAAGTTGCATCGGCTTTGATCAGCGACGGTCACCAGATATCGAAGCCGTACATTTCGCAACTGCGCTCCGGCCAGCGAACCAATCCTTCCGACGAAACGGTCGCAGCGTTCGCCCGCTTCTTCAAGGTCAAGCCGGAGTACTTCTTCAACGACATCTACGCAGCCAAGATCGACCACGATCTGGAACTGCTCTCCCAGCTTCAGGGATACGGTCTCCGTAAACTTTCGAGCCGCGCGTTCGATCTGTCCGAGGAGTCCCAGATTCTTCTCACCACGATGGCCGAGAAGCTCAGGGCTAGCGAGGGCCTACCCGAGGTTCCTCCGGACTCGTCCCGCTAGTCGAAGTATCGGTTACCTCCAACTCCACGGTCGGCAGGTCACCGTTCGGTAGGTCCACGGTCGGTAGGTCGACGTTCGATGACTCCACCGCTGGATCTTCGGCTGCTGGGTCGTCCGACTCTTCGGTCCCGCGGTTGTATTCGTCGGCGATCGCGAGAACCCACCGCCGGGGTGACATTCCCGCGGGAGCCGCGATCCACCGGGTGTCGAGCACATCGCCGCCCACGGGATCGCGCACCCACTGCGCAACGATCCGCGCGTGCTCCCGCGCGGACACCGGTGGCCGGCTGTGCGTTTCGAACATTCCGGCGCCCGACTGGACGTACATGGCATCCAGGATCTGGGCCACCCTATCGGACGCCCGAAGCACGCTCGAACCAGTTCCACCGACACCACTGATCACTTCGGGGAACCGTTCGACGAGTGTCCGATGAATGTCTCGTGTGCGGCGAAGATCTCGTCGGGCGCGAACCGCCATCTCGGCGAGCACCCACACCGCGCCCACCGAAACGAGCATCGCCGCCGCCCTGTGCACCCCGGCCATGTGAAGGTGCCCGTCCGGTTCTCCTGATAGTTCGCCGATCAAGGCGACGGCCACGGTCACGGTCACGGTCACGGTCACGAACAGGATCGACGTTCCGACGACGATCAGCGCGATGCCCCGTCCGAGCGGGGTCCATTCCACGTGCCGCAGACCGGTCCCGATCACCAAGGCGAGTGCGGCGGTCATGAATACGAATACCGGGATCATCAAGTCCAACCATGCGGCGATGCCGAGTACGACAGCAGTGGCCAGCACGGCCACCGCGATGGGTCGCATCCACCGGCGAGGCACCATCGGCCACACCGAGATTGCCCCAATGGCACTTCCCGCCGCAAAGAACAGCCACGCCACGAATGTGAGCGTTCTCGGCAGCCCGGACCCGGGCGACAACTTCTCGACCAACGCCCATACGTCCGGGATCACGATCGTCGAGGCCACTGCCGCACCCACGACGGCGATTGCCATCGCATTTCGCAGAGGCGTTGGTTTCCGTGCGAGAACACGACCGATGCGTGCACCGGCCGCGATCCACACGACCAATGCAACAATCCAGGCCATCATCCGATCGCCTCGTCGTATCGGAGCACCGAGACAGGAGCTCCGCGCCCCTTCATGGTTTTCAACCGCATGAGCATCATCGATGCGAACGTTTCCGCTTCCCACTCGGCGATCTCGTCGGCTGTCGGCCCGTCACCTTTTCGTAGTGATCGCTGACTGAGCATGTAGGCAATCAGGTCGTCGCTCACCTCCAACGTCGCCGAGACGGCTTCGACCCCTTCGTGTCTGAACACGACGTGCCCGAGCTCGTGGGCCAGGGTGCGATCGTTGTCGGGCAGGTCCGGCGCGAGGACGATGACGTCTCGATCCGGGTAGGCGCGACGCTGACCACATATGCCAATTGCCAGGTCGGCGGAATATTCGAGTTCGATGGCTCGCTCCCGTTCCTGAGCGACGGATTGCACGATGTCGACCAACTCGACAGCTTCTGCCGCTACTGCCGCATCCAGAACAGCGTCCACCGCTGCGGCGACGCGCCGATGAGACCTTCTGGCAGCCATAACTAGGCACCTCCAGTAGTCGGAGCCGGAGCCAAGAACTCCGCACGCGCCGCTGCGATGCGCGCTTGCTGTGCTCGCGCCCCTCGGAACGTCGCTGTCCCCGCAGCGCCCGCAGATGCGAGCAACACGCCGACGCCACCGACGGTGACAACGGTCGGCAGCGGCTCCGCGTGAGCAGTGGGGGTCGTCGCCGGGTTGGCGGGCGGCGGATCTGAGGGTTGCGGGGTGCCTCCTCCGGGAGGTGCCGGAGCGTCCGGAGTCACCGGATTCGGTGCCTCCACATTCGGCGCCTCGGGATTAGGTGCTGAGGGCACATCGGCCGGCGGCTGGACGGGCGCGACGCCATTGGACGAGTCGCCTGCAGGGCCACCAGCCGGGTCACCGCCACCGGGGCCACCTCCAGGCGGGCCTGGGGCAGGCGGGGCGGGCTCGGATTGATCACGGACCGACGGCACTTCTACAGGGCCATCATTCCGCTCGATCGGACCGGAATCGCGGGGAGCCGCCGGCAATGCAGGCAATGCAGGAGGAACCTGCACCTCTGGACGAACCGGTCGGTCTGGGCGATCAGGGCGGTCTGGCCGCTCCGGCCGGTTCGGCGGTTCAGGGCGCTCCGGCCTCTCAGGGCGCTCCGGCCGGCCATCACGGTCGTCGCGATCGTCCCAGTCGTCGCGATCGTCCCAGTCGTCGCGATCGTTGCGGTTACCGCGATCGTCATGGTTACCGCGGTTATCCCAGTCGGCGCGGTTACCGCGATCGCCATGGTTACCGCGATCGTCATGGTCATCGCGATCATCGCGGTCCGAGTACGAAACGGAGTCGTTCGGTCGTGGGTCTGCAGCTGCAGGCTGAATGACGAGGGACGTGGACCCAATTCCGGCCAGGAATACGACCGCGAAGCTGCTTGCTGCAAGCCTCCGGGTGGAGTGGGTCCTCATCCGATCCCCTCTCGAAGTGGCGGTCACCTTGTACGTCAGTTCGGCCATGTTAACTATTCGTTACAAAAGAGGCGCTGGTGGTGCCGGAGTCGGGGGGTTCGGCACCACCAGCGCGGCCCGGGCGACGTGGCGCCCGGGGACTCGTGAGAGCTGTCAGGCGCTCGCATGCGATGACCGTGTGTCACCCGACGCAGCCTGCCTACGCTCATCTAGCTCACAAACTGTTGAACAGCAACATAGTGGCAGTGATCGTCGCAACCACGACAGCTGGCGCAAAAGCTCCTGATACGCGGTTGATTACCTGCATGACCTCCACCTACCTGTCGAATCCGGTTGCGAACACGTGCCATCTAATACGACTCAGTTACCCGATGGCAAATTGAACATGCAACTTTCTGGACAAGGTGGACCTCAGACCCGAAGAGATGCAGGTCACAGGGGGTAGGAGGTTCACGCCCACAACGAAGCGGTCAGCCGAGCACGATGTGTATTAGATCTGTCGGCGTCGCGTCAGGATCGAACGAAGATGCCGGTATCGGCGACGCCCGTGAAGCCAACTGCCCAGACCGGCAGTTCGGAGATTCGCGAATACGCGAGGATGCGTCAGTGCGCGATTCGGAATTCGGAATTCGGAATTGCGCTACTGAGAGAACGTGGTGGAGCTGAGGGGAATCGAACCCCTGACCTCTTCGATGCGAACGAAGCGCGCTACCAACTGCGCCACAGCCCCTGATGCCGCCCCGTAAGGCTGCTCGGCAACCTTAGCAGGCAACGACCAGCACGAGGAATTCCACCCCCGCAGTTCATGATCGGTGGAAACTACTACTCGCCGGCCGCGCGGCGCATGTCCACCCGAGCGTAAACAGGTTCCTGCTCGAAGTGTCCGAGGTGATCGAACCCGGGATCCTCGTCATCGATTTCAAGCACGACGGAGCCCGGTCGACGCAACCGCGACGGGACCAGCCGAAGTTCGTCATCGCTACGCGATTCCACACCGAGTCGGGATCTGCTCAAGCGAGCTGTACGACGGCGCCGGATCTCCTGCTCGATCTGAACCTGCCGGCGAAGGTATGCGAGGTACCCGACGATGCCGAGCACTGCCGCCGCGAACGCCCACCACATGAGCGGTGTCAAGATCAGGGACAGAGCGCCGGACATGAGCGCCACGAACACGAGCGCCAGCATTGCGCGCTGACGAAAGCCGTAACGAGCTTCACGTGCCAGCGCGTCGGCTTCTGGGTCGAACCCGCCACGGCCACGGCGCGGCGGCACATACTCGCCTACCGGTGCGCGCTCGACCCCGCGTGGGTCGCGGCCGGAATACGGGTCTTGGTCGGCATACGAGTCTTGGTCCGCACGAGTGTCCACCTGGTCCTCCGAGGGGTATCCGTCGTGGTCCGGTTCCGGTTGCCAGTTCGGATCAGTGCGGTGCCCCGCTGCGGGTCCTCGCTGAACAGGACGTTCGTCTCCTCGGTGCAGCACACGTGTAGCAAGTGCTGCATCGGTTGTCTGCCGAATCCGGGGGCGGTTGTTCACCAGCATCGGGACCAGAACGAACAGCCACACGACGACAAGGCCGATCCAGAGAAATGAATTCGGCATCTTGCAGCCCCTCCTCCCAATCGTCTACCAGCACTTACACCGCCGTTGACCCGTCAAGGTTAGCGGCTCCCCTGCACACATCCTTGCAGACGCGCCGACCCCACCATACCCATCTGTCACATCCGTCACTGAAAAAGTGGCAGCCGGCACCGACCCGATCGCCGCGGGAGGTGAATCACCGCCGACGATACTCGAGCTGGACAACCGTACAGTTAATTGCCAGGTAGTCGAACGTGCCGCGATTCAGGCCCAGTGGGCCCTACCTGTTCGTATCAACATGTCCGACACCGTCCCCGGCACCTCTTCGATCGTCATTCCAACCAGATTGTGATCTCGCCACTGTCCGTGCACATCCAGATACCGCTTCAGCAAGCCCTCGTCCCGAAAGCCCACATTGCGCAGAACGGCCCGACTGGCCTCGTTCTCCGGGCGCACGGTCGCTTCCACTCGATGCAATCCGACAGGGCCGAAAGCATGATCCAAACCCAGTGCCAGCGCCGCCGTCGCCACCCCCTTACCGTTGACATCGCTCGCCACCCAGTAGCCGATCCATGCCGATCGCAACGCCCCACGCACGATGTTGCCCAGCGTGATCTGACCGCAGTACCGGCCATCGAGCTCGATGACCATCGGCAGCATGCGCCCTTTACGAGCCTCCGCACGGAGACTGCTGCACACACCGGGCCAATTGGTGACGTGATGCCGCGCATCCCACGGCGACTCCCCTGTCGGCTCCCACGGCTCGAGATGCTGACGATCGCGAATTCTCAGCCGACTCCAGGCCGAAGCGTCACGCAGGCGAATGGGACGCACCGTCACCACACCCCCGGGAACCCGAAGCGGTCCGAGGTGCGCAGGCCAGCCCTGATGTGGAGACACGCGCCCTACCCGCGCTGAGCGAGGAATGCGACATCAACTTCGTCTCCGGTACGGATGTCGATCACCTCCGGGTCGATGAGCACCAGGCAATTCGCCTCGGCGAGCGTGGCAAGCAAATGGGACGACGACCCAGGGGCGCCACCGAGCGCCTGAACCAGATACTCGCCGGTGGCCTCGTCACGCATCAACTGGCCACGAAGGAATCCCTTGCGGTTCTCGATCGAGGTGATCGGCGCGACCGTGCGTGCTCTCACCACGCGGCGCATGGGTTGTCTGCGGCCCAATGCAATTCGGATGAGTGGACGCACCATCACCTCGAATACCACGAGTGCACTCACCGGATTGGACGGCAGCAGGAATGTGGGCACCTCGTCACGACCGAGTTGACCGAACCCCTGTACCGAGCCGGGGTGCATGGCGACGCGGCCGACCTCGACGTCACCGAGCTCGGCGAGTGCCTCGCGCACTTCCTCCGATGCCTCACCACCGACCGCACCGGCGATCACCACGATCTCCGAGCGAATCAGCTGGCCTTCCACCACTTCCCGCAGTCGACGACTGTCCGTGGCGGCGATACCCACTCGGTTGACGTCGGCGCCGGCGTCGCGGGCGGCAGCGGCCAGGGCATACGAGTTCACGTCGTAGACCTGACCGGGCCCCGGCGTGCGGGCGATATCGACCAATTCGCCGCCGACGGAGATCACCGACAACCGCGGCCTCGGATGAACGAGCACCTTGTCACGCCCGACAGCAGCAAGGAGACCCACCTGAGCAGCGCCGATGATCGTCCCCGCACGTACCGCCACATCTCCGGGCTGCACGTCGTCACCAGTCCGGCGCACGTAGTCACCGGACCGTACGGGCTCGAGAATCTTGACGCGCACCCGACCGGAATCGGTCCGATCGAGCGGCAGGACGGCATCCGCGAGCGTGGGCAGGGGCGCGCCTGTGTCGACGCGGACAGCCTGCCGCGGCTGCAAACGGATCGGCTGACGCGAACCCGCGCTCACCTCGCCCACGACGGGCAGACTCAATTCGACAGGCGCACCGTCGTCGTCACGCACGTCCGTGCCGGCGTCTCGAACATCGACGCTACGCACGGCGTAGCCGTCGATGGCGGCCTGATCGAATCCCGGCAACGGGCGTTCGGTGACAACTTCTTCGGCGCACAGCAGGCCTTGAGCTTCGGAGATCGCGACCCGGACCGGCCGCGGTGCCACCGCCGCCGCCGTCACGATGGTCTGTTGCTCCTCGACCGACCGCATGTAAGTTCTGTCCTCCCGAAGTTTAGGAACCCGCCCGTTTCAATCGGTCGGTCAACCAGTCGCGCAGCGACGGGCCGTACTCGTCGCTGTTCAATGCAAAGTCAACCGCAGCGCGGAGGTAGCCGCCGGGATTTCCGAGGTCGTGTCGTGTGCCGCGGTGAACGACGACGTGAACGGGGTGCCCTTCCGCGATGAGAAGTGCGATGGCGTCGGTGACCTGCAGTTCGCCGCCCGCACCCGGTTCGATCCGCCGCAGGGCGTCGAAAATGGCGCGGTCGAGAAGGTACCGACCGGCTGCGGCGAAGGTCGACGGCGCATCTTCGACGGCGGGCTTTTCGACCATCCCGGTGACCTTGAGGACGTCGGGGTTGGTGGCGTCGGGCACCGTCTCGACCTCGAAAACGCCGTAGGCGCTGACTTGATCCTTGGGCACGTCGATCGCACACAGCACGGTGCCGCCGCGCTTGGCGCGCACGCGGGCCATGGTTTCGAGAACCCCACGCGGCTCGACGAGATCGTCTGGCAGCAGGACCGCGATAGCGTCTTCGTCGTCGTCGAGCACCGATTCTGCGCAACCGATCGCGTGACCCAAACCGAGCGGTTCGTCCTGCACTACCGATTCGACGCGGAGGAGACCGGGCGCTTTGCGCACCTTCTCCAGGAGGTGGTGCTTTCCGCTGGCCTCGAGTTTGCTTTCGAGAACAAGGTCCTCGACGAAGTGCGCGACCACGCCGTCTTTGCCTGGTGACGTCACGATGACAAGGCGGCTGGCGCCGGAATCGGCTGCTTCACCGGCCACCAGTTCGATCCCCGGAGTGTCCACCACCGGAAGAAGCTCCTTGGGCACGGTCTTGGTCGCAGGGAGAAAGCGCGTACCCAATCCCGCTGCGGGCACGATAGCCGTGCGAAAGGCCTTGTCGATGTCCTTAGGGGCTTCTGTCATTCCCACACCATAACGGTGGAACCTACCGATGAGTCACTTAGACCTTATGGTTACCTTCCAGACATTTGAGAGGGCTTGATGGGCGCTGACACGAAAGACGAGTGGCGGAGCCGGGTGTTGACGGCCCGCCGTGCGGCGAGTTCGGAACTCCGGGCGGCCGAAGACCGCGCACTCGAACATCATGTGAGGTCGAT
>JAAZAD010000304.1 GCA_012514505.1 Rhodococcus sp. (in: high G+C Gram-positive bacteria) | reverse complement strand
CCGAACATGGTGCGTTCGATGTGTTGCCGCCTGCAACTGGACCTGAGGGAACTGCTCGCGCGCGGGAACGGACTGTTCGGGTCCGCCGAGCAGACCGGGTCGCTCGGCGTGGTCACGATCAACATGGCGCGCCTGGGCTACCTGCACGTCGGCGACGAACCTGCGCTCCTGCGCGCACTGGATGTGCTGCTCGATCTGGCCCGCGATTCCCTGGAGATCAAACGCGAGGTCATCGGACGCTACATCGACGAGGGTCTGTTCCCGTACACGAAGCGGTACCTGGGCAGTCTCGCCAACCATTTCTCGACCATCGGCGTCAACGGGATGAACGAGATGGTCCGCAACTTCACCGATGACGCCCATGACCTCACCGATCCGCGTGGACACGACCTGACGGTCCGGATCCTCGACCACATCCGCGCCCGCATGATCGAATTCCAGCAGGCGACCGGGCACCTGTACAACCTCGAGGCGACCCCCGCCGAGGGCACCACCTACCGGTTCGCGAAAGAAGACCGCGCACGGTTCGCCGGGATCATCCACGCCGGAACCGGCAGCAACCCGTACTACACCAACTCGTCCCAGTTGCCGGTCGGATTCACCGACGACCCGTTCGACGCCCTCGAACGGCAGGACGATCTGCAACGCAAATACACCGGCGGGACGGTACTGCACCTGTACATGTCCGAGCGGCTCTCGAGCGCCGACGCGTGCCGGAACCTGGTTCGCCGAGCCCTGACCCGCTTCCGGCTGCCGTATCTGACCGTCACCCCGACCTTCTCGATCTGCCCGTCCCACGGCTACCTGGCGGGGGAGCACCCCACCTGCGGGCGGTGCGCACAGGAGAATCCCGGTGCCGCACCGCAGGTGTGCGAGGTCTGGACCCGGGTGATGGGCTACTTCCGGCCGGTGTCCTCGTTCAACATCGGCAAGAAGGGCGAACACGCCGAGCGGGTCTCGTTCGAGGAGTCACGCGCAGCCGAATCCTTCTCGCCGGCATGAGCTTCACAGCCTCCGATGCGGACGACCCGGTCGTCGCCGGGCTCGTCCGCCTCTCCACCTGCGATTGGCCCGGACGGCTCGTGGCCACCGCGTTTCTGCAGGGCTGCCCGTGGCAGTGCACCTACTGCCAGAACCCGGACCTGATCGATCCGCGCGCGGCGGGGCGCATCGGCTGGAACCAGGTGCAGGACTTCCTGTCCCGGCGCCGCGGCCTGCTCGACGGCCTCGTCTTCTCCGGGGGTGAACCCACCCGGCAACCGGCCCTGGTCGGGGCCGCACGGTGGGTGCGCGACCACGGGTTCGGTACCGGCCTGCACACCGCGGGGGCCTACCCGGCGCGGTTGGCCGCGGTGCTCCCGCACCTGGACTGGGTCGGTCTCGACATCAAGGCACTGCCCGGCAGCTATCACCGCATCACCGGTGCGGCCGCGAGCGGTGACCGTGCCTTCGCGTCCCTGCGGCTCGTGATCGAATCCGGTGTCGACCACGAGGTTCGTATCACCGTCGACCCCACCGTGCACACCGCCGATCACGTGCATCGGCTCGTGGAACGGGTGCGCGGTGCCGGTGCCGCCGCGGTGGTGCTGCAGGAGGCCCGGCCCGTGGGTACCCGACCCGGCTACGCCGCCGCGCTCGGCGGTCGCGGACTGGGGGACGTGCTGGACCGGCCCCCGGACGGGGTGTCGATCCGGACCGCGGCCGGGTGATCCGCGGACCGGACCGGGCCGGGAATCGCGAGGATTCCCGGCCCGGTCTCGGTGCAGTGACGCCGTCAGGTCCGCTTCTTCTCCTGGCTGCCCGCCAGCGTCCCCAGATACAACTCGATGACCTTCGGATCGTGCATCAGGTTCGATCCGGTGTCGGTGTAGGCGTTGCGGCCCTGGTCGAGAACGTAGCCGCGGTCGCAGATCTGCAGACACCGCCGCGCATTCTGCTCGACCATGATGATCGAGACCCCCGCGGCGTTGATCTTCTTGCAGCGGATGAACACTTCGTCCTGGAACATCGGGGACAGGCCCGCCGACGGTTCGTCGAGCAGCAGCACCGACGGATCCATCATCAGTGCCCGGCCCATCGCCACCATCTGCCGTTCACCGCCGGACAGTGCCCCGGCCTTGACCTTGCGGCGTTCGGCGAGCAGCGGAAACAGTTCGGAGACGAACGCGAACCGTTCGGTGAACTGTTTGGGCCGCAGATAGATCCCCATCTCGAGGTTCTCCTCGATGGTGAGCGAGGGAAACACGTTGCGGGTCTGCGGCACGTATCCCAGCCCCTTGCGGACCAGGACGTGCGCGGGTGCGGCCGCCACCGACTCGCCGCGCAGGGTGACATCACCGGAGCGGATCGGGATCAACCCGAACAGTGCCTTGAGCAACGTGGACTTGCCTGCACCGTTCGGCCCGATGATGCCCACGATCTCCCCTTCGCGCAGGAAGAAGTTGCAGCCGCGGAGAATGTCCACGCCGGGGAAGTAT
>JAAZAD010000303.1 GCA_012514505.1 Rhodococcus sp. (in: high G+C Gram-positive bacteria) | reverse complement strand
CGGAACGACGCATCGGGATGGTGGTCTGGCGCATAGACCTGTGAAAGGTGCGACGGCCCCTGGTCGGTACCTCGCAGGTCACTGCCATGGCATGAAGCACACGCCTGCTCGTAGAGCGCTGCGCCGTGGTGGCGGTGGCTGCCTCGGGGTCATCTTCTCCGTTCGAGCATGACACCAGTGCAACCATGGCCGCGGCAGCCACGAGAACGGCCCGGGTCCGGCTCTTGCGGCTGGAGGTCGGATTTGGCTCCACGTCGAGACCGTATCGTCGTCAGGGGGATACGACCTCGGCGCGGTCTCTTCGCGGCAACCTAGGGGTGGACCTCAGCAGCCAAGTGCAATCCAGCGAGGAGCAGTGTCAGGCACCAGGGCTCCTGGGGCACCAAGGTGGTCGGTGTCCCCAGCAGCCCTGGTTCAGTTCGGATTCGCGCCGTTCGGCTAGACCTCAGCCGTTCAACCGTTCAGCCGTTCGAGGATCTTCCGCATCTGCGCGATCTCGCTGCGCTGTGACGCAACGATCTGGTCGCACAGCTCGATGATCTCCGCATCTGAGATGTCCGAGTTGAGACACGTGTGAATGGCGATCGAGTGGTGCGGGATCATGTTGCGCAGGAACTGTTCGTTCCCGACCAGCGCTTCGCTGCGGAGCGCCCCGAACGAGGTGAGGAACAAGAGCGCAGCGACCGCGACGATCGCAGCGTTCACCGTCTTGTTGGCAAACATCTTCCACATCACGGCGACCATCACGATGACCATCGATGACACCATCAGTACCGCCATGTAGAAGCGGTTGAGGTTCAAGAAGATCTCGTCGAACGCGTTGACCCCTGAATAGGTCAGGGCCCACATGATGAAGAAGTGGATTGCGACAGCGAGCGCGAGCTTCTCGTAGCCCATGCCACCCGAGTGGCGACCGCCACCGGCATCGCCGTGATCGCCACCGCGGTGGTCGGTCTGGTTCTGCTGGTGTAGCGCCGTGGTCATTGAACGAGCGAGATGGCGCGGCGGCAGGCGTCTGCGCATCGTCGGCACGTTTCCGCGCAGATGCGGCAGTGCTCGTGCATCTCGGCGTGGCGCTCGCACTCCTCAGCACATGCTTCGCATGCAGTGATGCAAGCTTCGACGACCGATTGGGTGACTCGTGGATCACCTTCGTTTTGCCGGCCGAGGATCTCTGCGGTGGCAGCACATACCGCTGCGCAGTCGAGGTTAAGGCGGATGCACCGCCTCAGGTCGGCGACCATGTCCTCGGCGAGACAGGCGTCAGCGCAGAGCCTGCAGGTCGCGCTGCACTCTTCGAGATCGTGCAGTATCTCCGAAAGGTCACTGCTGTTGCTCACTTGGCGCGGGTGGGTATCGAGCATCGCTTGGGCGTGGGTCATCATCTTCTCCTGTTGATCGTTCTGGTTGGTTGAGTCGGTGGGTTCGACCCCGCTCACCGGGCGCTAGGCGCGCCGGCGAGCGTTCCGGTCAACAGCGGATGACGCAGAGCGACATGGGAAGCGAGAACGACGATCGGACCCCCGAGGGCGGACTGCGGCCGGGGAACAGTTTCGCGGCCCGAGCCACGACAGACCCCCATG
>JAAZAD010000302.1 GCA_012514505.1 Rhodococcus sp. (in: high G+C Gram-positive bacteria) | reverse complement strand
TTCACTCCCGAGTACGCCGCGAAGCAATCGATGGCCTCCTGTGAGGAGAACTCACCCACGTTGATGATCTGGGCGCCCGGCCACCAGTTGAGACTGTTCGTGCTCGTCACAAGTACGACACCATGACCTCGACTCGGGAGGTATTGATCGATGTCAGACCGCTGTTCGACGCCGTCGAGCACCAAGAGCCACGGGCCGCTTCGACGGCCGAGAATGCCAGTGAAGACAGCGGCTGCATCTTGATCCGGCGCGAAAGCACCGCCAGTCAACTGTTGCACGTGGTTCACGATCTGAGCCTCGATGAACTCTGCATCTCGGCAGTCAACCCAGCACATGAACTCGTAGGCGACTGCGTCGAGATGGCAGTAGTCCGAGGCGATTACGGATTTTCCTGTGCCGGTGTGCCCCACCAGCACGACCCTGGGAGGCGCTGAGCTTATATCGCTCGGAAACGCCTGTCGGATCTGGCTGAGATAGTCCACGCGCGGGACTGTCGACACGTAGTTCGGTATGCCTGCGATGGGAAGACCCCAGTCGAAACCGCCTGCAACCTTGGCGATTCGAGGGTCCGGCATTGCAGCCATCTCCAGGAGGTCCAGTGCTTCGATACGGCTCGGATCACTTCCGGAGGCCGCACCAAAGACTCGATCCAGCATGATCGGTACCAGGAGACTGCAGGTGATCACTCCTTGGCTTCGGCCGCGTTGCTTGCGAAACTCGCGCACCAAGTTGGCAATCGAATCCCGGACGGCTCGCAGGGGCCTCGCATCAACTGTGATCCGTGGGCGGCGGTCCGGCGACGTAGACGCATCTCCGCCTGGACCAGCTGGCCAAGTGAAGGACGTGATCCCTGGCTGTGTGGGCGGGTCGACGGCGACGATAGCTCCGCTCAACAAGTCCGGGGACAGCGGCTTGTTCGTGTACAGGACCGCTGAACTCGCATTGTGCGTGACGAGGCGCCTAAGCGCCTCACGTGCTGGTGCCGGTTGAAGTGGGTTCCTCGACGGCTCCAGGGATGCCTTGACCTGGAAGTGATGCGTCGCTTCACCGTCTGTCAGAAACCCGAAGTCGACGATGTCGTCGTCCGCTCCGTCAGGTCCGACGACGACGGGTTCGACAACCAGCGTTGTCCTGGCGATGAGTTCGGGACTATCGCGCAGATGCTGCAGGAACTGCTCCACAGTTGCCATGTACTGGTATTTGAGGCCGAATGCCGCGATAGTTCCACCACCAGGCGTCATGCATTCACCGATCCTGTCTGTCTACGTGCAGAGCGCACACCTCGCGGCGGCCCACTACTTTTGCTTACCGGCGTTCAAGACGCCGCCGCTCCGCGCTGTACTCGTAGTTCACGATGTCGCCCGACCCGATCATGCTGATCGCCTCATCGATTGCGTCCAGAGGCGCTACGTACCACTCGGAAGGAACATAGACGCGGCCATCCCTCCCGACCTGTTCGACGTTTAGCTTGACCTCGCTGAAGATCCGGTGAAGTAGATGTTCAAGCGCCGAGGTCTTTAGGTTGTATGTGCGGTAGGTCGCTACGATCTCGACAGGCGCCATGAGGTAGGTCGGCTGCTCCGCTGCATGCGCGATCCGCTTGTCGACCGAGCCCGTCGTGAACCCGATCTTGTAGAGGTCCTTGATCGAGGAGACCTGGGGATCATCGCTGAGGGATCGCAGAACATAGATGTGACCAGTGTGTTCATCGTCCTCCAGGATGTTGTCAACCTCGGCGGGAACCAAGACGTAGGCGCCTTCGTCTTTCCTGCCGGCTTCGTAAAGACGCGCAGCAAAAGAGTGTCTGTACATCGAGGACTCCGTACCGTTCTCGAAGATGCATCTCAGTCGCTCTTTCGTACCTCGAGATGCGCTGACTTCAGGGTCCCGAACTTCAGCCACGAAGACCATGACTCCGGCAAGGACGAAAAAAGCTCCCTCCTTGACGTACTTTTCGCCTGGGAAATCGATTAGCTTCGAGACGCCCGCTCTCAACTCAGCGTGCTTCTGCTTGAACAGCGGTTCGAACTCCTCAAAATCGGCACTCTTGACGCGATGGGCGATCTTTTCAGGTTCGTTCCGGTGTGCACGCCTCGGTAAGTCAGAGGTATCGAGCAGCCCGCTGGTGTCGCCGAGAAGGTCCAGATCGTCGCTCTCGAGCAACTCATCGATAGATCGCGGTGGCTCAGGGACAACGAGCAGTCCGAATTCGTCGAGATGCGCAAGCGCCGCGATCTTCTCGTCATTCGCGAGGATTCCGTCGAGGCGGGCCCCGAGCTTACGCTCGGCGATCTCACGAGTGTCAGATCGCGGGATCCTGCCGTGCTCACGGTAGAACGAGATGATCTCAAGGAACGAGCGCTCCAGACGGTCGCTTGTCGTGAGTTTGGCGGTCTTCTCGGGTGCATCGAGGAGCCCGCTGTCGTCCGAGTCGAAGATGCTCTGAAGGTCGTCGGAAATCATTCCTGCACCATCCTCTGTCGTTCGTCGTGCTCGCGCTTCTTCTTCTGAAGGAAGAGAAGCACCTCCGCATACCGCTTCTCGGTCGGGTCATCGCTGCGCAGGTCGGGTTTCCGACCTTTGACCTTCGCGAACTGTTGAATCTTGGGCCACAGTAGGCGTGCTTCGTCCTCTGTAACCTCGACACGGGTAGCCGTGATCTGATCGTGAATGATGCGCAGGACTTGCGGGGTCACCGATTTCGACAGCACTTCGAAGGCACGCTGGAACGGGTTGACCTTGTCGATGAGGTTGATGTCGAGGTCGTCGATGTTGACGAACTTGTCCGCCATACGAATGAAGCGTTTGTCACCAACCTCTCTCACTTCTCCGTTCTTGATGACCGAGTCGACCACGACCTGCTGACGCAGCTCTTCGACCTGGGATTCGTTCAAGTCGGGGTACCGGTCGCGGATGATCTTCGGGATAAGTACCTTGTTGGTCACCTCGGCGTCGAGGTTGCCCGCGGCGGCCTTGGTAAACGTCTCGTCCTGGAGGATCGTTGCTTTGAGATCGTTCAGGTCGGTTGCGACGATCTGCTTCACCCGCTCGGAGCTAGGCTCCTTGAAGCCCTTGACCTTGAGTTCACCGGCCCTCGGCTTGTCGTCGTCGCTGACCTTGGTCTTGAACGTGAAGTTCGGCGCGAGTACCTGTTCCATGAGCAACGAGGCTGTGATTGCTTTCAACATGTTGTTGACCGAAAGTTTGACGTCATCGGTGGTTGCGTCGGGCTGTGCGATCAAATTGGTGAATTGGGCGTGCGTTTTACCTGGACTGTCGCGGGTGACGCGGCCGATGATCTGGATTACCTCGGTGAGTGATGCCCGGTAGCCGACTGTCAGCGCGTGTTCGCAGTACGGCCAGTCGAAGCCTTCTTTGGCCATCCCCAGCGCGATGATGACATCGACAGCATCGCGGTCTTTGGATGCCACGGTGGTGAGGTAGTGCAGGGTCTCGGCTCGCTTGAGCTGGTCGCTGTCATCGACGAGATCCGCCACTCGCAGGATCGTGCCATCCTCAGCGCGTACGTTCAGGATTCCGGTGTCGTCCTGCCTGATGACCTCGCCGATCGCGTCGAGGATGAATCCGACTTCTTCGATCTTGTCTTTCGTCGACTCGCCGCTATTGACGTTCGGAATGTGGACCAGGGTCTTCTTTCCGGGGTCGAGGATCTCGTGGATCGCGCTCGTGTAGCGGCCCTGATAGAAGTGATGTCCGATTCCGAGTGACTTCAGGTGCTGGTAGCCGTTGAGCTGGTCGTAGTAGTTGAACGTGACCGGGGTGAACTTCGCTTCGTCCTCGGGCAGGAGCACGGGCACTGTGTCCCCACGGAAGTAGGAGCCGGTCATAGCAACGATATGGACGTCCGACCCGGCCATCACTCCCTTGAGCAGCTCGCCTAGCCGGCTGCTCTGTGTATCGGCTGAGACATGGTGGAACTCGTCGATGGCAAGTACCGTGCCGTCGAAGGCCGTCGCAGGGAGCTTGTCGTAGGCGAATCGAAGCGTTGCGTGCGTGCACACGAGAATCGGATCGCTACCTGCGAGGAAGTCGACAAAGTGCTGCACCTTGCTTGCTGGTCCGCCAGGCATGCAGAGATTGTTGTGCGGCTCCACTTCCCAGTCTGCCCAGAACCCGTTCCTGGTCAGTTCGGTGCTCGCGAACGATCCTCCGATTGAACGCTCTGGAACCGCGACGATGATCTTCTTGCGTCCCTGGTTGTAAAGCTTGTCCAGCGCAACGAACATCAAAGCCCGTGACTTACCGGACGCTGGAGGCGCCTTCAGGAGCAGGTACTGAGCGTCTCGCTGGGCGAACACACGCTGCTGCATCTCGCGCATACCGAGCGAGTCCGTGTTGACGCTCCCGCCCGTCTGGGCGTATGTAACGTCGACGATGTTCACCGGCTGCTTCACACTGCTCACTTCTTTGCCTCCCTGTTTGCCAGCTGCTCGTACATGCCGAACAGGTACGACAGGCGATCCTCGTCGGAGTCGAAGCCACGCTTTCGATAGATCGTGTCGACAGTGTCGTCGAGATCCTGATGAGCCAATCGCAGATCGTCAGGCATCAAATCTGGATCGTAGAGCTGAGCCAGCGTCCTTTCTGAGTGATACTCGCGTACATCGAGTACTCGCAGCGCCACCTCGGTGAGCTGTCCTCTATGCCCCGGGGCAAGACTAGGGACCGGGAAGTTGTTGTAGACAATCAGATTTGAGTAGCGATAATCCATCTTCATGCGGCCGCCAACGGCTCTGGTCCATACCATGTGCATCTGCGAGGTCAACAGCGCGAAGGTCCAAGGTTCGGCGTCATAAACTGCATACGCGAGATTCGAAATGACCGTGTCAGGGTCCAAATAGCCGATAGGAATATAATCGCGCCGCACTGAGGATACACTGGGAACAATAATGGAGTTCGTTGGCTTGTAACTGAAGAAATAGAATCGGTGTGGATATTTCGCGGCCTCCCGGGTTGATTTCTCGGTTGATTGGGAGCGGTAGTCTGCAACTCGTTCCAGGCGACGGGCAATTGCTTCGATTGAATTTGCATGAGCGATTCGATCATCTGGAATGACGAGGCACCAGCGCGATGATCCATTAATGTACTCGGCGGAGCCGACGTAGCGCTTCACGAACTCGGCTGCAGACGGTGAGGCCTCAAGCAGATTGTTCCGCTCGTTGTCATCTAGAACCAGGTGCCCACCATCAGAAGGCTTGGAGCCATACATCATTCGAGGCAATGCGGGGCTCAGAACCTTAGACCGCCTGTAGAGAAATACCGAGGGTGCGTCGGAGAGGTAACCGTTGATGTTGGCGGCATCGATGCGAATATCGTCTGTGTAGATGTGCTTCTGGCCAGCGCGGGGGTTCCTCAGGTTGATTACGGCAACGATAACCCCCGCATTGCGCGTCGCGTTGTTCTCCCATTTGAACGAAGTGTAGGCAAATCCAATCTCAAGCCCTTGCTCGAAAATCATCGGAAACATCAGCCCGACGTGCTCACCTTGCGCTACAGAGTTTGTGGTTACGAATGCCAACTCGGCTCTAGTGTGCGCGATGTACCGCGCGCCTTTAATAAACCAGATTGCAATATAGTCGAGTTTTTTGGCGTATGAATTTCCTAGAACGGACTTAAAGTCCTCCTTCTGAGTTGCAGACTGCATGCTCGAACCCGCGTAGGGCGGGTTGCTGATTAAGTAGATCTCGTCATTTCCGTTATTCGGGCACACTTTACCCCAGTCTTCACGGCAGGCATTTCCGTGCATGATCCGGCCAGTCTCGCGCAGCGGGATCAATGGGAGGTCGATTCCGAACTTGTCGAAGAATTCAGTATTCATCTGATGCTTCGCGATCCAGAGTGAGAGTATCGCCACCTCGGCCGCAAAATCGTCGAGTTCGATCCCGTAGAAGTTCTCGATGTTGATGTTGGAGCCGAGCATTTGCCCCTGATGGCGTCCCCGGAGATCGGCCATCCGTTCGAGAATGGCGTGCTCAAGCTTGCGAAGTTCTTTGTATGCGATGACCAGAAAATTTCCCGACCCACAAGCAGGATCGAAGACCTTTATCCGACTGATCCGATCCAACAGCTTGCTCAACTTGTTGATGTTGTCGAATCCAGCTGTGAATTCGTCCTTGAGGGCGTTTAGGAAGAGGGGTTCGATCGTTTTCAGGATGTTGGGTACCGACGTGTAGTGCTGGCCCAGGTTCGCGCGCTGTCCGGGCGTCACCACTGCTTGAAACATCGACCCGAAGATGTCGGGATTGATCTCGTTCCAGAGCAGGCGTCCGGACTCGATTAGCAGGTCACGAGCCTTCTTGTTGAACTTCGGGACCGTGTGGTGTTCCTCGACGGTGAAGAGGCGGCCGTTCACATACGGGAAGGCGGCGAGGTGGGCCGGTCGCGGGGCGTCCTCGGGCGTGTCGAGGACGTTAAAGAGGTCGGTCAAGAATTGGTCGACGTCAGAGCCGTCCGGTTGGGTGAGGTTACTCACGGCATCGGTAAATTGGCCTGACTTGTAGATCCCTGTGTCCTCTGCGAAGAAACAGAACAACAACCTGGTGAAGAACACGTTGAGGGCGTGGCGGGCCTGCGACGAACTATGGATCCCTGGGTTGACCGCGACCAGTTCGTCGAACAGCTTCGCCATACGTTCGGCTGCTTTGACGTCCGCATGCGCCTCGCCGACGTACTGGGCCTTCTCCATCCCCGCCCACGGCAGGAAGAAGGTGAAGTGCTTGTCGATGTCGGCGATTGGCGCTGCAAGCGTCTCGTTCGTCTTGGTGTCGACCGCCAACAGGTCCTTGAAATCTGTGACGATGACAAATCGGCAGCTGTATCGGACGACGGTCGGTGAGGTCCGCAACTCGTCGATGACGCCGTACAGATCCTCGGTGGTCGGCTTGAAGTAAACGACGTTCTTCTGTCCGACCTCGGTGGTCGGGGCGTCAGCGATGTTCAGGGAGCCGTTGCGCAACCTGGTGATGTTGCCGGCTGAGCGTCCGTAGGCTGCGAGGAGCTCGAAGATGAACTCGCGGTCGTAGTACGTGCGATTCGCCAGCGGCTTCACGCGTTCCTCGACGGACTTGAGGTTTAGCCGCATGTCGATGCTCCTGCTTCTTTCTTTCCTGACCAGGTGGTGATGGAACGGTCTCTATTCACTGTTTCTCTCCCTGACGCGGCCCGATCGGCACAACTCGCCCGGGGCGCTGGCCTTCGCGTAGCTGATCGTTCTCCAGCGCCAGCATCTGAATGATCCGTTCGAGTTGGTGGACGGTTTCCTGCAGGGCTGTGACGTCTGCGGTGAGTTCGTCGATGCGTCGCTGTGCGTCGTCCCGCTCATCGCGAAGCGCCACTAGAGCGGCTGGGGCGTCGGTGTTCGCTATCCGTGCTCGGAACTCCGTTTGAAGGTCGGTGTGGCGGTGCGTGAGCAACCAGCGTTTGATCTGCGCTTCTTCGGCGAGCGATTTGATGGTGAGCTTGCCGTCCGAGTACAGGGGTTCGCCTGCGACGAGGCGGTCCATCGCGTCGCGGATCGCCCGCCGCACGTCGTCGTCCGTTGTTGCCGTCATCATCGGCATCCTTCGGGGTTGCGGTGGTGGTCAATGACTCGTTGAAGATTGTCGATGCGTTGTTCCAGGCGCACTTTCAGCGGAAGCGGGATGGCCGGGTTCGCGATCTCTCCGCAGGTGTGCTCGATGGCAGCTTCGACGGCGGCGATGTTGCGATCAGTACGGGCGATGTTGCCGCAGTTGGTTTGACAGTTGGTGACGTCCGGTGACGCCTCGACCCTGGCTGCTCTGTCCCGAGCGGGGTGACACAGGGCCTTGGACTGGTCGTAGCAGCAGGTCACGAACTGCTCGCTGTTGTCGTAGATCCGCAGTCGCGGGTTCGCGTTCAGGGCTGCGGCTTGACGGTTGGTCAGGTACCGGCCACCGAACTGCCGGTGGTAGAGGCGGACGCCGTCCCGGTATCGCTGGGCGGCCGGCCCAGTGACGGATTCGCCGTCGTCGAGGCGGGTGGCGGCGGCTTCGAGGTACTCGGCGGTGGCCAGGGCCTCTTCCATGGGGAATACGTCGCGCAGGCCGCTGGCAACTCGGGAGCCGTAGCCGTCGGTGCTGTGCCCCCGAAGGTGCCCGTACTGGATCCCCAGGGCGATCCGTCCCCCGGGCTGGCGGTAGATGAACCAGGCAAGGGTGCGGCGGAATCGTTTGACGACGACCGGACCGTCGGGATCAGCGGGGATGGATTCGTGTGGACGACCGAACTCTTCGGCTTTGGTGTTGCACCAGGAGATCAAATCCGTTGTGCGGTCACGGATCATCCGTGGATGCACGGACTTGTCGGCGTCAGTGTTCGGGAGTGGCGTGTACGCCCGGAGCGGAAACAGCAGGTCGCTGTCCGGATGCAGCATCTCCATCACCTCGATGGCCTTGGCGACCGGCGCGATTGCCTGCCACGGCTGGTCGCGTTCACTTCCGGCTGGAAGGGCGTTGCCGGACTCGTCGAGTGCACTCTTGAAAACGTGGCCGTAGATCAGGTGCCGGGTTTGCCCGGTCTTCTCGTCGAGGGTCGTGCGGCAGCAGCCATGTCGCAACGCTCGACATTCTTCGCCGCGCATGCCGGTCAGGTATGCGACCACGATAAATGCTGCGGTCGCCAACAATCGGGACAGGTTGTCGACGTCGTAGAAGTTGATGCCACCGGTCCAGGGCCGGGTATCGATGGTGCCAGTGATCGGTACCGACAGCACTGCCTCGTCAACCGGATCGAGATCGCCGAAGATCCGATCCATCGAACCGAGGTGAACGACGCTGTCCGTGTCCAGGCCCAACTGCCAACCGATGAACTGTTTGGCGACGCACCGCTGATCGGGTCGATTGGCTGGGTAGAACCCCGGAATTCTCTTGGACGACGTCCCTTGCCGTTGCGCGTAGTTGCCGAAACGCTCGGTGGAGGTTAGGCCGTCGAGGTCCGGACGATGCGGCGGGTTCGACTTAGTGCGGGTCGCTGCGATGATGTCCGCGCTGAAGTCGGTGCAGAACCGAATCGCCCAGACGAGCAGCGCCGACATAGTCTGCGGGTGGATCGGCGGGGTGCGGTTCTCCGCGGACCACTTGACGTCACCGAGGACATCCGCTCGAGTGAGTGCGTTTTCCCAGTAGGGGCGGATCAAGGTGTCGGTGTCGGGCAGGTACGGCCCGTACAGCCAGCACCGGGTGATCGCGAAGAGCCGATTGGCCCGGCTCTCGCGGCCGAGCCCGTCGGCGGCTATCTCGGAGCAGTAGCGTCGATACACATCGTCGGTAACACCGTCGAGGCGGCGGATGCCTTGTCCATCAAGCCACGTCATCCACAACCGCATGAATCCGGCGTAGACGATGATGGAGCCGACCGACAGCTGGGAACGAGTCGCGGTTGGCCGTTCCAGGTCCTCCACGGGTGTGGGCACGTTCACGCATAGCCAGACGAGCCGCTTCGCTGCCGAGCGGAAACACGGTGGGAAGGTGTCGAAGTTGATGGACTGGGAGCCTGCGACGGTGGGTTTGTGCAGCAGTGGAGTCAGATCCCAGCGGCTGTCTCCGACCCGCGAGATCGGCTCGGTGTGGGACGGTGAGATGCGGGTCTTGTCGAGGACGATCGGATCGGAATCCGACATGGCCACCGTGGTGGAAGCGGGTGCGGCCGCGGAGATGCGTGCCCTCATCCGTCGAACCCCCGGCTCAGCAGCCGACGGACCATCTCCCGGTCCTCGTCGCGGGCAGCACTGCGTGCTTGGACGATCTCGGCGGTCGTGGCGTTGGTCGTGAGGATTGTGCGCAGCCGTGCGTAATGCTCGGCGAAGTCCCGATCCCACCGGGAAGGGGTCACCACGGCCGCGATGTCGTCGAGTGCGTCGAGGAGGACGACCAGACGTGGCAGATGTCGTGGTGTGATCACAGCGTTGCCGCATGCAAAGCACGCGAAGAACGAGGCCGGGCACGGTTGGCCGGCCTCGTCGGCGAACGGGCTTCCGAAGAAGTCCACGCAGGCCGCGGTCGGCGTGTCCAGGCGTCCGGCCAGGAGCAGCTTGAGCGTGTGAACCGGGACATCGAGGGCCGAGGCCACCGCTTCCGGGTTCTTCCTCGCCTGCTCGACCTCACTGGTGCTCATCGCGCGGACGTGGATCGAGGCGTGTGCGTGGGCGACGGCATCGTTCAACCCGGTAGTGATCGTCTCGGAGGCTGCTTCTGCGGTGAGCGGGTCCGGGCGGCGGTAGATATCTTCGCTCTCGGTTTCGGTGTTCTGTCGAGCCGTCTGGTGCAAGACCTGCTCGGTCAACCGGAGACGCCGAAAGGTCCACCTCGGCCCGGAAGCTGCCCTGCCAGTGCTGGATGTGCCGAGGCACGCGCTCATCCACTCCGTGCGGAACGGGCCATCTGATATGAGGTTCTTGTTCCGATGAGCGACCAGCAGTTTGTCGGTCGGGCAACCCATTCCATCCAGTGCATCACGGCACGGCTGCGTCAGGGTGACCGCACGTTCCCAGAGTCTTCCTGCCTCGCCGGCGAGGATCTCGGTGGAGTATCGCCGGGTCCCTCGCCGCGGTTTGTCCACTCCCACGGTGTGAACGGGTTCCTCGGTGTCCGGGTCCGATGCCCGGAACGAGCCGACGGTCAGCGAGTTCATCACCGACAGGTTGAATCCTCGCTCGCACACGAGCAGGACCATCAGGCACTGCACCTCGTCGATACTCGGGAACAGCGCTTGCGCCGGGTTGGTGACACCGCGCAGGTCGAAGCAGCTCTTCTGGCTCACAGCCCAGGCGAGGTACTGGGACGGCATCATCCCGGTGCGGGACAGGTGGACCAGCAGCGAACCGACCGTCCACCGCGTGCCCTGAACCCGGAACGACGGAGCGTCGGGTGGTTCGTTACCGTCGAGGTAGCGCTGCATCACCGCGGTGTTCGACTCAATTCGGCGAACAGCTTGGTTCACACGCTGATTCGCCGCAGTGCGGATCGCCGTGAACTCTTCGCTGGTGTAGGCGTCATTTGCCGGGAGACGCTTACGCGGTTTCACGGCCTTCGCGCGCATCGCTCGACGGGTCGACTGCGGCAGCGTCGTAGCCTCCGACAGCAGGGCCCGCATCATCGTCACCTGCCCGGGCCAGCGAGCGTGCTTGTCCTTCTCCGACCGCCACGCCCACCACACTTCGGCATTCAGATCGGACAACGAGGCGACGTGCGGATGGAACTCGGTCAGGTAACGGGCCAGGTGCTTGACCGTGCCGGCCGCCGCTTCTGCTGTCGCGAAGGACTGCCAGCGCCCTCCCGGTGCGACCCCGCTGGCGAACGCACGGACGAGCTCATCGAGCAGTGTCGGTGCTGCAGAGACATCGGAGAAGTCGAAGACCTTGCTACGACCGTCCGCGTCGACGAAATTCACCTGCCGCACAGCAATGTCGGCAAAGGACGGCCGGGCGTACTTCGTGGGCGGCAACGCCGCCGACGTCGACGCGCTCATCGCTGCCCCTCGCTGTCCTGGATTCGGGGCGAAAGTTGGGCAACCCGCGAGACGAGGTCGTCGATCAGCGACCCGTCGGCCGGGTCGGAATTGAGGAACAACTCGACTTGCAGTCCGGATACCGGTTCGAGATAGCAGTCTCGGGTCGTCGCGAGGTTCGCGTGCCCGAGCATCGTCTGGACGAGTACCCACGGGTCGCCGAACAGATGCCGGAACTCCCGGCGCTCCTCCGCTGTAATCCCCATCCGCCTGTCATGGGCGTAGATGAGCGCGACCAACATGCGCAGTGCAAACGAGTGCCGAAGCATGTGCGGGTGGCACCGAATGTCGACCTCGAGTCCGCGGCACCGTGCGTTGGCCGTCGAGAACACCGCCTCCCAGGTGCGGTACGGCAGAGGCAGTCCAGCCTCGGACAGCCACAACATCCACGGCTCGAGACCGCTCTCGCTCTCGACAAAGAAGTCGAGCCGGTCCTTCCAGTCGAGGTTGTCCAGCGGTACGGTACCCGGCCGGCCGTCACCATCTCGGTAGTGGACGATCCGGCGGTTGTCGACCCGGTCGACCACCTTCTTCGTGGTGATCGCGGTGTAGCGGCCTTCGCGCTGGGCACGGTGGACGGCTTCACGTCGAGTCGACTCGCGGTAGTTGTCGATCAGTTTCAGGGTGCGGCCCGAGATCCAGAAGTCCCGTCCACGGCCACCCTTGGCCACCGATTCGCCGACACGGCCTCGGACGTACTGCAGTTCCGAGGTGAACGACGGCAGCTCGTCGAGCACCAGAGAGCCGCCTTCGCGGAGTCGTAATCCGCTGGACCACAAGATTTCTGCGAGGGCAATGTTGCGGCCGTCGTTGCGGCCGCGCCACCGGTCGTCTCGCGTACCGTCGGGGAGGTATCCGCCGAGTCCGATGTCGCGCCACCGCACGTATGCACGTGGGGTCAACCACTTCACTCGGACCGAGCGCACGCTTTTCGGCAGTAGCCCCGGGCGCAGGCTTGGCGGCCCCGAGGGCTTCCGCTGGTCGACCATCACGACTGGTGACCGGCTCACCGTGCCTCGGTACTGCTGCCAGCTGTAGAACTTCGAGATCGCCGCAAGCTCCCGCGAGAACTTGGCCGCACTCACTCGACGAGGGTTGCGGTCGTCGCGCCTGCGCCAGAACTCGAAGTCGGCGAGGTCATCGTGGGTGGCGTCCCGCCAGTCCACTTCCTGGACGGCGAGGAATGACAGGAACACCTTGAGGTCCATCGCGTACGAGGCCTGGGAGTCGGCGGCCAGACGCGTGAACGTATCGGAAGCGAAGAACAGTGAGACATCGATGTCCGGTCGTCCGGTAGGTGACAGCAGGAACGGTTGGCCCGGTCGGATACCAACAGCGGCTTCTCGAACATCGATCGTGGGCGCGTACTCGAGCGCCACCGAGGAGGTCAGGCGCCGACGGCTAGGCCGCGCATAGGCCAACCGCCATCCACGCATCTCCTCGCTCTGCTCCATAGCAACATACGATGCCACAACACGCCGACATTTTACGGAAGGGCGGGTTGGACAGCAGGAAGTCGAAGTGGTGACCGGAGAAGCCGTCGTCGGCGAGGGTGTCGCCGAGGTAGATGTTGTCGACACTCTGGCCTTTGATGACCATGTCGGATTTGCACATCGCG
>JAAZAD010000040.1 GCA_012514505.1 Rhodococcus sp. (in: high G+C Gram-positive bacteria) | reverse complement strand
GACTACATCCGTGCACACGTCCCCGAGGCAGGCACGGCACCCCTGGCAGGAAACTCGATCGGCACCGACCGGCAGTTCATCTCCCGGGACATGCCGGAACTCGACAACTACCTGCACTACCGCATGGTCGATGTCAGTTCGATCAAGGAACTGTGCCGCCGCTGGTTCCCGCGGATCTACTTCGGTCAGCCGGAGAAGGGGCTGTCGCATCGTGCGCTCGCCGATATCAAGGAATCGATCCGGGAACTGCGCTACTACCGGCGTACCGTGTTCGTCGCGGAACCGGGTCCGTCGTCTGCGGAGATCACCGCGGTCGTCAAGGACCTGGGACCTGCCTGACCAGGCGATTCGTCGTTTTCGGTAAAGCAGGCTAGTATTTCAACCGCAAGCGCAACCGGCTCCGGCCGATAGCGAATGCAATGGTGAGTGTAGTTCAGTTGGTAGAGCACCAGGTTGTGATCCTGGCTGTCGCGGGTTCGAGTCCCGTCACTCACCCCCAAGGGAAACGCCCCTGACCAGTGGAGACACCGGTCAGGGGCGTTCTTCATTTCGGGCCATGCAACAGATCATGCAATAGCGGCTACCCGAGAAGGCTCGCGAACCTCTCCGCCGCGCTGCGCTGGGCACCCGGCATCACGTGCGCGTAGACGTCCATCGTCACCGACACCGAGGCGTGGCCCAGCCTCTCCGAAACCACCTTCACCGGGACGCCGGCCTCCAGCAGCAACGAGGCGTGAGTGTGCCGTAACCCGTGCAGCCGCAGAGACGGCACCGCTTCGGCCCCCAGCTTCCCCTGTGCCTTCCGAACCCGGTGCCCCCAGCTGTTCGATACCGATCGGACGTTCCGTGGCTCTCCGGCGTCGTTGCCGAACACGAGGGAGTCAGCGCGCGCCATCCCCAGCGAGACACTCCCCCGCACGGCCCGCTGCGACCGCAGTACCTCCACGGTCTTCTCGTCGATATCCACCACCCGGTTCCGTCCGGTCTTGGTGCCCTTCACGCTCCCCTTGCCGGTCTGGCTCGAATCGAGGGCCCGGCGGACGTTCACAGTTCCTGCCGCGAGATCGACGTCGACCCACCGCAGTGCCAGCGCCTCCCCCCGGCGCATCCCGGTGGACGCCAGCAGGTACCAGAGCGGGTGCAGCTCGTCGCGGTAGGTGTCCCGGTTCCACGCGAGGAATGCCGCGAGCTGCTCGGCGGTACACGCTTCGAAGTCGTCGGCCTCCGCTTCGACGTGCTTCCGTGTCGGCGGCTCGGCCCGCTTGTCCCGCGCACGGTTGGTGAGCACGTGACGGTCCGATACGGCGGCGTCGAGGATCTGTGCGAGCGTGACGGCGATCTTGCGCACTGTCGAAGCGGAGAGGTCGGCCCCGTCCGGGTCTTCGAGATCCCGGTAGAACTGGGCGATCCGCGCAGCCGTCAGCGCCCGGATGGCGACGTCCCCGAGGTGGGGAACGATGTGCAGCTCCAGATGCCGGGTGTACTGCTCGCGCGTGGCGTTGGCGATACGCCGGCCCGCGAGCCATGTCCGGGCGTATGGGCCGAGGGTGATCTTCGCGGAGTCGGCCCGCAGTCCGGCCGCAGCCTCGTTCTTGGCCTTGGTGAGCGCATCGTCGGCGTCGGTCGCGGTCTTGTAGCCGCCCTTGCCGGTCTGCCGTAGCCCGTCGTCGGGGTGCTCGGGATCGATGGGCACCCACAGTTGGTAGCGCCAGCGGGTGCCGGCCTTGGTGGTGTAGCTCGTGATCGAGCCCTTGCCGGCCCGGCGGCTACGCCTGGCCATCTACCTTGTCCTTCGCTGCGGATGCGATGAGTCCAGCCGAGCGCGCACGACCGATCCACGCACCGGCCGTTGATCGCGATACCCCGAACGCAGCTTCGACAGATTTCGTCGGTGGGTCCTCAAGGAAATCTGCAAGGCGGTAGACCTTCGATACCGCTTCGAGCGTCTCAGGCACTGGCCCCAGACCCCGAAGACGTTGCGCCTCAGACTCTTCCAGAATCCCGAATGCCACTACACGAGTGCCGGGATCCACTGGCAGCCATGCACCCACTTCCATCTTCACGTACGCCTTGACCACGGCCTGGACGGCGATTGAGCGAAGCGCGGCACCGGTGACCGGTTCGCCATCGTCACGCTTCGAGACCGTCAGCCTGTGGACTTCCGCTCTACCGGCATCTGTTACCACGATGTCGGCGTCGACGTCATATCCGCGGTATCCGACCAACTGAACGTTCGCCTGCCGCCGGATCTTCAGCCCGGGGACCAGCTCGAAGCTGTGATCCACCGCGCGGACGGTGATCTTGTGCGCGGTGTGCGCGTCTTCAGTCATGCATTGAAAGGTAGCGGACTCAGGCCATATGCGTCCAGATGTGTCGGCATGTCTTGACGCAGGGTGCCGACAGTGCTCTACTAAGTCGGCACCCCGCGTCACGGAGTACCGAAAGGACTTGCAATGGAGACTCAGTCGCTGAGCAGGAAGGCCGCCGCCCAGATCGCAGGTGTTGACGTGCGCACGCTCGACAAGGGCATCGAGGACGGAACCATCCCGTCCATCGTCGTTGGTCGGCGGATCTTGATTCCCCGCGCACCGTTCCTGGCCCTGTTCGGGGCCGCAAATGAGTGATGACCCAGCGGGTGCCACCGCCGGGCCATCAAGAGAAATCCCACCCATCCCTAAGGAGAGATTCGTGTTCGACAGTACCAAAGCTCTGATCCTCGCGTTCGTCGCTACGATCGTCGCTCCCGGACTTACAGCGCCCGGCGCACATCGCCCCGAGCTGCTCGGTAGCCGCGGCATCCCGGTCGCGCACCTCGTGCGACCTGCCACGTTGTCGACGCCGACAAGCTGCCCGACCAGCGAATTTGCCGGCGCCGGCAAAAAGGTCGATGAGCCGATCCCGTACGTGCCCGTCGACCGTGGCGAGATCATCGACCCGGACGCGCCGATCGGATACGAGATCGTCGAGACTGCCGTGGCCCAGGTGCTCGTCCCGGCGGTGGCCCAGTGAGCAGCTACACGGTCGAGAGTCGGCGTGAGTACCCGTTCGAGTTCGACACGAACAGCGGCTACATCACGGCCGCATCCGAAACGCGAGTGTGGCCCGATGGTCACCGAGAACACGTCTTTCTGATCGGTGACGTCGACTTTGCCCTGACCAACGCTACGCAGTTGGCAGCCGCGGTCTTGGACGTGTACTTCGCGCAGCTCGACGCGGAGGGGCTCATGGTGAAAGCGAG
>JAAZAD010000301.1 GCA_012514505.1 Rhodococcus sp. (in: high G+C Gram-positive bacteria) | reverse complement strand
GTCGACTACGTGCACGGCGGCGACGGACTGCTCATGGCACCTACCTACGCCATCCCGCGGCTGCTCGAGCGCAACGGCCTCACCTTGCAGGACTTCGATTTCTACGAGATCCACGAGGCATTCGCGTCGGTGGTCCTCGCCACACTGCAGGCGTTCGAATCGAAGGAGTACTGCACGCAGCGACTCGGCCTCGACGCTCCGCTCGGCTCGATCGACCGCAGCAAGCTCAACGTCAATGGATCCTCACTCGCGGCGGGCCACCCGTTCGCCGCGACCGGCGGCCGTATCGTTGCTGCTCTCGCAAAGATGCTGCACGAGAAGAAGCAGGAGACGGGCAAGCCCGTTCGCGGCCTCATCTCGATCTGTGCTGCCGGTGGCCAGGGCGTGACGGCCATCCTCGAAGCGTGACCGTGCAGGACGCCGGACACATTCGGATTCTTTTCTTCCGATGCGTGTAACGCCTCTGCCGGCGCAGCGATAGAACATACGACCCTGCTGGGCTACCTGACCCCCGACCTGGTAGCCCAGCAGGGTCTTTTGCGCATTCCGCCCGTCGACCGTTCAAGTCCGGGCGTTACCCTGGAGAACCGGTATCCGGCGCGCGGTCTACGAGCGTGCCCTGTCTGAAGGGACATCGGTGAGCGGCAACAACGGGACGAACGAGCCCGAGGCTACACACGACGACGTTCGCCCGACCGAACCGCAATCGCAGGCGGCGTCCTCGGCCGATGCTGCGCCGCCGGTCGATGCTGTCGCAGAGCACGGTGACGCGGCGACACTGGACACGAGCGAAGCGGCGTCGACGGGAGACGTCGAGCCCGGACCGGAAGATCGGACCCCGGAGACGAGTGTCCCCGCCGGCGAAGCCGATTTCGACGGATCCGAGGCGGCAACGACGCCTGTTTTCCGTGCTGCGCCTACCGCACCGGCTGCTGAACCGTCCGATGAATCCGAAGCGTTCGAGCCCACTGAGACTTCTGACGCAGTTGAGGCAGTTGAGGTAGCTGACGCTCCCACCGCGGTCATTCCGGTGACGAAGGTGCCGTCCGAGCAGAACCCGCCTCCCTCGGACGCTCCCACCGAACAGATGTCGCAGATCGAGGTTCCGCCCGCCCCGACCGCCGCGATGCCGCCCGCATCACCCACCGGCGCTACCCCGCCCCCCGCAGGACCGCCGCCGGTCGCGCCTCCGCCCGGGGACGGTCCGGGTGGCCCGTCGGGTCCTGACAAGCCGTGGTCGAACCTCCCGAAGCGCACGATCGCGCTCGCCCTCGGCGGTGTGGCAGCGGTCCTCGTCCTCCTCTACGCCGCGGATGTCGCTATGAGCTCGGGCGAGGTGCCCCGTGGCGTGACCGTGGCCGGTGTCGAGATCGGCGGCGAATCGCTCGACGACGCCGAAACAACTCTTCGCGACGAACTGGGTCCGCGGCTCGACGCTCCGGTGGCGGTGACCGCCGGTGACACCAGCGGTGAGATCGTGCCGTCGGAAGCGGGGCTGGGTATCGATTGGGATGCGACCCTCGCCCGGGTGGGCGAGCAGCCTCTCAATCCGTTCGTACGTCTGGCGTCGTTCTTCGGCAACGACGAAGTCGGTGTGGCCTCCACCCGCGACGACGCTGCTCTCGCCGCGTCGATCGATCTGGTGACCGCCGCCGCAGCGCACGAGCCGCGTGAAGGCAACATCGTGTTCGAGGACGGCACCCCCGTCCCCGTGACCCCGCAGCCCGGCCAGCGTCTCGACGCGGAAGCAGCGTCGGACGTGTTCGCCGAGCGGTGGCCCTTCGGTGATGTGTCGCTACCGGTCGAGAGTGTGGAAGTCACCGTCACCCGTGAGGGCCTCGATCGTGCACTCGCCGAGATCGCGGTGCCCGCGGTCGCATCGGACCTCGTGGTCACCGGACTGGACGGCGCGGTCGCGACATTGCCACGCCAGGACATCGGCGCGGTGCTCTCGTTCGCACCCGACGGTGACGGCGGACTCGATCCGCAGTACCACCCCGAAGCTGCCATCGGGATCCTCGGGCCGCAGCTCGCCGACACGGAGACAGAACCGAAGGACGCACAGATCGTGCTCGACGGCGGTCGTCCCGCAGTTGTTCCGGGCACGAAGGGCAACCTCGTCGATTGGGAGAAGACCCTCGAATCGCTGCCGCAGCTGCTTGCAACGGAGAACGGACGATCCGTCGAAGCCCTGTACAAGTCGGCCGATCCGGAGCTCACCACGGAAGCCGCCGAGAAGCTCGGAATCAACGAGGTGATCGGTGAGTTCAGCTCCGGTGGGTTCGAGTACGCGTCCGGTGTGAACATTCGGATCGCTGCCTCCGAGATCAACGGCGCGCTCGTGAAGCCTGGAGAGACGTTCTCACTCAACGGATACACGGGCCCGCGCGGTGCAGCGGAAGGCTATGTCGAGTCCGGCATCATCGAGGCGGGCCGGCCGGGTAAAGCCGTCGGCGGCGGTATCAGCCAGCTCGCGACGACCCTGTACAACGCGTCGTACTTCGCGGGTATGGAGGACGTCGACCACACCGAGCACAGCTACTACATCTCTCGATATCCGGCTGCGCGTGAAGCGACGGTCTACGAGGGCGCAATCGATCTGGCGTTCCGCAACCCGTCGGAGACGACCGGAGTGCTGATCCAGACGATCTGGACCAACTCCGACATCACGGTGCGCCTGTGGGGCACGAAGACGGTCAACGTGCAGTCCATCACCGGCGATCGCACCAATTACACGTCGCCGAATACGATCACGCTGCCCGCGGGTGAGTCTTGCATCGCCTCCAGTGGTGCGCAGGGATTCACCGTGACGGACACGCGAATCGTCACCGACGTGAACACCGGTGCCCAGATCTCGAACAAGACCCGCACCGTTCGCTACGACCCGGTACCCATCGTCAAGTGTGTGAGCCCGGAGCCGGAACCCGGCGACGAGCCGTCCGGTGGCGACGGTCCGTCGACGCCTTCATCCGCGCCGGGGGACGACACCGCACCGGCACCTGCGCCGGCCGAACCCGAATCCGACGCACCGCAGACCGACACACCACAGGCAGGGCAGCCCGCCGCGGCGCGTCCGTCTGCGGGTGATTTCGTGCCGGACTTCTCGGGTTTTCCGGGCGTCGACGACCAGTAGAAGGGCTCGCGGAGAGGCGATCTCGCTGAGCGGGAACTCGCCGTGGGTGCTGTGACAGAGCTCATAGCATCCCTGCAATGACCAATGTGATCAGTACGGATTCCGACACGAGCGAGTTGCTCGGGAATCAGCAGCAGAAGAACCGGGCGCAACGGGTGAGTTCTGCCGACGAGCGTCGTGCACGGATCCAGCGAGTGATCGACATGCTCGTAGCTCGGCACGACGCGATCGTCGACGCGATCGACGAAGACTTCGGCGGCCGGCACCCGGGCTACTCGACCGTCAACGACGTACTCGGATCGCTGACGGCCCTGAAGTACGCCCGCGACCACCTCGAACAGTGGATGCAGCCCGAGCCGCGTGCAATGTTCGCCCCGTACGATCAGCTCGGTGCCACCGCGTCGGTGCAGTACCAGCCGAAGGGCTCCGTGCTGATCATCGGGACCTGGAACGCCCCGGTCTACACGCTCATGAGCCCCCTCGCCGGAGTGCTCGCGGCGGGGAACCGGGCGGTGCTGAAGCCTTCCGAGATCGCACCGCGCACCGCGCAGGTATTGGCCGACGCAGCCGAGGAGTTCCTCGATCCCACCGATATCGCCGTCGTGACCGGTGGTGTGGAGACCGCGCAGGCGCTCACAGCTCTGCCGTTCGACCACATCGTGTTCACGGGTGGCCAGGCCGCAGGTCGATCGGTGCTCGAGAACGCCGCCCGCAACCTGGTGCCGGTCACCTTGGAACTCGGCGGTAAGTCACCGGTGATCGTCGGCCGCTCCGCCGATCTCGCAACGGCGGCGTTTCGCATCGCGATCGGTAAGGCCACCAACGGCGGCCAGATCTGTGTCAGCGCCGACACCGTGTACGTACCGGTCGAGTCTCTCGAAGCATTCGTCGACGCGATTCGTGCGTCGTACGGCGAGTTGCTGCCCACGGCTACGGGTAATCGTGACGTGACGGCAGTCGTCGACGATCGGCATGTCGCGCGCATCGACGAGTATGTCCGCGAGGCAACGAAGCTGGGTGCGCGCATCGAGACGGTTCCCGATGAACCGAT
>JAAZAD010000300.1 GCA_012514505.1 Rhodococcus sp. (in: high G+C Gram-positive bacteria) | reverse complement strand
GTTTAGTTCCTATGTGATTGCGAGGGTCGGGATGGCTGGCTCGCAGGTCCGTGGGGTGCTGTTCAGGGTGTCTTCGCACTCGTCGGGTGGCTGGTAGCCGAGCAACTCGTGCAGCCGTTGATGGTGGTACCACCATACGTATTGCAGGGTCGCTAGCTCGAGCCGCTCGACCGTGCGCCAGGGGCTGTGGCGTCGTAGCAGTTCGGTTCTGTAGGCGGCGTTCACACTCTCGGCGAGCGCGTTGTCGTAGTGTCGCCGACCGTTCCGACCGATGGTGTGATTCCCAGCTCGGCCAACCGGTCGGTCTAGGTGATCGATAGCTACTGGGCGAGTTCAACCGGTGGCCTACTGCGCCGATAGGCGACATCTGATTTGGCTTCCCGGGAGTGTCGGCCTGGCACGATGATCATGCCCAACCCCTATCCGAAAGAGTTCCGCGACGAGGTGGTCCGGGTTGCCCAAGACCGCGAGAGCGGAGTGACGATCAAAAAAGATCGCGAAAGAGTTCGGGGTGCACCCGATGACCTTGCTGGCAGCTGGCCAGCAGGTCGGAAGTGTGCGGCCTGCGGCGAGCTCCTACTCTCCGCTCTGGTCGGAGACCACCTGGTAGAACCATTTGGCGATGTCGGACATGAGGTGGGTGCGGCCGGGGGTGTTGCTGAAGAAGAAGTCGGTCATCTTCGCGTGGGCGCCCTGGTTGTCGGCGACGGCGCCCGTTACGGCGAATTCGAAGTCGGGGGATTCGGTGAACTGCTTGGCGGTGTTGACCTTGGCCTGCTGCACGAGGTCGGCGTCGTCCAGGAGGGTCCGGAGGAGGGCTTCGACGAACGAGAGCTTCTGGGCCTGCGAGAAGTCCTCGGAGCCGAACAGGTCGTTGAGCCGATCGAGGACCTGCTGCAAGGCGACCAACGTCGGATCGCGACGCTCGCCAGACCCGGTCGCAGTGATCCCGGTCAGGCCGACCTTGGCGCCGAGGCTGATGTCGGTCTTGCCCTGGTCGACCTGCTTCACCTGCTTGAGGACCACGTCGCTCAGGTCGATGGGTGCGGTGTAGTTCTCCGGTTGGATGACCCGTTCGAGGTGGCGCAGGTAGATCTGCTTCTTCTCCAGCTCGGGGTCGCCGTAGTCGATGATCTGGGACATGAAGTCGTAAAGCCGGACGAAGGAACCGACGTCGCGCCGGAACATGTCGAGCACAGCGAGCTCAGCTTTGTCGCCCTCGCCACCGTTATCGATCAGGGCCGCGTTGTAGCGGTCGGCGAACCGTTTCTGGCCCGGGCCGACGGCGGCGGACAGTGCGCTGTTGCCTTTGTTCTTCACGAACGCTTCAGCGCACTGGTCGATCTCGGCCTGGGTATAGATCGCGGCGGTGTCGAGCTTGGCCGACAGGTCGTGCACCAGGTTCGGGTCGGTCTCGGTCTCGAGGAAAGCGTCGGTGAAGTACGGCTCGAACGCTTCGCGGATCGCGGCCGGCTCGTTGACGAAGTCGACCACCTGCGTCATCGACGCCGTCTTAGGCGTGCCCGACGGGGTGCGGTAGGTCCGGTTGAGACGCGACAGCGTCTGCACCGCAGTCACTCCCGAGAGCTTCCGGTCGACGTACATCGCGCACAGCAGCGGCTGATCGAAACCGGTCTGGAACTTGTTGGCGACGATCATCACCTTGTACCGGTCGCCGGTGAACGCGGTCCGCAGATCACGAATGCCCGGGTTCATGGTGGCCTCGGTGAAGTCTTCCGGCCCCGATTCGAGGTCGGTCACCCCGCCGGAGAACGCGACGAGCGTCTCGTAGCCGTAGCCCTTCTTCGCGATGTACTCGTCGATCGCCAGCTTGTACCGGACGGCGGCCTTGCGGGAATCGGCGACGACCATCGCCTTCGCGTGCCCGTCGAGCAGGCCAGCGACGTTGTCCCGGAAGTGTTCGACGATGATCGCCGACTTCTGGGCGATGGTCTGCGGGTTCAACTTCACCCACTTCATCACCGCCTTCGTCGCCTCGGACTGGTCCACCTCGTCGACTTCGGCGGCGGCGTTCTGACCGATCTGGAACGCCAGCTTGAAGCTGTGATAGCCGGTCAACACGTCGAGGATGTAGCCCTCTTCGATGGCCTGTTTCATCGTGTAGATGTGGAACGGTGCCGGTGCCTCGTCCGGGGAGGGGCGGCGGCCGAACAGCTCGAGAGTCTTGCCCTTCGGGGTCGCGGTGAACGCGAAGTACGAGATGTTCGACGAGTCCGCCCGATCGGTGGCCTCCGCCGCAAGGATCGCCTCGACGTCCACCTCGCCGCCATCCTCCAGATCCTGCAATTCCTCGGCGGTGAGAACCGCCTTGAGCTTGCCGGCGATCTGTCCCGACTGCGACGAGTGCGCCTCGTCGGCGATCACCGCGAACGTCTTGCCCGCCAAGCCCTTGTTCTCCCGGATCGCCGTCATGGCGTACGGGAAGGTTTGGATCGTCACGACGATGATCAGCTTGCCGTCGGTCAACGCCTTGGCCAACAGCCCGGACTTGGAGCCGCCGGCCTTGGCCGCTTCGTCCCGGTCGATCGCGACGACAATGCCCTGGTCGTTGTCGATCTGCTTGATCGCGTCCTGCAACTGCGCGTCGAGGACGTTACGGTCGGTCACCACGATGACCGAGTCGAAGACCTTCTTGTTCTCCACCTGCAGCCGCGCCATCCGGTGCGCGGTCCAGGCGATCGAGTCCGTCTTGCCCGACCCCGCTGAGTGCTGAATCAGGTAGCGCTGACCCGGACCTTCCGCGGTGACCGCGGCGGTGAGTTCGGTGACCGCCTCCCACTGATGGAAGCGAGGGAAGCGCAGCGACGACGAGCGGGTGGTCTTCCCGCTGATCGGATCGGTCGACTGCTCGTGCTTGATGTACATCAGCCGACCCAGAATGTTCAGCCATGCGTCGCGTTGCAGGACGCGTTCCCAAAGGTATGCGGACGGAGACCCGTTCGGGTTTAACGGGTTTCCGGCGCCGCCGTCTTCGGTGCCGCGGTTGAACGGCAGGAAGTGCGTCTTGTCGCCAGCGAGTTTGGTGGTCATCCACACCTCGTCGTTGGAGACCGCGAAGTGCACCAGCGCGCGGGCACCGGAAGCGAACAGCGGCTGGACCGCGCCGGACTTGGGATCCTTCGGCAGCCGGGTAGTGCGGTACTGGCCGATCGCGTCGGCAACCGACTGTGTGAAGTCGGTCTTCAACTCCGCCGTGGCGACCGGCAGCCCGTTGACGAAGAACACCAGGTCCACGCTGCGGTTGTCGGCGGTGGAGAAATGGACCTGGCGCATCACGCGCAGTCGTACCGCTGCGTGCTGGGCGTTCCGCTTCGCGTTGAGTGTGGACTCCGGTCGGAACACGCACATCGCGAACTTGCCAGACAGGTGGGAGAACCCGTTCCGCAGCACATTCAGCGTGCCGCCGCCGTTCTCCAGCGGCAGGTCGAGCACCTTCACGAGGCGGTCGAGGAGCTGTGCTTCCTGCTTGGCGACGTCCTTGGAGCCGGGCCTGACTACCTTGTCGACCTGCTCGGGCTGCGTTTCCCGCAACCAGCCGAGCACGTCCTCGGGGAAGAGTGCCCGCTCGCGGTCGTAGCCCTTGTCGTTCGACGAGTACAGCCACCCGTGCGCGGCCAGATGCTCGGCGATCTCCTTCTCGAGCTCGATTTCATTGTGCTGGGCCACGGCTCAATCCACCTCATCCCGCACGTCGATCTGACCAGTCACTGCGGCGGTGATCAACGCTGCCCGGCGCTCGCCTGCCAGGTCGATGAACTTCTGTGAGTCAGCGATGAGCGCATCCATCCTCGCTGTCTGATCGTCAATCCGATCCGCTACCTTTGCCTGGTCAGCGTGCGATGGAACTGGTATCTCAAGGTTCCCGAGCTGATCCCAATAGAGTCGCCACTGGGATGGACGGATTCCCGTCGATCTGACTACGTACTCAGCGATCATGCGTGGGCTCCGCAGATAGAGGTGGGCAAAACGTGGCAGTAGCCGACCTCCAACGGGCCGCAAGACTTCGTAGTCACCGCTGACGATCCCTTGGTGCTCCGAAACGCCCAGAGACCCTTGCCAAGCTTTCATCCGATTGACAACCACGTCTCCGGGCCGAACAAGTAGGTATCGACTGACGTTCTCTGGTGTGCGGTTTAAGTTGTCATCGCGCGACGCCTTCGGGATCACGCCGTAATCCCGATAGAC
>JAAZAD010000299.1 GCA_012514505.1 Rhodococcus sp. (in: high G+C Gram-positive bacteria) | reverse complement strand
CGGGTACGTCACCGAGACGGCACGGTTGAGCAGTGGCTTCGTCGGGTCCGCGTTGAGGTCTTCCCACGCCTGCGTGGAGACGGCCCCGTCGTGGCTGGCCAGCCGGTTCGGGTCGTAGCTCGGGGTGGACACCATCGCCAGCACGTCACCGGTGGACGGTTCGATGGCCACCACGGAACCGGTGTATCCCCGGGCCGTCAGTTCGTCGTAGGCGACTTGCTGCATCAGCGGGTCGACGGTGGTGACGACGTTGCCGCCGCGCGGGTCGCGGCCCGAGACGAGATCGAAGAACCGCTTGCCGAACAGGGCGTTGTCGGAGCCGTTGAGGATGGAGTCCGCGGCGCGTTCGAGGCCGGTGCTGCCGTACTGCATCGAATAGAAGCCGGTGACGGGCGAGTACGCCTTCGGGCTCGATGGCGCTGCCGGATTCTCCGGGTAGGTGCGCAGGTACTTGTAGCGGTCGGAGGTGGGGACGGAGGCGGCAAGCACCTGGCCGTCCGTGGAGATCTGACCACGCTGGCGGGAGTATTCGTCCAGCAGGATCCGCGAGTTACGTGGGTCGGCGCGCAGGCTGTCGGCCTTGATGACCTGCACGTAGGTGGCGTTGGCGAGCAGTGCGACGACCATCACCATGACGGCGATGGCCACGCGGCGCAGTGGTGTGTTCATAAGCGCGGCAACATCTCGGTGTTGGCGTCAGCGATAGGGGCGGGGCCCTTCTTCTTGGGCTGCGCAGGTCGGCGGGCGGAATCGGAGATCTTCAGCAAGATCGCGATCAGGAGGTAGTTCGCCACCAGAGACGAACCACCGTACGACATGAACGGGGTGGTCAGACCGGTCAGTGGGATGAGCTTCGTGACACCGCCGACCACCACGAACACCTGGACGGCGACCGTGAAAGCCAAACCTGCGGCGAGGAGCTTGCCGAAGCTGTCCCGGATGGCGAGTGCGGTCCGCATGCCTCGGATCACCAGGACGAGGAACAGCAGCAGGATGGCGCTGAGCCCGACGAGCCCCAGTTCCTCACCGATGGTGGCGACGATGAAGTCGGTTTTCGCGAACGGAACCTGGGACGGCCGCCCGCTGCCGATGCCGGTGCCGGCGATGCCGCCGGTCGCCAGCCCGAACAGGGACTGCGAGATCTGGTAGCCGGTGTCGTTGTAGTCGGCGAAGGGGTCGAGCCAGGTGCTCACACGGACGCGGACGTGACCGAACATGTTGTAGGCGAACACGAACCCGATGGCCAACAGGCCGGCGCCGATGAGAATCCAGCCGACCCGCTCGGTGGCGATGTAGAGCATCACCAGGATGGTGGTGAACAGCAGCAGGGACGTTCCGAGGTCTTTCTCGAAGACGAGGACGCCCACCGAGACGATCCAGGCGCCGAGGATCGGACCGAGGTCGCGGGCTCGCGGGAAGTCCATGCCGAAGAAGTGCTTGCCGGCCGTGGTGAACAGGTCTCGTTTCGCGACGAGCACGGAGGCGAAGAAAATGATCAGGAGGATCTTCGAGAACTCGCCTGGCTGAATGCTGAATCCGGGCAGCCGGATCCAGATCTTCGCGCCGTTGACCTCGGAGAACTGGGACGGCAGCAGTGCTGGGATCGCCAGAAACACCAGGCCGATGAGGCCCAGGGTGTAGCTGTAACGGGCCAGCAGGCGGTAGTCGTGCAGGAAGATCAGGACCAGCACGAAACCCGCGATGGCGAGGGCCGTCCACAGCACCTGCTGATTCGCGTCCGACGACGGTGTGGGCAGGCCGAAGGAAATTGCGGACTGCTGGTCCGCGAGATCCAGTCGGTAGATCAACACCAGGCCCAGGCCGTTGAGCAGGGCGACGATCGGCAGGATCAGAGGATCCGCGTAGGGCGCGAACCGCCGCACGCCGAGGTGCGCGATCAGCAGGAGTACCGCGTACGCCACGCCGAACTTGCCCAGGCCCCAGGTGATGCTCTGTTCCTGGCTGGCCTCGACGAGCACCAGCGACACCGTGGTGACAAGGATGGCGAGACCGATCAGGAGCAGCTCGACGTTCCGGCCGTTCGATTGCACGGGTGCCGGTGCGAAGCCTCCGGGTGGACTCGGAAAAGAGGCCCCGGATGCTGCTGAAGAAGCCGACATCAGCCAGCCGCCCTGCAGTTCTGGCCGGGCACCTGCGGGGGTGTTTCCGGCTCAGGCGTCTGCGGCGCAATGGTTTCCGGTGCGGGAGCTGGAGCGGGTGCGGGAATCGGCACCGGCAGTGGTGCGGGCGCGGGTGCTGGGACGGCCGGCGGGGGAAGCGGAACCGGCAGCGGGATGGGCGGCGGCGCGGGCGCCGGGGCGGGGCCCTCGGCGGCCTCTTCCTCTTCGACGCACACCGGAAGCAGATCGTTCTCGACGAGCCGGGCCATCTGGCTGCGGGCGTCGTCGAGGGTTCCCGAAGGCAGCCCGGCACGCACCTGTTCACGGGCGGTTGCCGCGATGTCGTTGACCTCGAGGACGTCACACTCCGCGGGCATCTCGGCGGGGGAGACGAGTTCGAGTGCGTCCGAGTCGGAAATGCACCCGACGAGGCTCGCTTCCTGCAGCGAATAGCCGAGGACGGACCCGGGTACACCGCGGAGCACGGTCACCTGCTCGCCGTCCGCGGCGACGTAGTAGTTGCCGCGCACGACGTATCGGCCGACGACGGCCGCGACGGCCACCACCGCGATCAGCGCGACCGCGACGAGCGCCCACTTCAGCTTGCTGCGCTTCTTCTTCGGCTCTTCCGGGGCGGGGCCCACGATGCGTTTCGGGGCGGCCCGCGGCGGGCGCATGGCCGCGGCGCGACCGGCAGCGGTGTTGGGCGGCGGGGTGTCTTCCTCGTCCTCCGAGGAGGCGGCACCGGCGACGATGGGGTGACTGTTCCCGTAGTCGAGGTCGATGACGTCCGCCACGACGACGGTGATGTTGTCGGGGCCGCCGCCGCGCAGGGCGAGTTCGATGAGCCGGTCGGCGCATTCGTCCTCGGAGCCCTCACGCAGCGTGTTCTCGATGGTCTCGCCGCTGACGACGTCGGAGAGGCCGTCGGAGCACAGCAGGTAGCGGTCGCCGGCCTTGGCTTCGCGGACGGTGAGGGTGGGTTCGATTTCGTTGCCGGTGAGGGCACGCATGATGAGCGACCGCTGCGGGTGCGTGTGCGCCTGTTCCGGGGTGATGCGGCCTTCGTCGACGAGGGATTGCACGAACGTGTCGTCGCGGGTGATCTGCGTGAGGGTGTCGTCGCGGAGCATGTAGGCGCGCGAGTCGCCGATGTGGACGAGACCGAGCTTGCTGCCGGAGAACAGGATGGCGGTGAGCGTGGTGCCCATGCCCTCGAGTTCGGGGTCTTCTTCGACGTGGTCGGCGATGGTGTCGTTGCCCTCGCGGGTGGCGGCCTCGAGTTTGCGGAGGAGGTCTTCGCCGGGTTCGTCGTCGTCGAGGTGGGCGAGGGCCGCGATCATCAGCTGGGAGGCGACCTCACCGGCGGCGTGACCACCCATGCCGTCCGCCAACGCCAGCAGGCGCGCGCCCGCGTACACGGAGTCTTCGTTGTTGGAGCGGACCAGACCGCGATCACTGCGGGCTGCATAGCGGAGAACCAGGGTCACGGGCGCAACTCGATTACCGTCTTGCCGACACGTACGGGAGTACCCAGCGGCACGCGAACAGAAGTGGTCACCTTGGCTCGATCCAGGTATGTCCCGTTGGTGGAGCCGAGGTCTTCGACGTACCAGTCGGCGCCGCGGGGCGACAGACGAGCGTGCCGGGTGGAGGCGTAGTCGTCGGTGAGGACGAGGGTGGAGTCGTCGGCGCGGCCGATCAGTACCGGCTGGGTGCCGAGGGTGATGCGCGTGCCGGCGAGGCCACCTTGGGTGACCACCAGGTACTTGGCGCCCTTCGACTTCGACTTGGTCATCGAGGGCAGGACGTTGGCTGCTCCGCGCGCGTAGCGCGACACGGGCACGCGGACTCCGGAGCCTGCGTAGATGTCGTTCCGGAGGGCGCGCAGGACTGCCCAGACGAACAGCCACAACAGAAGCAGGAAGCCTGCCCTCGTCAGTTGCAGAATCAAGCCTTGCATCGAGCAGTCCACCTCCTTCTGTTTCCCGCGAAATCATAGGGGGCATCGGCCCCGGACATCAGGATACGTACAGGTGCCGACGAAACGGATTCGACACCATCGCACGCCCGAACATCACATCGAACTGTGATGTCGGACGTTACGGAACGCCTGGATGCGCTCAGAGGATGCGGACGAGGATCTCCGAATGGCCGGCGCGGATGATGTCACCGTCGGCGAGTTGCCAGTCCTGAACGGGTGCGCCGTTGACGGTGGTGCCGTTGGTGGAGCCCAGGTCGGAGAGCATGGCGACCTGACCGTCCCAGCGGACGTCGATGTGGCGACGCGAGACACCGGTGTCCGGGAGGCGGAACTGTGCCTCCTGGCCGCGGCCGATGATGTTGTTGCCCTCGCGGAGCTGGAAGTGGCGTCCGCTGCCGTCCTCGAGCTGGAGGGTGGCGGTGAAGGTGTGGCCCTGCTGCCCGTATCCGGCCGGCGGGTAGCCGCCCTGCTGTTGCTGCTGGTAGCCGGGGTCGTACGCCTGCTGGTCGTAGCCCTGCTGCCCGTAGCCGCCCTGCTGCTGGTAGCCCTGATCCTGGTACTGCGGGTCGTAGGCCTGCTGGTCGTATCCGGGCTGCTGGTAACCCTGCTGCTGGTAGCCGGGATCTGCGTAGGAGCCGTCCGGGTAGCGGGCCGGCGCTGCCGCCTGCTGGTCGTAGGCAGGGAAATCCTGCTGGTACGACTGATCCTGGCCGTTCGGATCCCGGAAGTTGGGGTCGTAGTCGTATGCGTCCGCACGGCCGACCTGCTGGTCGTATGCGGGGGCCGGGTTCCCCTGGTTCTGAGGCGGGTACGCGGGCGGCTCGAAGCCGGCACCACGGTCGAAGCCGTTCTGGTAGGCGGGCCCGTCCTGGGCGTACCGCTGATCCTGACCCACATGGGCGTGACCGTTGCGCGCGTACTCGGGTTCGGGCCGACGATTGCCCGCTGGTTCGCGGCTGGGGTCGTAGCCTGGGTTCTGCGTCATGGGGCCAGCTCCTGGATTCGACGTGGCGTTTGTACTGTTTGGGCGTCCGGCATCCGGATCTACCGAACCACTGGTTCGGAACTGCCCCGTGTGTAGTGTTTCCGACGGCTCGAACGCGATGTGAACCGGCCCATATGTTTGCCAGCCCTGATCGCGAATGAAGTCTTCAAGGTGACGGGAAAAGGCCCGGACCGTCAAGTCCCGGTCTTTGGCCAACGCGTCATGATCGGAATTATTGATGGTGATGACATAGCTGTTGGGAGCGAGGCGGTGCCCGCCCTCGAGCTGCTGCACCCGATCGGTGGCTTCCTGCTGGAGAGCAGACTCCACCTCCTGAGGCATCACACTGCCGCCGAACACCCGGGCGAACCCGTCACCGACAGCCCCTTGGAGCTTTCGCTCGAAGCGCTGAACAATACCCATTTTCGGGACCTCCTCTCGGTGCCGCCAAGGCGGTTGTTGCTGCAGTGCGTGTCGTGACACCTGGGTGTCAGCGTCCCACGGTACTGTCATCGCCTAGCAAAGTGGCGCAAGTCCACCCTCTTGATGATATCTGTCTTCCGCCGAACCGGCCCCTCCCCGCGACAGATCTGCAGCCTGAACTGCACGAATCGTTAATCTCCGATGCCTCGTGTTAATCTTTTCCGCGTTACTCCGGGCGAGTGGCGGAATGGCAGACGCGCTGGCTTCAGGTGCCAGTGTCCTTCGGGACGTGGGGGTTCAAGTCCCCCTTCGCCCACAGCAAGCGGTTCCATGAACTGCAACAAAACGAGGTCACGAACTCGAAAGAGTTCGGGGCCTCGTTTTTGTTGGATACAGGGAGTCGTGCCGCTCTCGGGCCGTGCTCGATCTGAAGGTGGAAGTCCCTTCAGATCGAGCACTCGTTACAGATGCCTTGTTCTCGGCTCACCGTCGGTGCGTCGAAACACGGGTGTCGGTGCGTTGTGGAAACAGCCCTAGCTGTCTTCGCATCCGAACCCATCGTTGTTGCGGTCGAGACCGTACTCGTCGGGCCCGGTGACTCGTACCGGTCCGGTATAGACGGGGCCGTTCCCGTTACCGCCCTCGCAGTCCACGTCACTTGCGATCGGGACACAAGGGTCGTAGGAGGAGTGGCAGTTCTGCGCAGGCGGAGGCGGCGGGCACATTTGTACTGAGCCGCTGTTGCACAGGAAGTCGGTGAGCGGGTCGGCTCCGGCGGGCGCGGTGAAGGCGGACAGTGCTGCCACTGCTGCGCAGGCGCCTGCGGCAAGGGTTGCTGAGCGTTTCATAGCGGATTACGGCCTCTCGACTCAATCAGAACTTCAGATGCCGCCCCCCGAATCCGGCTCGCTAATCCTAGCCCCAGGTAGATACCTGTGTTCGACAAGTATGTGGTCCTAACTCCTTCCGTGTTGGACCGTCTAAACGCCGGCCGCAGGGTGTCAGGAGAACTGTTCGTAGACTGGTTGAGCTCAGGCTGGTCACGGCGGTGTACTGGTCTGGTTGGTGTGGATAATTGCCGAGTCGTCGTCCGCGACACCTGGTCGACGGCCGATCGAAAGTTCGCGTTCGATATCGATCTCGACGGTGGTCGACGGCGTTACCTGGATTCGAGTCGGTGCATCAGACTGAAGCTGGGCGGAAAGTAGCCGACGGACCCCGTTATGGAGCCCAGACGACTATCCGACGTGGAGCGCGGCGAGCTGACCCGGCGTTCCGGTGACGATCAGGCGGAGGTCGTCGTGGGTGTTGTCGATCGCCCAGTCCACGAACGAGCAGCAGTCGCTCTCGGTGGCGACGAGTTGACGAAGACGCTGCACGGACTCCTCGACTTTCCGGTAATGCACGACGAGCTGGGTGTCGGTGCGCTCGATGCCGACGGCGTACTCGCCGTCGAAATCTCGCCACCTCTCTACCTGCTCCCGGCCCACATTTGGTCCGAGTGTGCAGGCGATCGGCAGGGCGTTCAGCGGCCCGATGTGCGTCATGGGTTCTCCGCACGCGCATCCGATGTGCAGCAGTCGGTTTCGCACGAGTCACCCTCGCGTTCACCGGTCAGCACCGCCACCGGCGCGGCGCAGCAGGCGTCACCCTTCCATGCCTCGATGCCCTCCCGCACCGCGAAGACGGCGATCACGAGTGCGGCCACCGAGTCGGCCCACGCCCAGCCGAGCACGCTGTTGAGGAGCAGTCCGATCAGCAGGGCAGCGCTGAGGTAAGTGCAGATCAAGGTCTGCTTGGAGTCGGCGACGGCGGACGCGGAGCCGAGTTCGCGGCCGGTGCGGCGCTCGAACCAGCTCAGAAACGGCATGACGACGAGACTCAGTGCAGCGATGGCGATTCCGACCGGGGAGTGCTCGGGCTCGCGCAGGCCGGCCAGCGACAACACCGCATCCACCGCCGCATAGGCAGCCAGACCGAGGAACGACACCGCGATCACCCGTAGCGCGACTTTCTCCCGCTTCCGAGGATCGGGTGCGGCGAACTGCCACGCCACCGCCGCCGCGGAGAGGACCTCCACGATGGAGTCCAGCCCGAATCCGATCAGCGCCGCCGAGGACGCGGCCGTACCGGCGGTTAGTGCGACGGTTGCTTCGATGACGTTCCAGGTGATCGTGATGGCGACGACGATCCTGATCCGCCGGCGCAGCACATCGGTCCGCTCCGGAGACAGCGTCGGGGCGGTCATTCGGCGGCCTCACTGTCGCAGCAGCCGGGGACCGCGCAGTTCGGGTCGATGCACGGAACGTCCTCGTCGACGGCGAGGGTGACGTCGACCAGTGCCGTCAGCGCGGCAGACAGGTGCGGGTCGGCGATCTCGTAACGAGTCTGGCGGCCTTCGGGCACGGCGACGACGATTCCGCAGCCACGCAGGCAGGCAAGGTGATTCGAGACGTTCGTCCGGGTCAACTCCAACTCGCGCGCCAACCGCGCGGGATAACCGGGCTCGTGCAGCAATGAGAGCAGGATGCGGGATCGCGTCGGGTCGGCCATCGCCCGGCCGAGGCGATTCATCACGTCCACGCGTGAAGCAATGGTCAGCATGTACTGACCATACAGCGGATGCTGACCAATGGGAACCGCCCCCTGTGCGTGGATAGCGAGTCCCCACCCTCGTCAGTCGCTCACGGGGTGACAGGATGGCCGGATGACGAGGATCCGGTTGGCTGCGTGTGTGGCGACGCTGTTGGTGGGGGTGGCTTTCGGGGCTGCAGGATGTGGCGACGGTGAAAACTCCGACACCCCAACGACACCGGCGGAAGCGCAGCCGTGGGATCCGTGCACGTTGTCCGATGAGGTGCTACTGGCGGCGACGCTGGATCCGGCCACCGAGGGGCCGGGCCTGTCCGCCGAACCTCCGGGGTGGAAACACTGTTCATGGGACAACCACGACATCGGTGCGATCATCGGAGCCTCTGCGACGGCACCGGCCGAGCAGTTCCGTAATGATCCGCGAAACTTCCAGTTTCAGGATGTCGTCGTCGGCGGCCGAGAAGGATTCACCTATCTCAGCGAAATCGGTGGCGAAGACTTCTGCAATCTGGTGGTGCCGTTCGAGAGCGGCGGATTGATGAACATGCAGGTCGATCGGTCGCCGTTCACGAAGGACGAAACGCCGATGTGTGAGTGGGCGGTACGGGTCGGTGACGGTTTGGTTGCCGGCTTACCCGACTGACCGACTAGGGTTTCGAGTCGGCATCAAAGACTGACAGGGGAGGGTGCCGCGATGAGCGGTGAAGTATCAATGGTGGACCAATTGATGGCGTTTGCCGGTCAAGCGAAAACTGGCGAACTGGTCTTGGACCCCGACGTAGCCACGGACTGCGCGGACGCATGCACGGAGGCGATCGAGTCCCTGCGGGAAACACGTCGACGGATGACCCGCCAGACTGGCTTGCTCCCGTTGGGTAACTTCGAATGCGGACACCAGCTTGCACAGATTCTGTCGGATACGACAATCGGGTTCATTGCCCGCATCGACGACCACATCACCTGCTTGACCGCGATTCACGACATGGTCGGCGCCCAGATCGCCGAAACCCTGACCACCGATGAGCAGACTGCTCAGGCGATGGCCAGGGTCAACGGCCAGCTCTAGCGAGGCCTATTTGGCTGTGCCGAAGCGTTGG
>JAAZAD010000298.1 GCA_012514505.1 Rhodococcus sp. (in: high G+C Gram-positive bacteria) | reverse complement strand
CGCGCATCGTGAATCCTCGGCCTCGCACCCATTCGGTTGCGGGGCCGAGGTGCATTGATCGCACAACACACCGTGAACGTCGTCCGGTCGAGGGGAGGAGTTCACCTCGGGTTGGGAGATTCGATGCACCATACAGACAGTCTGGACTCCAACGATGCCGGTAAGGTGTCGCCCCCTCGTGCCCCGACTCGCTTCCGCGTGTTCGACAAGGAGTTTCCTCTCATGCGTATTACCTCTTCCCGTACTTGGTCTGCGGTGGCTGTGGCCGCGGCGGCCGTGCTCACGCTGTCCGCGTGTGGTTCCAGTGCCGACGAAGACAGCTCGGCGGGCGCGACCGGAAGCGAAGGCGCCCCGGAGACCTTGGTGCTCGCCTCCATCCCGAGCGAGGACAGCACCAGCCTGGCGCAGGAATTCTCGCTGATTCAGCAGGTCATCGAAGACGAGACGGGTATCCCGGTCGAGTTCCAGAACGCCACCGACTACGCGGCCGTCATCGAGGCCCAGCGCGCAGGCAAGGTGCATATCGGCCACTACGGACCCTTCTCCTACGCCACCGCGAAGGACGGTGGCGTGCCTGTACAGCCACTGGGGGTGTTCGCCGACAGCCCCGACGAGGAACCCGGCTACCAGTCGTACGCGATCGTGCCTGCGGGATCCGACATCCGGTCGCTCGAAGACTTCCGCGGCAAGACGGTGTGTTTCGTCGACCCCACCTCCACCTCCGGGTATCTCTACCCGTCGGCGGGTCTGCTCGAGGCCGGCGTCGACCCCGAGAAGGACGTCACCCCGGTCTTCGCGGGCGGCCACGACGCTTCCGCACTCGCGGTCAAGAGCGGCCAGTGCGACGCCGGTTTCGCATTCGACACGATGGTGACCGAAACTCTCGTCCAGAAGGGCGATCTGGCCGAGGGCGACCTCGACGTGATCTGGGAGTCCGAGATGATCGCGGCCAGCCCCTCAGCGGTGCTGACCACGCTGCCGCAGGACCTCATCGACCAGCTCACCGACATCTACGCGACGAAGCTCAACCGCCCCGCACTCGTCGAGGCCGGCTACTGCGCCAGCGAGCAGGAGTGTGAGCTTCCCGAGGGCACCGAATACGGATTCATCCCCGTCGCCGACGACTTCTACGACGGTGTCCGCAAGGTCTGCGAGATCACTCAATCCCCCTCCTGCACAGCCTGACCCGAATCCGAAATCCCTCGACATCTGGAGTCCGCCATGACCGACCCCGACCATGCGCGCCTCGGCGCATCCATCGACAAGATTCTCCGGCCCACCATCGAACTCGACCACGTGAGCAAGGTGTTCGCACCGGATCTCCGCGCGCTCGACGACGTGTCGCTGACGGTCTACCCCGGTGAAGTGGTTGCGCTGCTGGGCCTGTCGGGGTCGGGTAAGTCGACTCTGCTGCGTCTGCTCAACGGTTTGCACCCGTCCACATCGGGTGCCGTGCGGGTCCTCGGGCACGAGGTGGGCGCTGCCCGCGGCCGTGAACTGCGGGAACTTCGACGCAAGGTTGGATTCGTGTTTCAGCAGTTCCACCTCGTCGGCAACATGTCGGTGCTCGAGAACGTGTGTTCCGGTGCTCTCGGCTCTTTGCGTGGACCGAGGTTCGGTCTCCCGATGTACCCGAAGTCGGTGCGTCTGTCCGCCATGGAACAACTCGACCGCGTCGGTCTCGCAGACCGTCCGTTCCAGCGCGCCGACACGCTCTCCGGTGGGCAGCAGCAGCGAGTCGCGGTGGCGCGCGCACTGATCCAGAAGCCGAGGATCCTCCTCGCCGACGAACCCGTCGCCTCGCTCGATCCCGAGTCGTCGGCGCAGGTCATGGCGCTGATCTCCCAGATTGCGTCAGAGGACGACCTGACGGTGGTGTGCAGCCTGCACCAGGTCGATCTCGCATTGTCGTGGGGGCACCGACTCATCGGTCTGCGCGGCGGACAGGTGGTGCTCGACAAGCCGGTGTCGACGATCGACCGGAGCGAGACGATGAGCATCTACTCGGCGGTCGAACCGGTCGCGTCCGCTCAGGCCACCGCGAACCGATGACGATTACCGCGCCACCGGTGAAGACGCT
>JAAZAD010000297.1 GCA_012514505.1 Rhodococcus sp. (in: high G+C Gram-positive bacteria) | reverse complement strand
GGTGACGGTATCGGCAGCGGAAGGATTGCGGAACCACTGGAACTGCCCGAACTGCTTCCGGAACTGCCGGAACTACCTGAGCTGCCCGGTTGAGCCAGCGCCGGACCGGCAGAGAGCGCGGTGGTGGCCAGGGCGATGGTTCCGATCACGACTGCGCGGCGAAGTCTTCTCGGCTGGGGCAAGTTACTCGGTTGGGACACAGGGTCCCCCCTTCGTTCGTCGCTACCGAAATTCATAGCTACCGGTCGGACAGTCGGGGTGTGAACCTCCTCGACTTCCGAGGGATCGAGTAGAGCGTACAAAGGGAAACCCGGTGACACCTGCCGAATCGTTATATTCGTTCGGGCGGTGTCACCGGGCTTTCGTCACCATCGCGTGATAATCGTGGGCGCCAATTCAGGCCGCACGGCTTCCGCGTAGCTAACTCTTTACATCAGTGTGAGGACCACATCTGCGAGTGCAGGTGCGTCGTCGCGCTCTGGCACGGTGACGGCGATGAGTAGTTTGCCGTCCTCTTTCCAGATGCGTGAGTGCAGCGTTTCGCCCGGATAGACGACGCCCGCGAACCGCGCCTTGTAGCCCGCCACTCGGGTGGCGTCGCCGTCCAGGACCGCATCGACGGCGGCCTTGCAGACCATTCCGTACGTGCACAAGCCGTGCAGGATCGGTGCGGGGAACCCTGCGCCTTCCGCGAACTTCGGGTCGCTGTGCAAGGGGTTGCGGTCTCCGCACATCCGGTACAGCAACGCCTGCTGGGGAAGTACCGGGGTGTTCACCTCTACGTCGGCGGGCCGGTTGGGGAGTTCGACCGACTCGGACGGGCCACGTTCGCCGCCGAAGCCACCCTCGCCGCGAGCGAAGATGGACGACCGGGCCGTCCACAAAGGTGTGCCGTCCGGACTCACCGTGGTCGATTCCTGAACGATCACTGCGGCTTTGCCTTTGTCCCACACATTGGAGATTCGGGTGGTGGTGCGCGCCTTGCCTTCTGGCGGGATCGGCTGGTGCACAGTCACTTCCTGGCTGCCGTGCACCACCTTCGCCAAGTCGATCTCCACGCCGGGGAACGACACCTTGGGTGCTTCGGTCGCATGAAAGTTTGCCGCCACCGTCGCGAAAGTCGGTAGTACCTGCGGGGTTCCGTCCGTCAGGTAGCGCAGTTCGGTCTCGTCGAGCGGGCTCGACCCGGCGCCCAAAGCCAGGTGGTAATGCTGGACGTCCGAACTGGACCACGAGAATTCCTGGGTCGGCAGTTCTGCGCCGAGAGCAACCTCGGGATCAATGGGCATTGTTGGTCACTCCCGTCTGCTCTTGGTCCGCGGTGCGTTCCTGCTTGGCCTTCTTCGCTATGTCGAGGACGGCGAGGTAGGCGAAGGTCATCGCGGGTCCGATGGTGGCGCCCGGTCCGGCGTACGTGTGGCCCATAACGGGTCCACTGGCATTTCCTACGGCATACAGGTTTTCGATGACGCTGCCGTCCTCGCGGAGCACGTGCGCGTCGCTGTCGGTTCGCATGCCGCCCTTGGTTCCCAGGTCGCCGGGAACCATCTTGATCGCGTAGAACGGTGCCTTTTCGAGAGCGCCCAGGCTGGGATTCGGCTTGTTGCGCGGATCGCCGTAGTAGTGGTCGTATCCGCTGTCGCCGCGGCCGAAGTCCTCGTCCTTGCCGCTCTGGGCGAATCCGTTGAAGCGGGATACCGATTCGGCCAGCTTGTCCGCCGGCAGTCCCGTCTGTTCGGCCAACTCGGCCAAGGTGTCCGCCTTGACGACGACACCCGCCTTGAGCCAGCGTCCGGGGAACGGCGAGCGAGGTGTGATGCCCGCGAACGTGTATCGGTCGCGGTAACGCTGATCGAGGATCATCCAGCAGGGGATGTTTTCGCCCGGGCCCTCGCCTTGGCCGTACTTCCCGCCGTACATGGCGTGGGTCGCCTCGACATACGGGGCGGACTCGTTGACGAATCGCTCGGCCCGGTCGTTGACCATGATGCAGCCGGGGAGGCTGCGTTCGGAGAGTGCGAACCACGGACCGCCGGTGAGCGGGATGGACGGACCCCACCACGCGTCCTCCATGAGGTCGAGTGCTGCGCCGTGCTTTTCGCCGGCCCAGATTCCGTCGCCCGTGTTTGCCTTGGCGCCGACAGTCCATTCGGTTCCGATGGGGGCGCGCTGAAACTTCTTGCGGGCCTCCTCGTTGTGCTCGAAGCCGCCGGACGCGATGACGACACCATGCCGTGCCGTGAACGTCTGCGATTCACCGTCCACCGTGGCGGTCACGCCCGTGACGACACCGTTTTCGACCTCGAGGTCGGTCAGTGGCGTGTTCAGCAAGATGGGGACACCTGCGGCCTCGAGACCCGTGTACAGGCCGGCCATCAATGCGCGACCGCGTACGAGCAGATCCTTTCCGGTGACCTTCGCGGCCAGGAAACGCATACCGACCCGCATGGCCCGGAGTGGGCCACGCGGATTGCGGACCAGCAGGTTGAGCCAGCGGTAGTCGGCCTGCGTGATGACGAAGTTCGACGGCGCCTTGACGTAATCGGGTTCGAGTTCGCCGAGTTTGGCGCCGAGCTTCTTGCCGTTGAACGGCTTGGGTTCGACCGATCGTCCGCCGAGTCGTCCGCCGGGGGCCTCGGGGTAGTAGTCGGAGTAGTTGGGGACCCACTGGAGTTCGAGCGAGCTGTTCTTCAGCACGAAGGAGAGCATTTCGGGGCCGCGATCGATGTACGTATCGATGCGTTCCTTCGGCACGACGTCGCCGATGATGCTGTGCAGGTAGGTGCGTGCGGCCTCGGGGGTGTCGTCGACGCCGTCTCGTACGAGAACTTCGTTGTTCGGGATCCAGACGCCACCACCCGAGCGGGCTGAGGATCCACCGAAGTGCGCCGCCTTTTCGAGGACGACGACGCTGAGTCCGTTGTGGGCTGCGGTGAGGGCTGCCGTCATCCCGCCGGCACCGCTGCCGACGACGACGATGTCGTATTCGTGCTTGCTCATGTAGAACACGTTATAGAATGATGTGGGTGTCAGTCCATCCTTTCTGCCTGGAACTTTCTGGGGACGGGGTGGATGGTAGCGAAACACGTTGCAGTCAATTTGCCGTGAAAACGAGGGTGGTATGAGTGTGACCTGGGATGCGACGACCGACGTGCTGATCGTCGGGTTCGGAGTCGCCGGAGCGGCAACGGCCCTCGAGGCAGTGGCCGGCGGCGCCGAGGTGTTGGCCGTAGACCGATCGTCGGGAGGCGGTGCGAGTGCCATTTCGGGCGGAATCTTCTACGCCGGTGGCGGTACGTCCGTTCAGCGGGACGCGGGGGTCGACGATTCTCCGGAGGAGATGCTGAAGTACCTCCAGAAGGAGGTGGGCGACGCCGTGTCTGCCGAAACTTTGCAACGCTTCGTGGACGCGAGTCCGGAAACGATCGAGTGGCTGATCGGACACGGCGTCCCGTTCGAGGCGTCGTTGTGTCCGTACAAGACGTCGTACCCGAACAACAAGTACTACCTGTACTACTCGGGTAGCGAGGCCGCAGGCGAGTTCCGCGCGGTGGCGAAACCGGCACCCCGTGGGCACCGGCCCAAGGGCAAGGGCACTTCGGGAAAGAAGCTGTACGCGCCGCTCGCGAAGTCCGCGCAGGACAAGGGTGTGCAGCTGTACCAGCAGACGAAGGCAAACAAGCTGATCGTCGACGAGGACGGCGGAGTGATCGGGCTCGAGTGCACCACCCTGCGGGACGCGTCTGCGAGTGTGCGGCGCCGTCATGCGGTCCTGTGCGCACTCTCCGGCAAACCCGGTGTCTATTCGCCGCCGACGCGGAACGCTCTCGATCGAATCATCGCCCGCATCGAGAAGAAGCACGCCCGTCCCATCCGTATCAGGGCACGTCATGGCGTCGTTCTCAGCGCGGGTGGGTTCGCCGGGAACCGCAAGATGCTCCACACCCACGCCCCCGACTACAGCGGTGGAATCGCTCTCGGCACCTCAGGTGACGACGGCGCGGGAATCAACCTCGGCGTCGAGGTCGGCGCGCACACCGACAAGCTCGACAAGGTGTCCGCCTGGCGGTTCATCGTCCCGCCGAGTGCGTTCCTCGGCTCGCTCCTCGTGGGCAGGGACGGTACGCGGATGGTCGACGAATCGCGTTACGGCGCAGCACTGGGCAGTGCGATGGTCAAGAACAGTGGCGGCGAGGGCTGGCTACTGGCTGACGCGGACCTGGTGCGTGAGGCGAAGAGCCAGGTCGGATCGCAATCGATGTGGTTCCAGCGCGTCCAGATGACGGGCATGATGCGGACCGCAGTCACCGGCAGCACCCTGGCTGAGGTTGCTCGGAAGGCCGGAATCGATCCGGCCGGACTGGAGGCCACCGTGGCCGCGCACAATGCCGCAGCCGCCGCAGGTGAGCCGGACCCGATGGGCAAATACCAGGACTTCGTACGCCCGGCACTGACAGCTCCGTTCACCCTCTATGACGTATCGGTGAAGCCGAGCATGATGAACCCGTGCCCCATGATCACCCTCGGGGGATTGGTGGTCGACGAGACCACCGGCGCCGTGCAGAACTCCGACGGCAAAGACATTCCCGGCCTGTACTCGGCCGGACGCACAGCCGTCGGCGTGTGTTCCAACTCGTACGTCAGCGGACTCTCGCTCGCCGACTGCGTCTTCTCGGGGCGCCGCGCCGGCACCCATATCGCGGCACTCGCAACAGCAACCACAGGGAAGGCTTGATCCATGCTCTCGACGGATATTCGCACCGAGCTGGCCGACCGGCTCGACACCGCTGAACGCAGCCGGACCCCGATCGGGCCGCTCGTGGCCGCGTACCCCGACATCGACGTCGTCGACGCCTACGAGATTCAGCTGATCAACATTCGCAGGCGCGTCGAGTCCGGTGCTCGCGTCGTCGGCCACAAGGTCGGGCTGTCGTCGCTCGCGATGCAGCAGATGATGGGCGTCGACGAGCCCGACTACGGGCATCTGCTCGCCGACATGGAAGTGTTCGAAGACCAGCCCGTCGACACCGCCAAGTTCTGCTTCCCACGTGTCGAGGTGGAAGTCGGCTTCGTGCTGGGCAAGGACCTGCCCGGCGCCGGGTGCACCGAACAGGACGTCATCGACGCCACGGCGGCCTACGCACCGTCGATCGAGCTGATCGACAGCCGAATCAAGGACTGGAAGATCGGATTGCCCGACACGATCGCCGACAACGCATCGTCCGCCGGCTTCGTGCTCGGCAAGGAGCGGGTGAAGCCGGCAGACATCGACATCAAGAACATCGATGCCGTGCTCACCTGCAACGGCGAGCAGATCGCGGAAGGCCGCAGCGACGCCGTCCTCGGCAACCCGGTCACCGCCGTCGCCTGGCTCGCGCAGAAGGTGGAGAGCTTCGGGGTGCGTCTGAAGGCGGGGGACATCGTGTTGCCCGGTACGTGCACGCGGGCAATCGACGCGCATCCCGGCGATAACTTCCGTGCCGAGTTCAGTGGGCTCGGCTCCGTTTCTTTGCAGTTCAAGTAGGAGTTGTTGATGACAAAGGCAAGTGTGGCAATCGTTGGTTCGGGCAACATCAGCACGGACCTGCTCTACAAACTTCAGCGATCGGATTGGCTCGAACCCCGTTGGATGATCGGCATCGATCCCGACAGTGAGGGCCTTGCCCGGGCGCGGAAACTTGGCCTGGAGACGTCCGCCGAGGGCGTGGATTGGCTGCTGGCACAGGCGGAGAAGCCGGATCTGGTGTTCGAGGCGACATCCGCCTACGTGCACAAGGATGCGGCACCGAAGTACGAGGCCGCCGGTATCCGCGCGATCGACCTGACCCCGGCAGCGGTCGGGCCGGCCGTGGTGCCGCCCGCGAACCTGCGCGAGCACCTGGACGCGCCGAACGTCAACATGATCACCTGCGGTGGTCAGGCCACGATTCCGATCGTCTACGCCGTGAGCCGAGTGGTGGACGTGGCGTACGCGGAGATCGTCGCCTCGGTGGCCTCGCTGTCCGCCGGCCCCGGCACCCGCGCCAACATCGACGAGTTCACCAAGACCACCAGCCGCGGGATCGAAACGATCGGCGGCGCCCAGCGCGGCAAGGCCATCATCATCCTCAATCCGGCCGACCCGCCGATGATCATGCGCGACACCATCTTCTGCGCCATCCCCGACGATGCCGACCGCGACGCGATCGCAGACTCGATTCACCGGGTCGTCGCAGACATTCAGCAGTACGTCCCCGGCTACCGACTCCTCAACGAACCGCAGTTCGACGAGCCGAGCGTCGTGTCCGGCGGACAGGCCACCGTCACCACGTTCGTCGAGGTCGAAGGCGCGGGAGACTTCCTGCCTCCGTACGCCGGCAACCTCGACATCATGACGGCGGCGGCAACCAAGGTGGGCGAAGAGATCGCCCAGAAGCTTCAGACAGTGAAGGCGTGAGCGACATGGTTCATTTCGACGGAATCCACTTCGACAGCGCGTGGGACATTCGCATCACCGACACGTCGTTGCGCGACGGCTCCCACCACAAGCGTCACCAGTTCACCGGTGAGGAAGTTCGCGCGATCGTCGGTGCCCTCGACAACTCTGGGGTGCCGGTCATCGAGGTCACCCACGGTGACGGACTCGGCGGCTCGTCGTTCAACTACGGCTTCTCGAAGACGCCCGAGCAGGAACTCATCAAGATCGCCGTCGATACGGCAAAGAACGCGAAGATCGCCTTCCTCATGCTGCCCGGGCTGGGCATCAAGGAAGACATCATCGAGGCGCAGGGCAACGGCGCATCCATCTGCCGCATCGCCACCCACTGCACCGAGGCCGACGTCTCCATCCAGCACTTCGGGCTCGCACGTGAGCGCGGCCTCGAGACGGTGGGCTTCCTGATGATGGCCCACTCGACACCGCCCGAGAAGCTGGCGAAGCAGGCCCGCATCATGGCCGATGCCGGCTGCCAGTGCGTGTACGTCGTGGATTCGGCAGGCGCGTTGGTGCTCGAGGGTGTCTCGGATCGTGTCGAGGCACTCGTGCAGGAACTCGGCAACGACGCGCAGGTCGGCTTCCACGGACATGAGAACCTGGGGCTCGGCGTGGCGAACTCCGTTGCCGCCGTTCGTGCGGGTGCTCGGCAGATCGACGGCAGCACCAGGCGATTCGGTGCGGGCGCGGGTAACGCGCCCGTCGAGGCGTTCGTCGGTGTGTGCGACAAGATCGGCGTGAAGACGGGCATCGACTTCTTCGCCATCGCCGATGCAGCGGAAGATGTGGTGCGTCCGGCGATGCCGCAGGAGTGCCTGCTCGACCGTCAGGCGTTGATGATGGGGTACGCCGGGGTGTACTCGAGCTTCCTCAAGCACGCCGAACGCCAGGCCGAGCGGTACGGCGTCTCGTCGGCCGAACTGCTGGTGCGGGCCGGTAAGCGCAAGCTCGTCGGTGGTCAGGAAGACCAGCTCATCGACATCGCTCTGGAGCTTCAGAAGGAAGCCGCCGCTTCCTGATCTCCCACCCCTTCCCGACCAATGTCACACCGGTTCAGCTCACGCGAACCGGTGTGACATTCGTTGGGGGCGGTGCTATTTCACCCTGAAACGACCAATGTCACACCCGTTCGATCGAACTGAACGTGTGTGACATTGGTCGGAAGGGGTGGTAGGTCAGGCGTCGCGGTCGCGGACCTCGATGAAGCCTTCCATCACGGCATGGTTGATGCTGTCCTGCAGGCGAGGACAGCCGTCTTGCTGGGACGTCGAGCGTCCCTCTGCAACACCTTGTTTGAAGGTGGGGCAGGTTTGCGCGGGATCGGACATCCACTGCACGCTCGTGTGTTTCATGCTGTTCTTGCGGACGAGAACGCAGGTTCCGCAGGTTCGGCACTCGACTTCGTGTAGACCCGAATCGAGGTAATTCTCCTTGTCGGCAACGGTCTGCGCCGTGATCGCCTCGACACGAGCCGGCTGACTCGAGAAATCCGGGGCCTTGGCCCATTTCGAGTTGCGTGACTCGGTCGAGGCGCTCATCGCTATACCTGCGCTTCCGTGTTCTTCTCGGCGGCTGCGGCTTCTTTCTCTGCCTTCTGACGTGCGAGGTTCTCGTCGACCTCCACCTGCCAGGCCTCGTTGGCCTTGGTGGTGTCCACCTCGAACTCGAACCGCTGCGTCATTTTGTCGGTGACATCCGCGACATCGACGTAGAACTGGTCGTACCAGCGACGCAGCTGGTACACCGGACCGTCCTCCTCGCAGAGGAGCGGATTGTCGATTTTCGTCTTGTTCTTCCAGATCTCGACGTCCTGGAGGAAGCCCTCGGCGATGCCTTCGGTGAACTTCGCGGCCAGGTTGTCGGACATCTCGTCCGAGACGCCCTTCGGCTTCTTGACGATGACGCCGTACTGGAGCACGAACGAGTTCTGGTCGATCGGGTAGTGGCAGTTGATCAGGACGCTCTCGACCTCGTAGCCGCTGTAGCTGTTCCAGAGCGGGTTGACCATGTAGGACGGCCCGTAGTACGCGGCCTCCGACCTGAGCAGGGTGTCGCCGCCGTACTGCGATGCCATGCCGATGTCCGGGCGGCCCTTGGTGTTGAGGTACTGCGCCGCGACCTGGCCTTCGAAGACGTTCTTGAAGTACGTCGGGAAGGCGTAGTGGATGTAGAAGAAGTGCGCCATGTCCACGACGTTGTCGATGATCTCACGGCAGTTGGCGCCCTCGATGACCATGGAGTTCCAGGTCCAGTCGGTCCACTCATCGCTGTCGGCGCCCTCGATCTTGGGGATCGTGACGTCCTCCGGGGGCGGGTTGCCCTCGGGGTCGTTCCAGACGAACAGCTGGCCGTTCTGCTCGAGTGTCGTCCAGGTGCGGGTCTTCGCCAGCGGCGGCACTCGGCGTGCGTAGGGGATGCCCGTGCACTTGCCGGTCTTGCCCCAGCGCCAGTCGTGGAACGGGCACGCGATCGAGTCGCCCTTGACCGTTCCCTGTGTGAGGTCCCCGCCCATGTGGCGGCAGTAGCCATCGAGAACTACGAGTTCGCCCTTACTGTCCGCGAACACGACCAATTTGGTGCCGAACGCCTCTATGGCGTGCGGCTTTCCGTCCCGTAGGTCTCGCAGGAGGCCCAGGCAGTGCCAACCACGCGCGTAGCGGGTCTGGGTCGTGCCCACATCGATCTCGCGAATCTGCGCCATTGCGCCCTCACATCCCTTCATGCTGTTACTAGAACACGTTATAGAATCTCGTCGAGATTTTCCATATTTCACCTACATTTGAACCGTTCATCCAGGGATGACCTGCTGGTTCGTGCCGGTCTCGACATAAATGGGAACGTGTTCTAGTCTCAGATGTAAGTGAACCATTCGATCAGACGGGAGCGTCCTGTGGGTGACCATGACAGCCACGAGGTGATGCAGCGGCTCGACGCACTACTGCCGACGCTGCGGGAGCGTGCACAAGAAACCGAGGATTTGCGCCGCATCCCGGACGAGTCCATCAAGGCGCTCCAGGAGACGGGCTTCTTCCGGTTGCTGCAGCCCGCGCAGTGGGGCGGATACCAGGAAGACCCGGTGCTCTTCTACTCCGCGGTCAAGAAGATCGCGAGCGCGTGTGGGTCGACGGGCTGGGTTGCCGGCATCGTCGGTGTGCACAACTGGCATCTCGCGCTGTTCGACCAGCAGGCGCAGGAAGACGTGTGGGGCTCGGACACCGATGTGCGCATCTCTTCGTCGTACGCGCCGATGGGCGCCGGCGAGGTCGTCGACGGCGGCTACAAGGTCAACGGCTCGTGGGCCTGGTCCTCGGGCTGCGACCACGGCGACTGGGTCGTCGTGGGCGGACCTGTAATCAAGGACGGCCGTCCGGTCGACTTCGGCAGCTACCTCATTCCGCGCTCCGACTACGAGATCGACGACGTGTGGAACGTCGTCGGCCTGCGCGGAACCGGCAGCAACACGATCGTCGTCAAGGACGTATTCGTCCCGACGCACCGCTTCCTGAGCTTCAAGAAGATGAACGACCTCACCGCGCCCGGGCTCGAGAAGAACACCGCGCCGGTCTACAAGATGCCGTGGGGCACCATCCACCCCACCACGATCTCTACCCCGATCGTCGGAATGGCCTACGGCGCATACGACGCCCACGTCGAGCACCAGGGCAAGCGCGTGCGCGCAGCCTACGCAGGCGAAAAGGCGAAGGACGACCCGTTCTCGAAGGTGCGTATCGCCGAGGCCTCGAGTGACATCGACGCCGCCTGGCGTCAGCTGTCCGGCAATGTTGCGGACGAGTACGCGTACCTCCTTGCAGGGGAGGAGGTTCCGTTCGAGATCCGTTTGCGCGCACGCCGCGATCAGGTGCGCGCCACGGGCCGGGCAATCGCGTCGATCGACAAGCTCTTCGAGAGCTCGGGCGCGACCGCACTCACCAACGGCACTCCGCTGCAGCGCTTCTGGCGTGACGCGCACGCCGGACGCGTGCACGCCGCCAACGATCCGGAGCGTGCCTACGTCATGTACGGAACCGGGGAGTTCGGACTGCCGATCACGGACACGATGGTCTAGGAGAACAGGTGACGACGACCGAAGAAGCGCTCACGTTCGAGTCCACCTCCAGATTCGCCCAGGTGCGTCCTGACCTGAAGCTGCACTATCACGAGGCAGGAGTCGGGAACGCCACCACGATCGTGCTGCTGCACGGCGGTGGACCCGGTGCCTCGTCGTGGTCGAACTTCGCCAAGAACATTCCCGTTCTGGCGGAAAAGTTCCACGTCATTGCAGTCGATCAGCCCGGCTACGGACTGTCGGACAAGCCGACCGACCACCCGCAGTACTTCGTGCACAGTGCGTCGGCTCTGAACGCGCTGCTCGACACCCTGGACATCTCCGGTCGCGTTCACCTGTTGGGTAACTCGCTCGGTGGCGGTGCGGCGGTGCGATTCGCGCTCGACTACCCGGACCGTGCGGGCCGGCTGGTGCTCATGGGACCGGGCGGTCTGAGTATCAATCTGTTCGCGCCGGACCCCACCGAGGGCGTCAAGAACCTCGGCAAGTTCAGTGCGCCGCCGGAGGGGCCCACCAAGGAGAAGCTCGAGGCGTTCCTGCGGGTGATGGTGTACGACCAGTCGCTCATCACACCGGAACTCGTCGACGAACGGTTCGCGGCAGCGAGCACCCCGGAATCGCTGGCTGCGGCCAAGTCGATGGGGAAGTCGTTCTCCAGTGCGGATTTCGAACTCGGCATGCTCTGGCGTGACGCGTACAAGCTGCGTCAGCGGGTCCTGCTCATCTGGGGTCGCGAGGACCGCGTCAATCCGCTCGACGGTGCGCTTGTCGCGCTGAAGCTGATTCCGCGAGCGCAGTTGCACGTGTTCGGCGGCTGCGGACACTGGGCTCAGCTCGAGAAGTTCGACGAGTTCAACCGCATCGCCTCGGACTTCCTTCTAGACGGAGGCAAATGATGGGTATTCGTTCGCTGGCCTACATGCGCATCGAAGCCACCGACATGGCTGCGTGGCGTGAGTACGGCCTGAAGGTGCTCGGGATGATCGAGGGCAAGGGTTCCGATCCGGAGGCCCTGTATCTGCGGATGGACGAGTTTCCGGCACGCCTGGTCATCTTCCCCGGCGAGAAGGAACGACTGTCGGTGTCCGGTTGGGAGACCGCGAATGCCGCAGAGCTGCAGGAGGTTCGCGACAACCTGTCTGCTGCCGGTGTGCCGTTCAAGGAAGCCACGGCCGAGCAGTTGCAGGACCGTCGTGTCGTCGAGATGATCACTTTCGAGGACACCTCGGGTAACAAACTCGAGGTGTTCCATGGGGCGGCGCTCGAACACCGACGGGTGGTGAGCCCGTACGGTCACCGATTCGTCACGGGAGAACAAGGTCTCGGTCACGTCGTTCTCACCACGGACGACGACGAGGCCTCGCTGCGCTTCTACCGCGACGTGCTCGGATTCAAGTTGCGCGACTCCATGCGTCTGCCACCACAAATGGTCGGACGCCCGGCAGACGGTGAGCCGGCGTGGTTGCGCTTCCTTGGCTGCAACCCGCGGCATCACAGTCTCGCGTTCCTGCCGTTGCCCAACCCGACGGGCATCGTCCACCTCATGGTGGAGGTGGAGGAGGCCGACGACGTGGGCCTCGCACTCGACCGTGCATTGCGCAAGAAGGTCAAGATGTCCGCGACTCTCGGTCGCCACGTCAACGACAAGATGCTGTCCTTCTACATGAAGACGCCGGGCGGGTTCGACATCGAATTCGGCTGCGAGGGGCTGCAGGTCGAGGGCGACGAGTGGATTGCACGGGAGAGTACGGCGGTCAGCCTGTGGGGCCACGACTTCACGGTGGGAATGAAGTAATGGTCGAGGAAGCAGCGACGACACAGGTCATCGACAGCAAGCAGTTCCGCACCGTACTGGGGCAGTTCTGCACCGGCGTCACCATCATCACCACGGTCGACGATGGTGAGCCGGTGGGCTTCGCGTGCCAGTCGTTCGCGGCGCTGTCGCTGGATCCGCCGTTGGTGTTGTTCTGCCCCACCAAGCAGTCACGTTCGTGGGCGGCGATCGAGCGTTCCGGCAAGTTCTGCGTGAACATGCTTGCCGAGGAACAGCAATCGACGTGTGCACGCTTCGGGTCTCGTGAGCCGGACAAGTTCGCCGGGATCGATTGGACGCCGTCGCCGCTCGGCTCGCCGATTCTCGATGGTTCTCTCGCACACGTCGATTGCACGGTCGAGTCGGTACACGACGGCGGCGATCACTGGGTGGTGTTCGGCCGTATCTCGTCGCTGGGCGAGGTCAAGGAAGAGCGGCCGTTGCTGTTCTACCGGGGTCAGTACAGCGGTATCGAACCGGACAAGACGGTGCCCGCGCAGTGGCGTGACGACCTCGAGGCCTTCCTGACCACCACCACGGAAGACACTTGGTTGTAGTTGGTTCTACTGGGCGGCAGCGCGCTCGGCGATCGCATTTCCGAGTTCGGTCGTGGTCGCGCTGCCACCCAGATCCGGGGTGAGTGTCTCGCCCTTCTCCAGCGCATCGCAGACGGCTTTGTCGATTGCGGCGGCGGTGTCGTGCTCGCCGAGGTGCTCGAGCATCATCGCGCCGGCCAGGATCTGAGCAACTGGGTTGGCGATTCCCTTGCCCGCGATGTCCGGCGCACTTCCATGAACGGCTTCGAACATCGACGGCCCCGTCTTCTCCGGGTTGATGTTGCCGGACGGCGCCAATCCGAGTCCTCCTGTGACGGCCGCGGCGAGATCGGACAAGATGTCGCCGAAGAGGTTCGACCCCACGATCACGTCGAGCCGATCAGGATGCAGCACGATCTCCGCAGCCAGCGCGTCCACGTGCATCTGCCGCGTTTCGATATCTGGGTACTCGGCGGCGATTTCGTCGAACACTCTGTCCCAGTAGGGCATCGAATGGATCAGTCCGTTGGATTTGGTGGCCGAGCACACCTTCTTTTGCCGCTGACCGGCCCGTTCGAAGGCGTGACGGATGATCCGTTCACAGCCGACTCGGGTGAACACGGATTCCTGCAGAACGAATTCGTCGGGACGACCGGGGTTGTGAGTGCCGCCGATCTCGGAGTACTCGCCCTCCGAATTCTCTCGGACGATGAGCATGTCGAGTTCGTCGGCCGTGCGGCCGGACAATGCGGACTCGGTGCCGGGCAGCAGACGTACCGGACGCAGGTTGACGTATAAGCCGAACGCACGGCGTAGTGGAATCAACAAGCCCCACAACGACACATGGTCCGGGACGCCGGGGAACCCCACAGCGCCGAGGAAGATCGCGTCGAACTCGGCGAGCTGTGCGGCACCGTCGGCCGGCATCATGGCGCCGGTACGCAGGTACTGCTCGCAGGACCAGTCGAATTCGGTCCATTCGATGGTGAACCCACGAGCTGCTGCATCGAGGACACGGACCGCTTCTTCGGTGACGTCCTCGCCGATCCCGTCACCGGGAATCGTGGCAATCCGGTACGTGCTCACAGGGCGACTCCGATGTACTTGATTTCGAGGAACTCGTCGATTCCGGTGGGCCCGCCTTCGCGCCCGAGCCCGGATTCCTTGACCCCACCGAACGGAGCGGCCGGATTGGAGACGACGCCCTGGTTGAGCCCCACCATGCCGGATTCGAGTGCCTCGCACACCCGCAACCCACGACGAAGGTTCTCCGTGTACACGTACGCGACCAGGCCGAACGGGGTGTCGTTGGCGCGCTCGACCGCCTCGGCCTCGGTCTCGAATGTGCTGATCGCGGCGACCGGTCCGAAGATCTCGGTGTCGCACATGTCTGCGTCGTCGGGAACGCCAGTCAGTACGGTGGCCGGATAGAAGTTGCCAGGCCCGTCGATGGCACTACCTCCGGTCACGACGGTGGCCCCGCGCTTGACGGCGTCGGCCACCAACTCGTCCACCTTCGTCACTGCCGACTCGTTGACCAGTGGTCCCACGACGACTCCGTCTTCGGTGCCGCGGCCGAGTGGCAGCGCCTTCATGCGGTCGGTGAGTTTGCGGGTGAACTCCTCGGCCACGGCAGAGTGGACGAGGATGCGATTTGCCGCGGTGCACGCCTGGCCGATGTTGCGCATCTTCGCGAGCATGGCGCCGTCGACTGCGTCGTCGAGGTTCGCGTCGTCGAACACCACGAACGGGGCATTGCCGCCGAGTTCCATCGAGGTGCGCATCACCGTCTCGGAACAGAGGGCCAGGAGATGCTTGCCGACGCCGGTGGAGCCGGTGAACGAGAGCTTCCGTGAGCGCGGGTCGCGGATCATCGGGGCCATGACGTCGTCCGACCGGGAGGTGGTGACGACGTTGACGACACCGTCGGGCAACCCGGCCTCGACGAGTATGTCCGCGAGCGCGAGGGTCGAGAGCGGGGTCTGCGAGGCCGGTTTGATCACGCAGGTGCATCCGGCTGCGAGAGCGGGTCCGATCTTGCGGGTGCCCATGGCCATCGGGAAGTTCCAGGGCGTGATGAGCAGGCACGGCCCGACGGGCTGCCGGGTGACGAGGAATCGTGAACCGCCGGCCGGGGCGGTGGTGTAGCCGCCGTCGATGCGGACAGCTTCTTCGGCGAACCAACGAAAGAACTCGGCTGCGTACGCGATCTCGCCTCGCGATTCCTTCAACGGCTTGCCCATTTCGAGGGTCATGACGAGGGCGAGCCGTTCGGTGTTCTCGAGGAGGAGTCGGTGCGCGTTGGACAGCACGTTCGCCCGTTCGCGGGGTGTGGTCGCCGCCCAATCGGCCTGCGCTGCCGCGGCCGCATCGAGCGCTTCCGCAGCCTCAGAGGGGGAGGCGTCGGCGATCGTGCACAGTGTCTTGCCCGTCGACGGGTCGACGACCGGCATGGTTTCGGCGGTGTCGCGCCATTTGCCGCCGATGAACAGTCCGGTTCGGACGGACTGGATTGCCTGGTCTTCGG
>JAAZAD010000296.1 GCA_012514505.1 Rhodococcus sp. (in: high G+C Gram-positive bacteria) | reverse complement strand
TCTACGCGAGCTCGGATTCCAGGTCGTCCGCTGGACATGGCGCGACCTGGACCGATTCGACGCCGTCGCCGCCTGCATCACACGCGCGGGCAAGAGCCGAAAGCATGCGTGACGCAAATCTTCCCCCAACAATCCGGTTTCCCGTTCCCTCACGACCCGAGGAAACCCGAGCGACCGGAGGAAGATTTGTCACCGTGAGTGACGGCCGGCGGGTGCGGCCGGGGCGCCGGTGCGAGCGAGCACCGCGGCGATGCCGGTGGTGAGCGGCACCGACAGCGTCAGCGCGATGCCACCGACACACGCGCGAACCACCTCGATGGCGACGGCGTCGCCGGTGACCACATCCGACACCGACCGGCCCGCGACGGAGAACAGGAGCAGAAGCGGCAGTGCGCCACCTGCGTAGGCGAGGACGAGGGTGTAGACGGTGCTGGCGATGTGATCGCGACCCACGCGCATCGCCGAGACGAAGATCTCACGGCGAGAGGCCCGCGGGTCGAGGCCGGCAAGCTCGAACGCCGACGACGCCTGGGTGATCGTCACGTCGTTGAGTACACCGAGCGAACCGATGATGAAACCGGCGAGCAGCAGCCCTGTGATCGACACCTGCTCGATATAGAGCTGTACGTCGGTGTTCTGTTCTTCCGACAGACCCGTCAGGTGCGTCATCTCGATCGCGACATACGACAACACCGCAGCCAGGGCCATCGACGCGAGGGTGCCGAGGAGTGCGGAGCTCGTCCGCAGATTGACGCCGTGTGCGAGATACAGCACCGCGTAGAGGATCAGCGAACCACCCACCAGCGCGACCGGGACGGCAGGCTGCCCGTCGAGCAACGCCGGGAGCATGAACATCACGAGGACGCCGAATGCGACACCGAGCCCGATCAGGGCGCGCAGACCGCGCCACCGGGCGACCACGATGACGACGATCGCGAACGCCGCGACGATCAGCGTGAGCGGCAATCCGCGGGCGAAGTCGTAGAACGAGTACACCGTTGCGCCGCTCGGATCGGTCTGGCGCACCAGGCGGATCGAATCGCCGCTGTGCAATTCGGGTTGGCCGGGGCCCGGAATGACTTCGAGCAGAGTGCGGGTACCGGCGTTGGGGCCCGACTCGATGTCGATGACACTGCGCTCGCATTCGAACGACTCGGTCGGCGGCGGCGTGGGCTCACCCGTGAACACCCGGCCCATCGACGCGCTTCCGCACCACCCGCTGCTCTGCTCGACGACCGTTCCGGCCTCGGTGACGACGGCGCCGCCGTCGGAGGTCTGGAACGGCGCGGGAATGTCGACGGATTGCTCGCTCGGCCAGAGCATCGCCGTGCCGACGAGCACCACCGCGCCGATCGCGACCAGGAGGCCGACGACGATCCTTGCGGCGAGGGGAGCGAGTGGAGCGGGTCCGTCGAAGTGGCCGTGTCCGTGCCCGTGTCCATGACTCACCGCAACAGGCTAGCCATAGCCGGAAAGAAGATCCGTGTCGGGGGAGAAAGGGCTGGTGGCGGGGAGCAGGGGGTGTCCCCGCCACCTTCACCTGGCTTCGCACAGGGGGGGATGGCGTGAGCCAGGGAGCCCGGCACTCGAGGTGCCGATGACCAAGGTACTTGTAGTTTCACCAATCGGGGAAGCTGTTTACCGTGTGGGTCTGGTCACCCTAGGGCAAATCGCCGGCGTCGATTCGGGTGAACCTCCTGCGACCTGGCACTTTCTGGGCCAGGACTGCCCAGATATCCGTTTGGCAACGATTCCTACTGCTTGTAGCTGGACAGGAAGTTGCCGAATCGCTCGATCGCCACCGCAAGATCACGTGCCCACGGCAACGTCACGACGCGCAGGTGATCGTGGTTCGGCCAGTTGAAGCCCGTGCCCTGCACCATGAGGATCTTTTCCTGCAACAGCAGATCCTGGACGAGTTTCTCGTCATCGTGGATTTCGTACACCTCGGGATCGAGCCTCGGGAACGCGTACAGCGCGCCGCGCGGCTTGACGCAGCTGACGCCGGGGATCGCGTTGAGACGTTCCCACGCGACGTCGCGCTGCTCGAGGAGGCGCCCGCCGGGAAGCACCAGGTCGTCGATGCTCTGGTAGCCACCGAGCGCCACCTGGATCGCGTGCTGTGCCGGGACGTTGGGGCACAGGCGAGTGGAGGCGAGCAGATCGATGCCTTCGAGGAACCCGGACGCGTGCTCCTTGGGACCGGTGATAACCATCCAGCCCGACCGGTACCCGGCTACCCGGTAGGCCTTCGACAGGCCGTTGAACGTCAAGCACAGCAGATCGGGAGCCAGCGTCGCCAGCGAGATGTGCTTGGCGTCGTCGTAGAGGATCTTGTCGTAGATCTCGTCGGCGAGCAGCAGCAGCTG
>JAAZAD010000039.1 GCA_012514505.1 Rhodococcus sp. (in: high G+C Gram-positive bacteria) | reverse complement strand
TCACTCGCAGCCTCCTCCACAGCAGGCGAAATCGTTTCCGCCACGAACAGCGTGACGTGTGGCCGATTCGATTCGGCCCGGACCCGCTGCTGACTGTCGATACCGGCCGTGTGCAGGCTCTCCCACTGCGCGCGGACATAACCGTCGAGGCGGTCATCGAGTAGTAGCTCCACCGACTGCACCATGATGCGCAATGATGGCGCGGTGACCCACGAGACTGCAACGGCAAACCATGAGACTGCACTCTCGCAGCCCCAGCGCATCGGCCTGATCGAAGGTGATGGCATCGGCCACGAGATCGTTCCCGCAACCCGCCGTGTCGTCGACGCGGCGGTCGCCGCTGCGGGAGGGCCGGGCGTCGAGTGGGTGCCGTTGCCGCTCGGGGCCGATGCCATTGGCAGTCACGGCACCCCGGTACCGGAATCGACTCTCGAGGTGCTGACCGAGCTCGACGGCTGGATCCTGGGGCCGCACGACAGCGCGTCCTACCGCGACCCCTTTCGCACAGCGCTACCTCCGGGTGGCCAGATCCGGAAGCACTTCGACCTGTACGCGAACATCCGTCCCGCCCGAGCGCTGCCGGGCACCGGCGCCGTGGTACCCGAGATGGATCTGGTCGTCGTACGCGAAAACACCGAAGGCTTCTACGCCGACCGCAACATGGCGGAAGGCAGCGGTGAATTCATGCCGACACCCGACGTCGCCCTCGCCGTCGGTGTTGTCACCCGTGCGGCCTGCGAACGAATTGCGCACACCGCCTTCGATCTGGCCTCACGTCGACGAAAACGAGTCACCATCGTGCACAAGGCGAACGTGCTGTCGAAGACGACCGGGTTGTTCAGGGATGTGTGTCGCGAGATCGGACGCATGTATCCGAGCGTGGACGTCGACGACGAGCACGTCGTTGCGATGGCCGCGCTGCTCGTCCGACGCGGCGGTGAGTTCGACGTTATCGTGACCGAGAACCTCTTCGGAGACATCCTGTCCGACCTCGCAGGTGAACTGTCCGGCTCACTCGGCAGCGCCCCTTCGATCAATGCGTCCGCTCGTAGGACGATGGCGCAGGCGGTCCACGGCGCCGCACCCGACATCGCCGGATCAGGTCGCGCCAATCCGACCGCCCTGTTCCTGTCCTCGGCGATGCTCCTCGACCGCCTCGCCGTCAGCGGGGACCCGTTCCTCGGCGGTGCGGCGCGCGCGCTCGAGCGAGCCGTCACGGAGACGATCGGAGCCGGTGTCGCCACCGCAGACCTCGGCGGGAGGGCATCGACAATCGAGTTTACGGATGCGGTGATCGAGCAGATCAGCGCCCCATGAGGGAGTGCGTGCGACGTTCGTAACACGGCACTGGATCGGCCCGCGACATCACACAGCACAGATTTGCAGACACACAGAGCGCTCCGGTCTACTGTGCGGATGTGGATGGACCAGCTCACTCTCGTGCCCGACGGCCCCGGCTCGCCGGCGTCGTAGCCGCAGTGCTGCTGCTCCTCGTGGCCGTGACGGGTTGCGTGGTCAACACCGAATCCACCGTGCCTCCCGGCGACCGGGTACATGCCCAGCGCGTCGATGCGCTCGCTGCGCAGCTCCCACCCTCGACGGCGGCGGCAGGCGTATTGAAGGTCGGCGCGAATGTGCCATACGCTCCCAACGAATTCAAGGACGACGACGGCACCATCGTCGGGTTTGCCGTCGAACTCGTGCAGGCCCTCGGCGATGTGCTCGGTGTCGAAGCCGTGTTCTACGAGTCGGACTTCG
>JAAZAD010000295.1 GCA_012514505.1 Rhodococcus sp. (in: high G+C Gram-positive bacteria) | reverse complement strand
CTTCCTGCTCGGGGTCGATTCCGGCCTCGGCATCCAACTGCTGGCGGCCCAGGCACACAACCAGCCGGTGCGGTTGTGGGTCGTCGGTGTCGTGTGTGGTGCGGTGGCAGGCTCGGCCTACTGGGCGATCGGGCTGCTCAGCCGGTACGTCACCCCTTGGTCGGCAGGAGCGAAAGCATGATGCGGACGGCACGTGGAGTCCTGACCAACGTTTTCGGTGTCGTCGCAGCGCTGGTGGTGTTCGCGCTGGTCTGGGGCATCACGCTGAAGATCATGGATGTCAATCCCTATGTGGGAAAGACACCCGCCGACGTCTGGCACTATCTGTTCGGTGGCGAGTCCGCATCCGGCGTGACCGGTGCCGAGAATCGAGAGCGTTTACTGTCGCTGTTGTGGGTCACCCTGGGACATGCCTCGCTGGGATTCGTCATCGGTGTTGTCCTGTCCGTGGGTGTCGCAATCGTTTTCACCCTCGTCAAGCCGGTCGAGTTCATGTTCATGCCCCTGGCGATGCTCATGCGGACCGTTCCCCTCATGGCGACGGCTCCGGTCATCTATCTCGTATTCGGTGGCGGCAAAGTCACTGCCGCACTGGTCGGGACCGTCGTCGTGTTCTTTCCCGTCCTGGTCAACGTCACTCTCGGATTCGGATCCGCCAGCCCCCAGATGCTCGACGTCGTCCGAGTCAACGGTGGCGGCGCGTGGACCGTCATGCGCAAGGTCGCCGTTCCAACGGCACTGCCCCACCTCCTCGCCGCGCTCCGGATCTCCGTCCCGGCCGCGATCACCGGCGCGATGCTCTACGAATGGTTGTTCACCTATGTCGGCTTAGGAGCCGGGATCGTTGCGGCTACAACGCAATCCAACTTCACCGAAGTGTGGGCCATCGTCGCTGTCATCACCGTGGTAGCCGTTGTTCTGTACGCGATCGCCGAGGCGATCGAGGCGATCATCCTCGCCTGGGTGGGCATAGCTCCGGCGGACCGGCGCTCGTAGCGACGCCTACTACCAAATATTGACATGGGCAATTTGTTGGAATGGAGACCCGACAGCTCTGCGGGGTTAAATCGGTTCTTGAACGGCAACGAACCGGTAACTCGAAGGCAATGCGGGATCTCGAAGATATTGATGTGAACAAACTTCGTGCGCCGGGGAGCGCACCCCGAGAACGGGCGGTTCGGCCGTCCGGAGGAGGCCGACAGTCATGAGTCGCGTAGTTCCCGTCATCGACATCGAGTCGTTCCGCAGCGGGGCGGACCGTGGCAGCGTCGTCGCTGCTGTCGACGAGAGTTGCTGCAATACAGGATTTCTCGTGATCACCGGGCACGGGATCGACGTCGCCGTGATCGACGAGGCGACAACCCGGATCGAGGCCTTCTTCGCGCGGCCGGCAGGCGCCAAAGCCGAGTTCCGCAACGAGACCCGAGGGTCCGGCTACTACCGGTTCGCCGAAATGGCCCTGGCCCGATCCCACAACCAGGACGACGCACCTCCGGACCTGCGTGAGGAGCTCCGTGTTCGCAGGGTCGATGTCATCGACTGGCGCTCCCCCCTGTGGAACGGCGACGAGAAACTGCGCGATGCGATCAGCGCCTACTACACGGCGATGAACGAGCTCGCCGACACCGTCATGGAGATCTTCGCGCTCGCACTCGGGCGGCCGGCGAACTTCTTCCGCCAGTTCACCAACCGCCACGACAGTCAGCTCGGCATCTACCACTACCCGCCTCTGACCGCGCGACCACTGGAGGGCCAGCTCCGCGGCGGCGCCCACACCGACTTCGGCAGCCTGACTCTCCTTCACGGCAGCCCTTCGGTGCGCGGCCTCCAAGTCTGGAACGGCGAGGCATGGGAGGACGTCCCGGTTGTCGAGGGCTCGTTCGTGATCAACATCGGCGACCTCATGCAGCGCTGGACCAACGACCGATGGAACTCCACACTGCACCGTGTCGTCAACCCGATCGAGGGCGATTGGGACAAACCCCGCTACTCGCTGGCCTTCTTCCATCAACCGCATCACGACGCCGTCATCAGCAGCCTCGACACCGTCGACGCGGCCAAGTACCCCACTGTCACCTCCGGCGAACACTTCCAGCGCAAGCTCGACGCTCTCGCCCTCACCTGACCGGCATCCCCTCACCCACCGCCCGGAGAACAACATGACCACCACCGGCAACAACGACACGAGCCCTTTCGAGGTCCCGGCAGTAGACATCGGCTCGTACGTGGACGGCGGCACCTCCG
>JAAZAD010000038.1 GCA_012514505.1 Rhodococcus sp. (in: high G+C Gram-positive bacteria) | reverse complement strand
GAAAATTCCGTCGTCGAATCCGACCTCCGGCAGCGCAAGCACAGTGGTTGAGCAAACAATTTAACGGGCAAATGTCGGCGTACCTGGATGCCAACGACACCCGATTTACACCGGTCGAATTAGCCGAGATCGCGTATCAACATGGATTCGTGTTCGCTTACGGCTACCGGGTCGACCGATCCATTACACGAACCTATAAGTTCAATCGCATTTACTACTCGCCCGCAAATTCCGGACTCCTGCAATCCACCACCATGGAGACACCATGAGTACTGACAACTTGGCCGCTCTTGAACAGGGCACTGTCGCATGGAATTTCGTATGGTTCATATTCATGAGCCCAATCATCGGAGTAGCAATCTGGGTGGCGGTGCTACTCCTCCGCGCCCTATCTGATTCTGAGGAAGTGGGGCGGCAGCACAAAGCCAAGATCGGGCAAAGGCCTCCAGTCGACGTCGTCAACCATCCTGCTGCCGTACTGTTTCGTGGTGACCAGGTCGTGTTTGTGCCTGACACAGCCAGGCCGATACCACTGCCACAGCTGAATCAGGTTGCCAACCACTACGGGTACTTCTATGTAGGCGACCGACCTTCGCGGTGGAGGAGCCTTAGAACCGAGCATGTATTCGTAAGGTCGAGTACGCCCCCTCCTCTTCCTGTTCCACACATGGGCCGCCCATGGGGCTACGGAAAGTAATGTCGCTCAATTCGTTTGATATTTTCGAGAGCATGTCGGCCTTCGCCGCCACACCTCCGGCAGACAGATTAGAAACACAACCCCTTGGGGTCTATCTGGTCATTATCACTGCATTCGCTGTCGCCGCGATCGTAGGCAGAGTCCGCCACCCAGACCTCGGGATTCGTATCCAGGAGCAAGAACTATGAATGAGCTTCTCGCCCAAGCAGCCGAATCCGACCCGATGCCGTGGGTTCTGTGGCTGATTTTTCCAACCGTCATCATCATGATAGGAATGTTGGTTCTCGACAAACTGCGTGATTTTCGCAGGCGACTCCGGCCGGCTTCGTACCAGGCGCAATGGCTGGGCGAACGCTTCGCCGGCCGAGTCACGGTCAGCATACGGGCAAACGAAACTCGCTTCACGCCAGCCGAACTCGCTGCAATCGCCTACCAGCATGGCTTTGTGTTCGGATACGGTTACATGCTCCGCAATTCCATCACCCGACACTATAGGTTCAATCGTGTCTTCTGGCCTGCGATAGAAAGCCGTTCGCACATGAACCATTCGGAGCGTAACCGTGAATACTGAAATTCTGGCTTCAGTTCAGCCCGGATCGATCACCTGGAACCTGATTTGGTTCCTTCCGTTCGCAGTCATATTCGGCCTGCTCCTCTATGGCTACTACACGGTCAAGCGAATCCGATCAGTAGCGGATCCGCTGATCGAGGAATACAAAATACGACCACCCGAGGTACCACCCGTCGACGTGGCTACCCATCCCGCAGCCATGCTGTTCAGCGGGGAATCAATCGTGTTCACACCATGTACATGGGGACCAGTGGAGTTGCCACAGCTGGTTCAGGTTGCCGGCCACTACGGCTACCACTATGTCGGCGACCGCCCGTCGAGGTGGACCCGATACAAGATCGAGCATGTGTTCGTCCGATCAAGCACGCCCCCACCGCTTCCAGTCCCCCAACTACGGCAGCGATGGGGCTACGGAAAGTGATACAGGTCAGTGCACCTCACGGGGTCGGCGCGGTTCGTTGATGATACCGGGACAAACATCGTGATACTGGCTGCTCGGGGCACGGAGAACGTCCCGCCCACCTGGCTCGTATTGGCCTTCGTCTTCATCGTCATAGCCGCCATCGTCGGCAATTGGACGGTCATTCTGGCTCGTCGTATGTCTTCACATGCGAACCAAGAACGCTGGCTTGCAAAACAATTCGACGGTGAGGACGTCGTCGAGTTCTACGCCCTGATGACCAGGCTGCCCCCGCACAACATAGCCCTGATCGCTTACAGTCACGGCTACGTGTTCGCTCGCTCGTACGCATCGAGTCGCGACTTCAACCATACGTACGTCTTCCGCAAGTTGTTCACACCTGCACCGACACAAGCTCCGGTGACCCGATGATCGGCGCAGCCGTAGGGATCATCATCGCATTGGCATTCGTCGCAGGTCCGCGATTGTATCGACGTTGGGACGTCTCGCGCCGAGCCGAACGCGCACCTTCCGAACACGATCAGGCGAACACCGTCACCGCCCAGTTCAACGGCCAACCCCTCGTCCTCGTCGATCCGCGCGACTTCACCATTTCGGTCGGCCACATGAACGCGATCGCCAACCAGTTCGGCTATTACTACATCGGCGAGAAGGGCACCCCGTACGGCAGCACCGAGGTCGCGTTCCAACGGCTGCCCTCACCGCCACCTCTTCCCGTCCCACGCAAAGCGGCGAGCTGGTCGGCGTACGTCCCGCCCGTTCGGTAGGGCCGACCCGCACACGTAGAGTCGATCTCTGTGAAGAAGTACTCCATCGCCCTGCTGGTCGACATCGTGCTCGTGATCATTTTCTGCGCGATCGGACGCAGCACACATGATGAATCCAACGCACTGGTCGGCCTGCTCACCACGGCGTGGCCGTTCCTGTCCGGCCTGGCACTCGGGTGGATTGCCACCTTCGCGCTGTACCGGGACAAGTTCAACCCATATCTGATGCTGCCGACCGGCGTGATCGTGTGGGTCACCACCGTCGCGGTGGGGATGCTGTTGCGCGTGGTCAGTGGGCAGGGAACCGCGTTCAGCTTCATCATCGTGGCGAGTACCGTCCTGGCCGTGTTCCTGCTCGGGTGGCGTGGCATCTCAGCCGCGATTCGGAAACGACAGGCCTAACCCGACACGAATTGCTCGCCCAACTGGAACAGTCTTCAACATGAGCGAGACCGTCGATCAACCGCAGGAATCGAGGAGCGAGGACCACCGCTTCTTCGGCCAGCCGCTCCCCCTCGCCAACCTGTTCGGCGTGGAGATGTGGGAGAGATTCTCCTTCTACGGGATGCAAGGCATCCTCATCTACTACCTGTACTACTCGGTCAGCGACGGCGGTCTCGGCATCGCAGAATCGTCCGCCACCAGCATCGTCGGCGCGTACGGCGGCACGGTCTACCTGTCGACCATCCTGGGCGCCTGGATCGCAGACCGCGTCCTCGGCTCCGAACGCACGCTGTTCTACAGCGCGATCCTCATCATGCTCGGCCACATTTCGCTGGCCGTCTTCCCCGGATTCTGGGGCGTCGGAATCGGCCTCACCCTGGTGGCCTTCGGCAGTGGCGGCCTGAAAGCGAACGCCACCTCCCTCGTCGGCGACCTGTACTCGGAGAACGACGACCGACGCGACGCCGGCTTCTCGATCTTCTACATGGGTATCAACATCGGCGGCCTGCTCGGACCCCTGCTCACCGGGTGGGCGCAGGACCGCATCGGATTCCACTTCGGGTTCGGTCTCGCCGCCATCGGCATGGCACTCGGACTGATCCAGTACACGCTCGGCCGCAAGCAGCTTCACGGTATCGGCAGCACCGTGCCGAACCCGCTCCCCCAGAGCGAACGCACCAAGTTCATCGGCATCGCCGCGGGCGCCGTCCTCGTCGTGGCAGTCCTTTCCGTGACGGGCCTGATCACGGCCGCGAACATGTCGGACGTCGTGGTGGCGCTGACCATCGTCGCGACGGTCATCTACTTCGCGGTCATTCTGGCCAGCAAGCAGATCACGTCGATCGAGCGCAGCCGCGTCATCTCTTTCATTCCTTTGTTCATCGCCAGCGCGGTGTTCTGGTCGCTGTTCCAGCAGCAGTTCACGATGGTCGCGATGTATTCGGACAAGCGCCTCGACCGCAACCTGTTCGGCTGGGAGTTCCCCGCCGCCTGGGTGCAGTCGATCAACCCGGTGTTCATTATCCTGTTCGCCGGGGTCTTCGCGGCCGCATGGACCAAGCTCGGTCCGCGCCAGCCCGGCACACCGCTGAAGTTCGCGGCGGGCACCATCTTGATGGGCGTGGCATTTCTTGCCTTCATCCCCATGGCGGGCGGCGGACCGAACAGCGCGCCACTCCTCGGATTGGCGGGCATCCTGCTGCTCTTCACCTTCGCCGAACTGTTCCTGTCGCCGGTCGGCCTGTCCATTTCGACCAAGCTCGCCCCCAAGGTGTTCCACACCCAGATGGTCGCGTTGTTCTTCCTGTCGATCGCCCTCGGAACCGCGATGGCAGGCACCCTGGCCGGCTATTACGACGAGACCAACGAAGTGCCCTACTACCTGTGGATCGGCGCCGGATCCATCGCCGTGGGTGTCCTGCTCGCCATCTGTTCACCGTGGATCAAGAAGATGATGAAGGGCGTCCACTAGCACTCAGGCCGTACAGTTCGGCCGATTACTTCTGGTTGGCGCGCTCGGCCATCTCGATCAACAGGCGGTCTGCCATCTTCACGGCACGATCGCTGCCGTCGGCGTCGGCGACCAGCACCGCGAACGCGAAGTCGCCGCGAGAGCCGAAGAACCAGCGGTCGTCACCGGCCTTGGCCGTCATGCCCATCAGGCCGGGGTGCCCCCTCAAGTACGAGCCGCCGCCGCGTGCGACGTTGTCCCGCATCATGTTGCGGAGCTGTTCGTTGATCTCCGGGGGCAGCGGTGGCGCTTCGATCTCGGTGGTAGCCGGCTGACCGTGCACGATCATCGGTACGGGTGCGCTGCCGCGTGAGATGGAGGCTGCCAGCATCGCCATGCCGAAGGGTGTGACGGCTGGGTAGGCGCCCTCGGTGTTCATCGCCTGATCCATGCCGGAGCCGCTCGCGGTGAACACCGCCGTCTCCTGGTCCATGCCCAGAATGTCGTAGTTCCTGCCGAGGCCGAGCTGGTGTCCGGTCTTCTCGATCTCCTCGGCGGACAACGAGTTCGGGTCGACGCCCTTCTCCAGGCCAGCGGCCTTCCTCACCAAATCCAACGTGTTACCCGCCGGGTACAGGTGCTCGAAAGCGACCGGACCCTGTTCGATCGCCTGATTGTTCTGGGCAGCCGCCAACACAGCGCCCGTCGACGGCTGAATCGCAACGATCGCGGATGGAGTACCGGCGCTGACAACTGCGTCCTCTGCAGCGAGCTGAATGGTCGAATCCATTGTGGCGTTGATGTTCGGTCCGGGCGGGCCCTGGAAACCGGCCTGACGAACCGGAGTCCCGTCCGGCTTCACGATATGCACGGCCCAGCCTGCTGTTTCGTCGCGGTTCGCCTGCCACACGTTCTTCAACGAATCTTCCAGCGGCGAGGTGATGCGACGGTCCGCGGTGATGAGGGTGGGCTGCTTGTCCACGATGATGCCGGGAATCGCGAATTCGTTGTTGCGATCGAGGTAGTTGAAGTCCTGGTCCCGCAGTTTCACCGCCACGACCTGCTCACCGGGTTTCTTGTCCATTTCGGCGAGCATCGATTCCGACGTGACCAGCGGGGCTACCGGCTTGATCACATCTGCGAGTCGACGGGTGGTGGTGGCGACGGGGTCGGGCATGGTCGCCGGGTCGAGGACGATGACGTTGATGATCTGCTCGTTCATGAGCACGGAGCCGGTGTTCTCGAAGATCAGCGGCGGTGCGGCGTCGGTGCGGTCGTAGCGAACCTTGCTCCCGATGCCGAGGTCGGGGGCCATGACGGAGGGATCCCACTGAATCCGCCATCCCATGGACAGGTCGCGGACACCACCCTGAACCTGGTAGCCCCAGTCTTTGCCTTTACCGAAGTTCCAGTTGGCGGCCATGGTGAAGAAGCCGGTGTTTTCGTTGAGTTTCACGAACTGGGTGAGGTCGAACGAGGCGCGTTCCGGGTCGAGACCCTCGAACATCTGCCCGATCGTCGTCTCGGCAGCATTCGGGTATGTGGTCAGTTCCGCGGCCGCTGCCACGTCGCCTTCGCCGAGAGCTGCGATGAAATCGTCCACGACGGACTCGGCGGTCGGTTCCGGCCGATTGGACACCACGTAAAACGTCGCAACCAGAGCGATCACGACAGCAGCAGCCAGGGCGATCACATTGCGTCTGCGGAAAACCGCTGATCGTCCATTCCCCATGCTCACCATCTTGCTTTCCGTCACATCCGTAACAAGTACGTTTTGCCTACGAAGGCGTTACGGTTCAGCTACAACTTACCTTCAGCCTGAAATCTACCGGTGAGTTCACCCCAGGAACCGCCCGGCAGCCTGCACTGCCGGTGCCGAACTGTCACCTTCGGCCACGAAGACAGCGAAGGCCAGATCATTATGAACCCCCACGAACCAGCCGTGCGCAGGGCGCCCGTCGGTTTCGGCGGTACCAGTTTTGCCGATGAGTCCGGGAATGTTTTGCAGCTGGGTCGCCGTGCCGCTGGTGACCACCTCACGCATCATCGTCCGCAACTGTTCGGTTACCGAAGCGGGGACCGGCGGCACCGTCTGGTCCGGCGTACCCGGCTGACCTTGGATCAGCATCGGCGCCGGCGTGGAACCGTTCGCGATCGACGCCGCCACCAGCGCCATCCCGAACGGGGATGCCGTGACCGTTCCCTGCCCGATCGCCGCCTCCACCCGGGCAGCAGGCGTTTCGGCCACCGGGACGCTTCCGGTCACCGTCGTCACCCCAGGGGTCACGTAGTCGATTCCCAGACCGAACTGCAAGGCGGCATCGTGTAGCCCCTGCGGTGGCAGATTGACCGCGAGACGCCCCATCGTCGTGTTGCACGACTGCGCGAACGCGGTGTGCAGCGGAACCTCACCCAAGTCGAACTCGTCGTCGTTCGGGATCGTGCGGCCTTCGATGTTCGCAACACCCGGACATGGCAGCACCGTGTCCGGAGTTACGTCACCCGTCTGCAGCGCGGCCGAGGTGGTCACGGTCTTGAAGGTCGAACCGGGTGGATACAGACCGGTGAGCGCGAGCGGCCCCAACGCGTCGGCGGCGTCGTTCTGCGCGATCGCGACGAGAGCACCGGTGGAGGGCCGGATCGCGACGATCGCCGACTCCTGCGGCAGGCTCGCCAGGGCGTTCTCGGCGGCCAGCTGACGCGGCAGCTCGATGGTGGTCTGGATGTCCGGCGCATTCTTGCCGGGCTCTCCGGCGAGGGTTTCGGTGGTGCCGTCCGAGGCCACGGATTGCACGGCCCACCCGGCGGCTGCCGCATGCTCCTCCTGCCACAGCTCGGTGAGCCCGCCCAGAACCGGCGACGACAACGTCTTGTCGACGGTGAGCAGCCTGGTTTGCGGCGCCAGCGTCACGCCTGGGGCCTGCTCGAGTTGCGCCTGAATCGGCGCGAGGTCTTCGGCGCGCAGGGTGATGGCGGTGACAGGCTGCCCGCCGGCCGCCGCGACCTGGTCGCTCAGGGATTGTGCCGTGATCGTCGAGGCGATCGGAGACAGCAAACCGGCCACCGCTCCCAAGTCAGCCGTCTGATCAATATTCACGAGCGTGACGACCTGCTGTTCGAGGATCGGAGCTCCCGACGCCGACAGTATCTGTGCGGGTTCCCCCGACGTCGGGGTATAGCGCAACGTCGAGTCTGCGGTCAGCCCCGGCGCCAGCACGTCGGGCTTCCACTCGATCTTCCAGTCGTCACCGTGCTCGGACGCGGTGCCCTGCGTCGAGTACGTCCACTGCTGCCCTTCTGCGAAGGGCCAGCTCGCATCGAGGGTGAACGTCGAATCCTCGGTGCCGGCGACGGTGAACGTCCCGTCTTTGTTCAAGCCCTCGTACATCGCCGTGATGGCGGCGGCCGCAGCTTCCGGGTCGGTGGTCAATGCGGCGGCCGCTGCTACGTCGTCGCTGTTCAGCGCGTCCACGAACCGCTGCGCGACGGTGTCCGGTTGGTCGGGACCGAAGAGTCCGCACGCGGTCAGAGTGAGTGCGGAGATCGCGACTATCGCGGTCATGTTCCGGGCTGGGCGGCGACTGGTTCGGTTGCGCACCTGCTCGATCATGCCTGAGAAAGTGGCGTCGAGCACAAAATGAGAGTAATCATGTAATCAGTGATTCATTCTCGGTCTGGAGGACGCCATGAGGAACACACAGTCATCAGGTGACCGACGGTTCGGCAGGACCGGAGGCTGGCAGCAGGCAGAAGCCCCCGATGCCGGCGACGCATCCGAGTGGTTCGCCGGACGACTCCCGGACGATTGGTTCACCGGACCGCCGTCGATCGAGGTCGACCGCGAGGAGATCGTGGTCATGGGCGAACTGCACCCGGCCGAGTCCGACTCCGACGCGGCGGCCGAGGGGCGCATCTCCCGATTCCGAGAGACAACCCGAGCGGACCGGATGCGCATCGCCGCCGAAGCCGAGGCACGTTACGGACGCAAAGTTGCGTGGGGCGTCACCTTGGCCGGCCGCTCGGCGCTGTTCACACATCTGTCGGTTCCGGTGATGACGCGCCTGCGGCAGCCCGAACGCAAGGTCCTCGACACCCTCGTGGACGCCGGCGTCGCCCGGTCTCGGGCTGATGCTCTCAAATGGACGGTGCGCCTGGCAGGCAAGCACAGCGAGCAGTGGCTGACGGAACTGCGGGAAGCAATGACGAAGGTAGACGACCTGCGCACGGAGGGCCCTCAGATCTGACGAGAGAAAACCTGTTGCGCCGCCGCGCATGCACTCGTACTGTCGTTCTGTCTTGATGTCGACGAACGGAGACGGGCACTTGCTCCTGTAGAGGTTTCTCACGCGACCCCGCGTACACGCATATCGCTGTACGCCCGCCGCAACCTCCGGAGTGCCTATGTCCAATCTTTCCAGTTCCTATCTTTCTCTTTCCGACGTCACCTTTTCGTGGCCCGACGGCCAACCCCTGTTCGACGGCCTGAACGCGGCCATTCCCACCGGTCGTACCGGATTGGTCGGACTCAACGGCTCGGGGAAGTCCACGCTGTTGCGCCTGATCGCCGGGGTCGACACCCCGGAGCGGGGTTCTGTCACGGTCGCGGGAACGCTCGCATTCCTTCGACAGGACATGACTCTCGATACGGACGTGCGTATCGACCGCCTGCTCGGTATCGACGAGATCCGGAAAGCGCTGCACCGCATAGAATCCGGAGACGGCACTCCGAGTGACTTCGAGACCGTGCAGGACGACTGGGACATCGAGGAATTCGCCCTGTCGCTGCTCCACCGTCTCGGACTCGACTCGATCGTCTCCGATGTGGGAGATCTCGACCGCACGGTGGGCGCGCTGTCGGGAGGCGAAACTGTGCTGCTCGGACTCACCGCGCAGCTTCTACGCAATCCGACGGTGCTTCTCCTGGACGAACCGACGAACAATCTCGACGAGTCCGCGCGGGAACGCCTGTATTCCGTGGTCCAACAATTCACAGGGACGACGCTGGTGGTGAGCCACGACAGGGCTCTGCTGAATCGCATGGATTCGATCGCGGAGCTGCGTGGCGGCGAGCTTCGGCTGTTCGGCGGAAATTACACCGCGTACGAGGAGATCATCGCCGCTGAACAGTCGGCCGCCGAAGCCGCCGTCCGTGATGCACGCACCGACATGCAGAAACAGAAACGGGAGCTGATCGAGGCAAGGATCAAACTGGACCGGCGAAAACGGTACGGCCAGAAGATGTACGAGAACAAACGTGAACCGAAGATCGTCATGGGTCAACGGAAGCGTCAGGCCGAGGAATCCGCGGGGAAGCTTCGGGGCAATCACATTGCCGCGCTCGACGATGCGAAGCAGACGCTCACGGAGGCAGAGTCGGCGCTGCGGGACGACCGTGAGGTCAGGGTGGAGCTGCCCGCAACCACTGTCCATTCCGGCCAGGTGGTTGTGGAGTTGAGCGAGAAGAAGATTCGGTCGGGCCAGACGGTGTCGTTGAACATCGTCGGCCCCGAGCGCATTGCACTGGCCGGGCCGAACGGGATCGGAAAGACCACTCTCCTCGACGCGGTGGTCGATTCCGGTCCGCGGACGCCGTACAAGGCACTGCCGCAGCGTCTCGACGTGTTCGACGAAGCATTGTCGGTGGCGGACAATGTTGCGCACGCTGCTCCTCACGCGTCACCCGAACAGGTGCGGGCACAGCTGGCGCGATTCTTGTTCCGTGGCAACGAATCCGACAAACCGGCGTCGGCCCTGTCCGGTGGGGAACGGCTGCGCGCGGCCCTCGCGACGATTCTGCTCGCGGAGCCGGCGCCGCAACTGTTGCTGTTGGATGAGCCGACCAACAATCTCGACCTGCCGAGCCTCGCGCACCTCACGCAGGCGCTGAACAGCTACCGCGGCGCGCTGGTGGTGGTGAGCCACGACAAGGAGTTCCTTCATGAAATCGGAGTCACCCGAACGCTCACACTCACCGACGACGGGGTGGTCGAGGAGTGAGGCAGACTGGCGAGGTGGAGTACGCGAAGAACCCGGTGGACGGTACGGCCGTCGCCTACGAAACCATTGGCTCGGGCCCACCGCTGGTACTGCTGCACGGAACGGCCCTGTCCCGTGCCATCTGGCGTGGGTTCGGGTACGTACGGTCGCTCCGTGACAGCCACCGGCTGATCCTCGTGGACCTGCGTGGCCACGGTCGCAGCGAGAAACCCCACGACCCCGACGCGTACGCGATGGACTTGGTGAGCGGCGACGTCCTCGCCGTGCTCGACCGATTGGGCATCCCGACCGCGAGCGTTCTCGGGTACTCGTTCGGCGGGCGGGTGGCGCTGTCCGTTGCGGAGCGGGCGCCGGACCGAGTGAATGCACTGATCGTGGGTGGCGGGAGCAGCAGGCCACAGGCGGGGGCCTTCGACCGGTTGTTCTTTCCCGGCTGTGTCGGGGTGCTCGAGGATCGTGGCATGGACGCGTTTCTGGCCGAGTGGTCTGCGGTGCGGGAGTGGCCCATCGACCCGGGCACCAGGGCAGCATTCAAGGCGAACGACTCCGTCGCGCTCGCTGCGTACATGCGACGCTGCGACGTGGAACCGGGGGTGCCGCCGCAGTCACTACGCCGGTTGGGAGTGCCCACTTTGCTCTTCGTGGGCTCCGGGGACACCGAGCGTCTGCGGGACACCGAGGAACTTGCATCGGCGATCCCCGGCGCCCAGTTGGCGGTCATCGACGGCTTCGATCACTCGACCACCATCGGGGCGACTGACGAAGTGCTCCGGGTGGTCGAACCGTTCCTCACCTTCGCCGGTCAGTTCGCCTGACGAACAGTCCCCGCCCGGAGGACGATGGATAGGACGGAAACTCCGCCGAACCGTCGACGCGGGGAGTGAATCCCATGACCGGTGTGGATCGATCTGCCGAGGCCGTGTCCCAGCGCATCGTCGACGCGTCACTGGGCGCCGTCGACATGATCGCCGTCTATGTGGGGGATCGTCTCGGCTGGTATCGCAGTCTCGCTGACGACGGGCCGGCCAGTGCAGAAGAGCTGGCCGCGCGAACGGATACGAACGCGCGCTACGCACGTGAGTGGCTCGAGCAGCAGGCGGTCACAGGAATGCTGACTGTCGACGACGCCACACCGCCGCGATTCACCCTGCCTGCGGGCGCCGCAGAGGTCCTGACCGATTCCGACAGCTTGCTGTTCACGGCTCCGTTGGCACGCATGTTCTGTGGCTCGGCCGTAGAACTCCCCGCACTACTCGATGCCTACCGGTCGGGTGGTGGTGTGAGTTGGGCGCAGCTCGGTACCGACGCCCGTGAATCGCAGGCAGACATGAACAGGCCGTGGTACGAGCGGGCGCTCGCCGAAGCTCTGGCCTCGGTGCCCGACCTCGATGCACTGCTGCGCCGCCCCGACACTTCCATCGCTGACATCGGTTGCGGCGGTGGATGGTCCACCATCGCGCTGGCCCGCGCCTATCCGGAAGCGCTGCTGCACGGCTTCGACATCGACCGGGCATCCGTAGAACTCACGCAGGCGAACCTCGGTATGTACCCCGACCTCGGGGATCGTGTCACGTTCACCGAGAGGGACGCCGCCCATCTGCCTTCCGCCGCATACGATGCAGCGTTCGCCTTCGAATGCGTCCACGACATGCCCCGACCGGTCGAGGTGCTGACGGCGATACGCCACAGTCTCGTTCCCGGCGGCACCCTGATCGTGATGGACGAGGCTGTCGGTGACGCCTTCGCCGCGCCCGACGACATCCGAGAACTCGATGACACCGAACGGCTCATGTACGGCTTCAGCTTGCTGGTGTGCCTGCCGGACGGAATGAGTTCGCAGCCCAGCGTCGGCACCGGAACCGTCATGCGACCCGACACCCTCCGCGCCTACGCGAGCGATGCCGGGTTCGACGACATGACCGTCCTCTCGATCGAGAACTTCGGCTTCTGGCGTTTCTATCGGTTCACTGCACCGAGCTGAATTATCCGGCGCCGAGGAGCCCCTTGGCGATATGCGTGACCTGGATTTCGTTGCTGCCCGCGTAGATCATGAGCGACTTCGCGTCACGGGCGAGTTGCTCCACCCGATACTCGGCCATGTATCCGTTTCCACCGAACAGTTGCACTGCCTCCATCGCGACTTCCGTTGCAGCGCGCGACGAATACAACTTCATGGCGGAGGCTTCGGCGAGAGTTACCTTGTCGCCGGCGGCAGTGCGTTCGATTGCGTTGAACACCATGTTCTGCACGTTGATACGGGCGATTTCCATCTCCGCCAGCTTGAGCTGGATCAGCTGGAACTGGCCGATCTCCTTGCCCCACAGCGTCCTCGACTTGGCGTACTCGACGCTCAGTCGGTGGCATTCGTTGATGATGCCGAGCGCCAGCGACGCGATGCCGATGCGCTCGGCTGCGAAACTTTCTTTGGCACTGGACTTTCCGTCCGACTTACCGCCGTCCTCGGTCTCACCGAGGAGTCGGTCCTTGGAGATACGGACGTTATCGAAGAACAGTTCACCGGTGGGCGAGGAGTTCATGCCCATCTTCTTGAACGGCGGGCTGAGCGTGAGCCCCTCCATACCCGCGTCGAGGACGAAGGTGAGCACCTTGCGGTCACGACGGTCGGTCGAGGAATCACCCTCGTCGACCTTGGCGTAGACGACGATGACGTCGGCGTACGGACCGTTGGTGATGAACGTCTTCTGCCCGTTCAGAATGTAGTCCTCGCCGTCGCGCCGGACGTAGGACTTCATGCCGCCGAATGCATCGGAGCCGGAATCGGGCTCGGTGATCGCCCAGGCGCCCACCTTCTCGAAGGTGACGAGGTCGGGCAGCCAGCGCTCCTTCTGTGCGAGCGTGCCACGGCTGCGAATGGTGCCGACGGTGAGACCGAGGCTGACACCCATCGACGCAACGAGGCCGAGGCTGACGCCGGCCAACTCGGCGTTCAGGATGACGGCCATACTCCCGGAACCGCTGAATGCGGACTTGTCCCCCGAGGATTCCGTCGTCTCGCCGCGTTCTTTGGCCAGCGACTTCTGCAGCGACTCACGAGCCATCTCGTCGAGGCCGAACGTGGCGTACAGCTTGCGAATGATGTCGAACGGCGGCATTTCGCCGCTTTCCAATTTGTCGACGTGCGGTCGGACCTCCTTGTCGATGAACCCGCGAACTGCGTCGCGAAGCATCAGGTCGGTGTCGGACCACTCATACATGCCGTGAACTCCAAGTCGGTGAGGAAAGGGCGGACACCGCAAATATAGAACACGTTCTTATTCTTGGATAGGGCGCGACCGAGCAGGTGCGGTCTCGCCCGGGATTCGTGGCAGGTACGACGTAACGAGTGCCGCGGCGATCACCGCCGTACCGAACCAGGCCGTAACCACCGGCGGGATCAGTGTGACCACACTTATCCAGAGCAGCAACGCAAGTACTCCCAGCACGTACGCCACCCCGGCGGGGAGGAATCGGAGCGCAGCCATTGCGCCGGCCCTGTCGAGGGCACTCGTCAGACGTGAGAGGAACACCGCACCGATTCCGATTCCGGCGAAAGCGATGGCGACCTTCGCCCAGAACGAGAGCCCTTCGGTCGGCCCGGTGAAGGTGTAGGCACCGTCGAGAATTTCGAACATCATGAACACGATAAGGGCCCGTTCGAAGATGACCGTTGCTGCATGAGCGATTGCGCGGCCGATGCCCTTGTTGGGAGGCGCGCAGTGGCGGGCGGTCAATTTCACGAGGTAGAACACCACGATTCCCGCAACACCAGCGGCAGCCACCCCGAGTTGCGCGTCCGCCGGGGCAACCGCCACCGAAAAGTTCACGCCGACCAGTGCGGAGAGTAGTTGCACCGCCCGTGGACGGCGCAACCGGTACAGGGACACCTCCAGTGGGGCGATCCACAACGGCCTGTTCTTGCGCTCGACGTTCATCAGATAGTCGGCGAACACCAGCCAGACGAAAACGGCGCCGAAGCCGGCCAGGGCCGGGCGGGCCGCGTCCAGGTGATCCCCGAAGGCGGCGGAGGACCCGAAGATCTCGGTGACGGAATCACCGACCCGCTCCCCGTTCACGGTTGCGACGGCCACCGGGGTCGCCCCGAGACGCATCGCCACGACTCCGAGCGTCAGGCCCACCGCCAGGAAGAAGCGGCGGGTGACGTTGTGCAGTCGCCCAGCGAGGCCGGCCATCGGGACTGCGCTGTCCGCAGCGAGTGCGATTTCGAGCATCGCGAGCGTGATCAGAGCAGCCGCAGCGGGCCATCCGCCGAACCACCATGCCGCCGCCGAACCGGCGGCCAGGAGCGCGACCGGCACCGAAGCGACGGAGCCGAAGGACCTCATTCGGGCGCTCATGAGATCCTCTCGATTAGTTGAACGACAAACGATTTCGTTGATTCGGGCAAGCCCACGGACTTGTGTCGCTTCAGCCTGACGGAAGCAGCACCCGCATAGCGACCGCGTCGGACGTGGATCTGCGCACATCACCGGACGGATGTGAGCCAGGACGCGGCCGTATCGTCGGTCTGCGGCAAGATTGCGGCCCATATACTCGTTCGGTGACGTTCATCAAGATCTGCGGTCTTCGCGACGAGGCGAGTGTCGACGTCGCCGCACAGCTGAACGTCGATGCAGTCGGGTTGGTTTTCGCCGAAAGCGCCCGAATGGTTCGGCCGGAGGACGCCGCACCTTTGGTCCGCAGGGTGCCGGATTCGGTGCTCCCCGTCGGGGTGTTCAAAGGCATCGACATCGCAGACGTGATCGCCGCCGCCGAGACCACGGGGCTGCGCACTGTCCAGGTCCACGACCTGACGTCGGCCGACGACGTTCTCAGGCTGCACGCCGCAGGACTCGACGTGATTCGGGCCGCCGTCGCCGGGCACCTACGTGACGGCTACGCCCTCGACTTCGGCGAAGACCGCCTCCTGCTCGACGGCGCCACCGCAGGAGCCGGCATCCCCTGGGACTGGTCTGCACGTTCCGCGGTTCCGAGCGGACCGTGGATTCTCGCGGGCGGACTCGACCCCAGCAACGTCGCCGACGCACTGGCGGCCACGGGAGCGACCGGTGTCGACGTATCCAGCGGCGTGGAGTCGTCGCGCGGAGTGAAGGATCACGACCTCATGGCGAAGTTCGTGGCGGCCGTTCGTACCGTCAAGCCAGGCCGGCAACCCGATCATCGGACGCCCAAGCCGTAAGAACAGTGCGGATACCGGTGACCAGCGACAGCGGCTGATCGATCATCGCGTGGTGACCGGCATCGGGGATTTCCGCGAACATCGCCGACGGGCCGAAGCGCCGCTTCATGTCGGCCACCATTTCCTCGGACACGATGCCGTGTTCGGCCTTGAAAAAGGCGATGCGACAACGCGGATCGTCGGCACCCAGATGTTCGCTGCCACTCCGGTGGAAGAACACGGGATCGAACTTCCACACCCAGGCACCGTCCTCCTCACGCATCGAGGTCTTCGCGATGTGGTCGAACACGTACGGCAGGGTCGATTTTTGCGGCGGGACGAGACGGAAATGCGCGAGGGCGCTTGCCGCGCTCGCATACGGTTTCGGCGGCGCGAAATGCTGACGTATCCGCGCCTCCTCCTCTTCCGGAGTCCTGGCACGAACCGGAGAGTCGATGAGGGTGACGCCGCCGAGTTCCTCGCCGAACAACCGCGCGGCCGCGAACGACACCAGACCGCCCATGCTGTGACCGACGAAGATCGGTGCGCCGGTGATCCCTGCGGGCTCGGCCACGGCAAGCGCTTCTTCCGCCCACTGTTCGAGTCCGTACTTGTCGCGGCGCCCACTGTCTCCGTGCCCGGTCAGGTCGAGTGCCACCACCCGCTTGTCCTCCGCGAGGAAGGGGGCTACGTGGTCCCACCACCGACTGTGTGCGGCACCGCCGTGAATCAACACGATTCCGGGCGAACCGCTCGGACCCCAGGCCCGGAAGTGCACGTCCGCACCCGCGACATCGATCACTCCTCGGTCGACGTGCGCATCCAACGCGGAGGTGAACCAAGCCGGTTCGGAGTCGGTCGGTTTGCGCTGCGGTTCGTACGCGTAGCTCATCGTCCGAACATATCGGAGAGTGTCGCGGGCACCACGCGCTCCACCACTGGATACTTCGCGATGTCCAGATCGTGCTTCGCACCCTCGAACTCGATCAGGGTCGTTCGTGCGGGGATCAGGTCGAGCGCAGCCCGCATCTCGTCGGTGGTGGCGAAAGGGTCTTTGGACCCGTGGATCACGATCGCCGGTGTTTCGAGGTCGGGCAAGTGTTCGGTGCGAAGCTTCTCGGGCTTGGCCGGCGGGTGGAGCGGATAGGAACTGAGCAGCAGACCGTCGATCAGTCCCGGGGACTCGGCCGCAACCATGCTGGCCTGCCGTCCACCGTACGAATGGCCTCCGGCCACAACCGGCCGATCGGTGAGTTCACGCAGGACACCGACTGCGGCCCGTACCCCGTCACGGTCCTCGGCTGCCTTCGACGGGTGCGGTGGACCGGAGGCGCGCCGCACCCGATACGGCAGGTCGTAGCGCAGTACGAGAACGCCTCGTTCCGCGAACGCCTCGGCCAAGGTGGTCAACAGAACTGTGTTGCAGTTGCTGCCCGCGCCGTGCGTCAACGCGAGCGCACCGATCACTTCGCCATCCGGTCGATGCAGGACTCCGCGAACACCGTCCGTGTCCAAAACTTCTTCCATACCCCTCACGTTAGACAGGTGACGTCGGCGTCGGCGGCGGCACGTCGGCATCCGATTTCACTGCCGGTGCCCGAGGGATTTTCCCGGTGAAGAACAATGCAACGACGGCGAGCAGGGCCGCCACCGAGAACGCGACCCTGAGGGCCTCCAGGCGTGCGTCCGAGTTGATCGCCAGAACGTCCTGGGCGGTGGATTCCGGAACGGACGCGTCCGACAGGGCGGTTTCGAGTTGAGTGTCGGACAGGAACGGCACTCCGCTCGCCAACTCGGTGGTTGCCTGTTGTTGGACGGACGGCGGGACGTTCGGGTCTGCCTGAATGCCGGTCACGATCGAACTACTCAGAGTCGCAATGAGCACCGATCCGACGAGCGCCGTCCCGAGTGACGCACCGAGGTTGGTGGCCGTGTTCTGCAGACCACCGACCTCGGCACTCTGCGAGTCCGGGACTGCGGACACCGTCACCGCACCCAACTGAGAGGCCAACGCTCCCAGCCCGATTCCCATCAACACCATCGGAATTGCCACCACACCGGCGTGCGCACCGGGGTCCATGCCCGCCACGAGAAACATGATGCCGACGACCATGCACGCCAGACCCATTCGTACGACGCGGCGCGGACTTGCCTGGGGTCGCAGCTTGGGGATGCCGATGGCGGCCAGCAACAGCGCGAGCGACAGCGGCACGAGACGCACCCCGGTCTGGAGTGCGTCGAGTTCGAGTACCACGGACAGGAACAGCGGGACCGCGAAGAACACGCCCGCTTGCACCGCGAATTGCGCAAAGAACATGCTGAGGCCGCCGGCCAACTGCCGGTTGCGCAGCATGGACGGATCGATCAGGGGTTCATCGCCCTGGTCCACCAGATGTGTTTCCCAACGCAGGAACCCATACAGGACCAGTAGTCCGCCCAACACGAGCCACACGACCGGTGAGAGTCCGAGGATGTCGGGACCACCTGCCTTCGTCTGAACCCATCCCCATTCGCTCGACCTCAGGACTCCGAAGACGATCATGCCGAGGCTCACCACCGACAGGGCCGACCCGACCACGTCGAGGCGCACCTTCGACGGCGGAACGTCCTCGATCCGGCGTAGCACCATCAGGATCATCACGACGAGGACGACTTCTCCGGCGAACACGTACCTCCACGATGCGAGCGTGGTGACAGCTCCGCCGATGAGGGGTCCGGCGGCGACCGCCATGGCCCCTGCCGCAGCGACGAGACCATAGGCGGCCGGACGTCGGTCGGGCGCGAAGTTCGCGGCCACCAGCGCAACGATCGCAGGCATGATCAGTGCCGCACCCATCCCCTCGAGCAACGACCACCCGATCAACAGCACCGTCAGGTTGGGAGCCACCGACGTGGTGAACGAGCCCACCCCGTAGATCACGAGGCCCAGCGCGAAGGCCCGGCGTCTGCCGAGGATGGTGCCGATCTTGCCGCCGGTGATCATGAGCGTGGCCATGGCCAGGGTGTACAGGGTTATCGCGGTCTGAATCCCGGTGATCGTCGTGTCCAGATCTGCCGCCACGGTCGCCATGGACACGTTCATCACCGAACTGTCCAGCGTCATCAGGAACTGCCCCGAAGCCAGTACACCGAGTACCAACCCGGAGCCGGCTACTCCCACACCGCCCGATTCCACGGGTTTCGACATGGCGACTTCTTTCGCGACACGAGCGCACAGTCACGGAACTGCGCGGCAAATTTCAGCATTGCACGTCCGTGTGCGACGGCGGAACGAAAAGAGCCGAACCAGGTCAAGAGCCGAACCAGGTCAGTCGACGGTTGTCAGGACTACCGGCCCGTCTTCCGTAATCGCGACAGTGTGTTCGCTGTGGGCGGTACGGGAGCCGTCGGCGGACCGGATCGTCCACCCGTCGGGGTCGTAGACGATCTTGTCGGTGGTGCGGGCGAACCACGGTTCGAGTGCCAGCGTCAGACCAGGCCGAAGGGTGAGTCCGCGTCCGGCGCGGCCCATGTTGGACACGTGCGGGTCCTCGTGCATGGTCCGTCCGAGGCCGTGCCCGCCGAACTCGGTGTTGACCGGGTACCCGTACTCGGTGGCGACCTTCCCGATGGCGGCGGAGATGTCGCCCAGCTTGTTACCTGGCTGCGCGGCGGCGATACCGGCGTCGAGCGCGATTCGCGTGGACTCGATCAGCCGCTGGTCCTCGTCTCTCGCTGTGCCGACGATGATGCTGCGCGCCGAATCCGCGACCCACCCGTCGATCGATACTGCGATGTCCATGCTGAGCAGATCGCCGTCACCGAGTGTGTAGTCGAACGGCAGGCCGTGGAGTACTGCGTCGTTGACCGACAAGCAGATGACGTTCCGAAACGGGCCCCGTCCGAACGAGGGCGCGTAATCCCAGTAGCACGACACCGCCCCGCGTGCGCGAATCAGATCGCGCGCTCGGTTCTCGAGGTCGAGCAGATTGACGCCGACGTCCGCGAGGCCGCTGAGATCGTCGAGAAGTTCGGCGATGAAAGCGCCGGTCACTCTCATCTTCTCGATCTCGCCCGGTGTCTTGAGTTCCAGCATCCGGTCTGCCCCCCTGCGTTCGATTGAGCGGTATACAAATACCACTCTAGCGCAGGTTCGGTATTAAAATACCAACCACGGTAGAGTTGAACACATGGTGCGATTACCCCTCACCCCCGAGCAGCGCGAAGGTGGAAGACGGCTGGGTGCACTACTACGCGAGGCGCGGGGCGAACGAACACTCGCGGAGGTGGCCTGCGCCGCGTCGATCTCACCCGAGACACTTCGCAAGATCGAAACCGGCCGAATGGCCACCCCGGCCTTCACCACCGTCGCCGCACTGTCAGCGGTTCTGCCGGTGTCGTTGCAGGAACTTGCCGACACGTGCATGCAGACGACGACACTCGAAGACGCCGGATAGTACGCCGGGAATACCTCGCGCCCGCCGACGTTGAACAAGACAGAACTAGTTGAATCCTAAACTACTTTGGAGGCTCCGATGCCTGCTGTGACCGTCGACAACATTCTCACCCTCCCCCGCGTCGAGGCGCCCGCGCTGACCGCCGTCGACCGGCCCGTTCGCGCGGTCACCACAGCGCCTACCGGGTACGAAGGCGAGGGCTTCCCCGTCCATCGCGCCTTCGCCGGAGTGGACATGGCCGCATTGGATCCCTTCATCCACATGGACCAGATCGGTGAGGTGAACTACGCGCCGGGCGAGCCCAAGGGCACGGCGTGGCATCCGCACCGCGGCTTCGAAACCGTGACCTACATGATCGACGGCATCCTGGAGCACCAGGACTCCAACGGTGGTGGCGGCTCGATCGGCGGCGGCGACACCCAGTGGATGACCGCGGGTGGCGGAGTTCTGCACATCGAAGCACCACCCGAACACCTGGTGATGAGCGGTGGCCTGTTCCACGGCATGCAGTTGTGGGTCAACCTTCCGCGCAGCTCCAAGATGGTGGCGCCGCGCTACCAGGACATCACCGGCAGCAAAATCGCGCTGCTCTCCTCGCAGGACGGAGGGGCACTCATCCGGGTCATCGCAGGTGAGATCGCCGGCCATCAGGGGCCCGGTTCGACGTACACACCCATCGCGCTGTCGCACACCACGGTGGCGCCCGGTGCCTCACTCACCCTGCCATGGAACCCGGACTTCAACGCCCTCGTCTACGTCATGGCCGGCCGCGGCACCGTCGGCACCGAACGTCGACCGGTCCACAGCGGGCAGACCGTGGTGTTCGGCAAGGGCGACACCATCACCATCGCGGGAGCGGACACCCAGGATCAGCGCTCCGAGTCGCTCGAGGTCTTCATTCTCGGCGGCAAACCATTGCGCGAACCAGTGGCAATGGCCGGTCCCTTCGTCATGAACACGAAGGCGGAGGTCATCGAGGCATTCGAGGACTTCCAGGCCGGGCGACTGGGATCGATCCCGGCCTCCCACTGAGGGGCCTCCGGCCCCGTGAGTGAGTAGCGAGTCCCTACCCTCTTCAACCACGCACAGGGCGAAGCCCAAGGAGCCACCATGAACACAGTTGCAAGCACTGTCGACATTCACCGCAGCGCAGACCGGAGGCACCTGAGGTACGGCTGGCTCGACGCACACCACAGCTTTCCCATGGCAGGCAACTTCGACCTGCAAGAACACGCGCACGGACTGCTGATGGCGCACAACGAAGACACCGTTTTCGCAGGCGAAGGGTTCGACACCCATCCACACGAAGACATGGAGATCGTCACCTGGGTGCTCAGCGGATCACTGGTCCACCAGGATTCCGCTGGCCATTCGGGCCTCGTCCGGCCCGGTCTCGCGCAGCGGATGGGCGCTGGCTCGGGCATCCTGCACTCCGAACGCAACGACAGCATTCGCGCCGGCGGCGAGCGCGTGACCGATCCTGTTCACCTCGTTCAGATGTGGGTGCCACCAAACGAATCTGGATTGGCACCGGAGTACCAGGAACTCGACGTCACGGACGAGCTGGCAAGCGGGCGCCTGGTTGCCGTTGCATCCGGTTTGAAACGCCACTCCGGTGACGCTGCGATCGGTATCCGTAACCGGCACACCGCGTTCTACGCAGCCCGACTGGAGGCCGGCCAGACCGTCACCGCCCCCGAAGCGCCGTTCGTCCACGTATTCGTGGCACGCGGCGAGGTCCACATGGAGGGGTCCGGAACGCTTCACCAGGGAGACGCCGTACGTATGACATCTACTGGTGGTCAACGGATCTCGGCAATCGACAGCGCCGAGGTGCTGATCTGGGAAATGCACGCTGGATTCGCGAGGGACGCAACGATCACGCCCTGAACGATATGGAATCGGTACCAGCAGCCCTGAATCATGGGCGCCGAACTCGTATCCTGGGACGGGTACAGCCCGAAGGAGGATCCCCGACATGCCTGCAGTCACCACCCCGCACGTCTACGTCCATCGCGCCGGCGATCGGTTGAAAACCCGGGTCTCCTGGTTGGATTCGAAACATTCGTTCTCGTTCGGACAGCACTACGACCCCGACAACACGCACCACGGCTTGCTCCTGGTGAACAACGACGACACCGTCCTCCCGGATGCCGGTTTCGAAACGCACCCGCACAAGGACATGGAAATCGTCACGTGGGTGCTGCGGGGTTCACTGGTGCATCAGGACTCCATCGGCAATTCGGGCGTCATCTACCCTGGACTCGCGCAGCGGATGAGTGCAGGCAAGGGCATCATGCACTCGGAAAAGAACGACAGCTGGCGCGTCCGCGACGACGATCAAACCCACGAACCGGTGCGCTTCGTCCAGATGTGGGTCGTGCCAGACGAACCAGGGCTCACCCCCGGTTACGAGCAGCTCGAGGTGGACCACGAACTGCTCGCCGGCGGCCTCGTGCCCATCGCTTCTGGAATGAATGCGTACAAGGATCACGCGGCGATCCGGATCAACAACAAGAACGCGGCCATGCACGTCGCACGGGTACAACCAGGCCACACTGTCACGGTCCCCGAAGCACCGTACCTGCATGTTTTCGTCACGCAAGGTGTCGCCGAGATGGAAGGAGTCGGCGAACTCTACGAGGGCGACGCGGTCCGTCTCAGCAACTCCGGCGGCCAGACGCTCACCTCCCACGACGGCGCCGAGCTCATCATCTGGGAGATGCACTCACGTATTGGCGGCTGACGCCCCTGTGCGTGGCTGACGAGTCCGGGGACTCGCTACGCACTCACGGGTCGGGTAGACAAGAGAGATGACCACGGCTGAACACTCCGGCATCGATCTCACCCACCTCGACGACACCACCCGCGCACAGGACGACCTGTTCGTCCACGTCAACGGCACCTGGCTCGAGCAGTACACCATTCCCGCCGACCGCGCGGTCGACGGCGCGTTCCGCACGTTGTACGACAGAGCCGAGATCGACGTGCAGACCATCATCACCGAGGCTGCGGAATCGGGGGCAGAGCCGGGAACGGACGCCCAGCGGATCGGCGACCTGTACTCGAGCTTCATGAACGACGAGGCCGTCGAGACTGCGGGCCTGACTCCGATCGCCGACGAGTTGGCCTCGGTGAGCGGTGCGGAGAACACGTCGCAATTGGCGGCCGCGCTCGGACGCCTTCAGCGCACCGGCGTCGGCGGCGGCATCGGCCACTACGTCGACACCGATGCCAAGAATTCGACGCGATACGTGGTCCATCTAAGTCAGTCCGGCATCGGCCTGCCCGACGAGTCGTACTACCGCGAAGACACTCACGCGGACATCCGCACCGCGTACGTCGACCACATTCGCGCGATGTTCGAGCTCGCGGGGGTGCCCTACGACGCCCAGACCGTCTTCGATCTCGAAACCAAGATCGCCGCAGGTCACTGGGACGTAGTAAGGCGCCGTGATGCGGATCTGACCTACAACCTGCGCACCCTGGACGCACTTCCGTCCGAGTTCGACTGGAATGCGTGGATCGCCGCACTCGGCGCAACCGGGGAACAGTTCGCGGAGGTCGTCGTCGGTCAGCCCGATTTCCTCACCACTTTCGCGGCGTTGTGGGAATCGGAACCCCTGGACTCCTGGAAAGCGTGGGCAACGTGGCGCATCGTCCACTCGCGCGCGCCGTACCTGACCGCGGCCCTGGTGGACGAGAACTTCGCGTTCTACGGCACCACGCTCACCGGCACGGAGGAGAACCGGGAGCGGTGGAAGCGCGGAGTGTCGCTGGTTCAGGATCTCCTCGGCGAGGCCGTCGGGAAACTGTACGTCGAGCGGCATTTCCCCGCCGACTCCAAGGCACGCATGCAGGAACTGGTGGCCAACCTGCAGGAGGCCTACCGGCGCAACATCTCCGAACTCGAATGGATGAGTCCGGCGACTCGTAAGGCGGCGCTCCGCAAGCTCGAGAAGTTCACCCCGAAGATCGGCTACCCCGACAAGTGGCGTGACTACTCGGGCATCGCCATCTCCGCCGACGATCTGGTGGGCAACTACCGCAACGGATACGCAGCCGACTACGACCGCGACATGAACAAGCTGGGTGGCCCCGTCGACCGCGACGAATGGTTCATGACCCCACAGACCGTCAACGCCTACTACAACCCCGGGATGAACGAAATCGTCTTCCCCGCCGCGATTCTGCAGCCGCCGTTCTTCGATCCGAACGCCGACGACGCTGCGAACTACGGTGGCATCGGTGCGGTCATCGGCCACGAGATCGGCCACGGATTCGACGATCAGGGCGCCAAGTACGACGGTGACGGCAACATGGTCGACTGGTGGACCGACGACGATCGCACCGAGTTCGGTAAGCGCACGAAGGCGCTGATCGAGCAGTACAACGAGTTCGAGCCCAAGGGCCTACCCGGCCACAAGGTCAACGGCGAGTTCACGATCGGCGAGAACATCGGCGACCTCGGTGGTCTGTCCATCGCCATCGCCGCCTACCGAATCGCCACCGAGGGGCAGGAACCGCCGGTGATCGACGGACTCACCGGCATTCAACGCGTCTTCTTCGGTTGGGCGCAGGTGTGGCGCACGAAGGCTCGCGAGGCCGAGGCGATCCGCCGCTTGGCAATCGACCCGCACTCCCCGCCGGAGTTCCGCGGCAACGGTGTGGTGCGCAATCTCGACACGTTCCACGAGGCGTTCGACGTGAACCCCGGCGACGCCCTCTATCTGGAGCCCGACCAGCGCGTCAAAATCTGGTAACCCCCTGCACGACGAATGTCACACCCGTTCGCGTGAGCTGAACGTGTGTGACATTCGTCGAGAAAGGGTGCGGGTCAGCGGGCGTACATGATGACGCCCACGCCCACCAGGCACAGGAGCGCACCGGTGATGTCGTACCGGTCTGGCCGGAATCCGTCCATCACCACACCCCACAGCAGTGATCCGGCCACGAACACACCGCCATACGCTGCGAGGATGCGACCGAAGTTGGCGTCCGGTTGCATGGTGGCCACGAACCCGTAGATACCCAGCGAGATGACGCCGAGGCCGATCCACAGCCAGCCACGGTGCTCGCGAACTCCCTGCCAGACCAGCCAGGCGCCGCCGATCTCGAACAGCGCGGCGATGGCGAACAGGACAATCGATCGAAGCACCGTCATGACGGGCAGTATGTCAGCGCGTCAGGTCAGCGGTTCCAGTCGCCCAGACCGTCTGCACCGCTCAGTACACCGCCGGCGGTGTTGCGGACGACGACCGGGTCACCCTTCTGGGTGTTCTCGAAGAACCACTTCGCATCCTCGGTGCTGACGTTCAGGCAACCGTGGCTGACGTTGGTGTTGCCCTGCGCGTCGAGGGACCACGGTGCTGCGTGGACGAAGATTCCGCTGTACGACATCCGGGTCGCGTACTCCACGAACGTGCGGTAGCCCTCCGGGGAGTCGACCGGGACGCCGTAGGTGGAGGAGTCCATGTACATGTCGCGGAACTTCTCGCCCACGATGTAGGTGCCGTTGGGCGTCTCGTGGCCGGGCTTACCCATCGACGTGGGCATGGTCCGCACGACCTCGCCGTTACGGGTGACGGTGATCGTCTTGGTCGCATCGTCGGCGGTGGAGATTACGGAATCGCCGATGGAGAAGCTGGAGGTGGCGTCTCCTGCCTTCACGGTCACCTGGGTGTGCGCGGGCCAGAATTCGGCCGGCTTCCAGCGGACCTGGCTGTCACTGGTCCAGTAGAACGAACCCGCGACGCCTGGATTCGACGTGACCGTGATGGCGCGTTCCGCTGCGGCGCGGTCATCGATCGACTCGTTGAAGGTGATGATGATGGGCTGCGCGACACCCACGACCTCGCCATTGCTGGGGTTCAGCGAGGGGGTCGAGAAGTTCGCGGGAGCCTGCTGGAGCTCCGACGGCAGGCCGGGAATCGACGGCAGACCCGGTACGGCGGGCATCTCCGGCAGTCCGGGAACGGCCGGTATTGCGGGCAGTTGCGGAATTTCGGGGCCACCGGGGAACAGCGGTGCTGCTTGTGCCGGGGCGGTGAACGCCAATCCCGAGGCGACGAGTCCGGCGGCGGCCAAGGCCACGCGCGACGTCCAACGTCCACGCATCGTTCCACCGTTGAGGTTCTTTCGCATTTTCCACCCTTGTTCGACGACGTATTGCTTCGCGGTGCCCCCGACGCAATCGTTACCGCTCCGTGTCATTAACACACACACGACGCCGCACTAGCAATTTCTCCGTTACATATCCGGAGTGGCCGTTACATGCTGGGGCGGCCGATCAGGTATCCGCGCGGGCCGCCTCGAGCATGCTCTCGATGCTGATCAGCTTCAGTCGCGGACGACCCGTTGCCTTCCCTTCGGCCCGTTCTGCCTTGTCGATGCGCTGCCACCCTTGGAAATCGACCCTGTCGGGAGCCTGTTCTGCGATCAGTTCGTCGAGCGCATCACGGTTGTCCGGAGCCTGTAGGCGCCCTGCCACGAAGTCGTCGACGAGCATCGTGACCGTCTCGGCCGAGCAGTACTTGTTGGTTCCGATCACGCCGGTCGGTCCGCGCTTGATCCATCCGGCCACGTAGACGCCGGGCACCGGCTCGCCGGTCGACGGGTCGATGACGCGACCGTTCTCGTTGGGAATCACGCCGCGCTGGTCGTCGAACGGAACATCGGCCACAGGGGTGCCGCGGTACCCGATGGACCGCAGCACCAACCCGGTTTCGAGTTCCTCGGACTCCTCGGTGCGACGAGCGACCAGGCGACCGGACTCGTCGGGCACCATCTCGTTCTTCGCGATCCGGATCGACTCGACCTTTCCGTCGCCGACGAACTCCACCGGCGAGGTGAGATAGCGCAGCACGATCCTCTTGCGCGAAGGGTCCGGTGTGCGCTTCGCGAAGCCTTCGACCTGCGAGACCTTGAGCTTCACCGAGGGTTCTGCGTCGTCACTGTCGACGAAGGCGCGACTCTCGGAGTCGAGGACAGCATCGTCCGGGTCAACGACGATGTCCACATCGGACATGCGGCCGAGCGCGAGAAGTTCGGGGTTCGTGTATGCGGCTTGGGCCGGGCCACGACGCCCGAGGATCACCACTTCCTTGATGTTGCTCTTGCGGAGCGCCTCGAGCGCGTGCTCGGCAAGGTCGGTCTTGGCGAGTTCGTCGGGTTCCGTGACCAGAATGCGTGCCACGTCGAGCGCAACGTTGCCGTTTCCGACGATCACCGCACGTTCGCCACTGAGATCGAACTCGCGGTCGGCGTAGTCGGGGTGACCGTTGTACCAGGCCACGAACTCGGTTGCCGCGAAACTACCGTCCAGATCCTCACCGGGAATCCCGAGCTTGCGATCGCCTGCTGCTCCCACTGCGTAGATCACGGCGTGATGGTTCGCCAGGAGGTCGTCGTGGGTGATGCCTTGGCCGATCTCCACGTTGAAGTGGCAACGGACGTTGCGCCGACCGACGGCCGAGCGGAACTGATCGGTGACCCCCTTCGTGCCCGGATGATCGGGGGCGACGCCCGCTCGGACCAGTCCGTACGGGGTCGGCAACCGGTCGAACATGTCGACCTCGATGCGCGGCTTGGCCGTCAATTCCATCGCCGCGTAGCAGGCGGCCGGGCCCGAACCGACGATTGCGACGTGCAGCGTTCCGAGATCGGCCGGAATCGACACCGGCTTGACGACGTCAGGCCAGTCGGGACCGATCGGATGCTTGGTGAAGTACTGCTCGTTGATCGCGAGGTAGTCCTCGTCCTCTTCGGGCAGTTCGTTGTCCGCGTAGATCGCGTCGACAGGGCATTCCTCCACACACGCACCGCAATCGATGCAGGTACCGGGGTCGATGTAGAGCATTTCCGTCGTCGCAAACGGCTTCTCGTCGGGCGTGGGATGGATGCAGTTGACCGGGCACACATCCACACACGACGCATCGTTGCAGCACGGCTGCGTAATCACATATGTCACGGTTCGTTCCCCTGCCTGTGCTCCACGTCACTTCACTGCTTCCAGACTATAACGTGTTGCACTTTTAGGCGATAACGGACCGACGGCTACACCTGGTCGCCCGGCTCCACCCTGAATCCGACCTTCACCGTCACCTGGAAGTGCGCAACGGCCCCGCCGTCGATGTGTCCACGGGTTTCCGTCACCTCGAACCATTCGAGGTTGCGCACGGTCTCGTTCGCCCGGGAGACCGCGTTGCGGATCGCCGCATCGGTTCCTTCCGTGGACGATCCCACTATCTCCACGACTCTGTAGACGTGATCGGCCATGATCATTTCCCTTCGCCGGGGGCCTGCGGCCCGTTTTCGATCGAACTCGAGATCAGGGCGTGTACCAGCTGGCGGCACCGTTGCTGAAACACGCTTGACCTGCGGCGAGATTGGCCGCAGCAGACAAACCTCCCTCGCACAGGATTCGCCCGTTGTCGGCGCCGACGAACGAGCGGCCGTTCGGTCCGCTCAGGGCGAGAGCCACCCCGGGTTGGTCGACGACGCCGATGGCGACACTCTGCGGCCCGACCGCGAAAGCAGCGACCAGTCCGCGAGCCGCCTCCGCTGCACCGGTGCCGCCGGCATGGCCGACCCCGAGGGCAGCACCTGATGCTGCGGCCTGCGCGAATCCCACTCCGGCGTTACCCAGCGCGGCCGCTGCACTGAAGCGATCGCTCCTCGCCCCGCATGCAGTTTTGCCGTCGATGACGACCGTTTCGCCGCCCCGCGGTTGCACGCACGTCACAGGCTGGGCCGACGCAGTACTCGGCGCAATCAGTAGCGCACCCATGGTTGCTGTCGCGATGCCGAACGCGAGTCCGGCACCCCTCACTGTCGAACGGTCCATGCGCCTGAGGCTACTTGACGCAGGTAACTTACCCACCCACAACGAATGTCACATTCGTTCACACCAGTCGAACCGATGTCACCTTGGGTTTGCTGAGTGGGGTTGCTGCGCGCGGGGAGGCCGCTATTTCCGATCCCGGTCTCGACTCGGCTGCACCCGCTTCGGCTCGCCCGGCATCTTCGGGTAGTTGGGCGGATACGGCAGGTCACCGAGGCCGTTCGCCGTATCACGCTCGGCCATCTCGAGCAGACCGTCCAACGAGTGCGCGACGTCGTCCAGCGTCGACATCGGGTCGCCGCGCCGGTCCAACAGTCCGGGGACCGTGGCGATGGTGAAGTCGTCCGGCGACGCATCCACCAACTCGTCCCAGGTGAGCGGCGCCGACACCGTGGCAATGGGTGTTTTGCGCGCCGAGTATGCCGACGCGATAGTCTTGTCCCGTGCGTTCTGGTTGAAGTCGAGGAAGATGCGTTCGCCTCGTTCTTCCTTCCACCACGATGTCGTTGCGCGGTCGCCGCTGCGCCGCTCGATCTCACGCGCCAACGCGATGCCCGCGCGCCGCACCTCGATGAAGTCCCACCGCGGTTCGATACGGACATACACGTGCAGTCCGCGACCGCCCGAGGTCTTCGGGAAGCCGATCAACCCCAGTTCGTCGAGCAGCGGACGCATCACGTCGAGCGCGATCGCGCGGGCGTCGTCGAATCCCGTGCCCGGCTGCGGGTCCAGGTCGATGCGCAACTCGTCGGGATGATCCACATCGGGGCACCGAACCGCCCACGGGTGGAACGTGATGTTGCCCAGATTGGCCGCCCACACGATGTTTGCCGCACTGCGCACCCTCAGCACATCCGCTTTCCGGCCGGAGGGGAACGTGACCTCGCATGACTCCACATGCTCCGGGCGCTTTGCCGGCACCCGCTTCTGATAGATCTCTTCACCCTCGACCCCATCAGGGAACCGTTGCAGGTGAGTGGGCCTGTCCCGCAGCGCATTCAGCAGAGCACCATGTGTGGCCACCGTGCGGTAGTAGTCGACGAGGTGACGTTTCGTGCCGCCGTCGACACCCAGCTTCGGATAGTAGATCTTGTCGGGGCTCGACAGCCTGACGGCCACACCTTCGACATCGAGTTCCTCTGCAGGCCCTGCCATTACGATCCCCCTGCCAGAACGTCGGCCAAGTCGTATCGCACCGGAACCTCCAGCTGATCGTATGTGCATTCGTCCGGCACCCGATCCGGCCGCCATCGCAGGAACTTGACGGCGTGCCGGAACCTGGCGCCTTCCATCTGGTCGTATGCCACTTCGAGCACGCGCTCGGGTCGAAGCGGAACCCAGCTGCGGTCTGTGCCGGACCGCCATCTGGTCGCCTCCCCTTCCGCAACCACATCGTCTCCGACGCGTAGAGGCTGGAGTTCGGCGAGCAGTTCCTTGCGCCGCGCCTCGGTGAATGCGGACGCCCCACCCACCATCGCCAACGTGTCACCGTCGTACAGCCCGAGCAACAAGGATCCGACCCCGTCGATGTTCTTGTGCGGCCGATACCCGATCAACACACAGTCCGCTGTACGCGCATGCTTGACCTTCACCATGTCGCGCTTGTTCGGCTGATAGGTACCGTCGAGCTTCTTGGCGACGACACCATCGAGGCCGGCGCCTTCGAACATCTCGAACCACTCGGTGGCCAATTCGCTGTTCTCGGTTGCGGCAGTGACGTGGCAACTGGGCCCGCGACCGCCTACCGAGTCGAGCAGCAGTGCTCGCCGCTGCCGAAATGCTTCGGAGGTCAGGTCACGATCACCCAACGCAAGCAGGTCGAACGCGATGAACTGCGACGGCGTCTCCTCCGACAACTTCGCCACACGACTCGCCGCCGGATGAATGCGCTCGGACAAGGCTTCCCAATTGAGTCGGGTCCGGCCGTCCACTTCACCCGGCACCACCAACTCACCGTCCACGACGCATCGCTCGGGTAGCTCCGCGAGCACGGCCGAGACCATCTCGGGGAAGTACCGGGCCAGATCCTTGCCACCCCGCGATCCGAGAACGACCTCGTCACCGTCCCGGAACACGAGCGCACGGAACCCGTCCCATTTGGGTTCGTAGGACCAGGTTGCCGGATCGGCCGACTGTTGGGGCACCGCGGGAGCAGCCTTCGCCAGCATCGGTTGAACCGGCGGATTCACGGGAAGATGCACCGCTCCATAGTGCATTGCGACCGGCGTCAGTACCAGTGTTTCCGGCCTCCGACAGCGCGTCCGAGCCAACCGAGGATCAGCAGCACGAGGCCGATGACGGCAAGGATTGTTCCGATTGTCGTGAGTAGCGGGATCTCCAGGAAGAGACCGACGACGAGCACGATGACACCGAGGGTGATCACGGTCCTACCTTTCCGTCGTGGGGATGGGTGAGCCGACCGCGTTCTACGGGCTCGGTTGCGGCACCTCACAATCGACCTGCGGATTGACGCCCATGTAGTTCAGCGGTCCGGCAATCACGGCGACGGCTATCGTTGCCACGCTCGAGCAATCTGCGGTCGTGTCCTCGTACCCCCGCTGAAACACGGCGATCGCGCCGATGACGAGCCACACCACCACGAGCAACGTCACGATCCGTCCGATACGCATGTTCGGCCTCCGTCAGGTCGTTGTGGAATCCGTCGGCTTCTCGTGCGCGCCATGTTCACCCGTGGATCGAGCCCTGCCCGTTGAACGACGATCCTTGATGTCGGGGTCGAGCGCATCCGCGCGCTTCCATTCCTTCGTCAGATCCTCGTGGGAAGCAGCCGCCTCCTGCTGGCGGGCTGCAGCCTCCGCCTCGAGGCGCTCGGCCTCGGCTGCGCGCACGTCTGCGTCCGCCCGTGCCTTGCGCGCTTGGGCCGCGGACAGATCTGCATCTGCCTGCTGCTGCGCTACGAGCGGCGATTGCTCCTGCGCTTTGGCGCGAACTTCGGCAGCCTCCTGCCGCTTCTGTTCCTTACGCTTGCGCGACGCGGTCCGCAACGCGGCGGCGACCAAGGCAAGAACGAGCAGAACCACAACGATCGCGACAATGATCCAGATGACGGTCATGGTGTCCATGGCTACTCCCTAGAGGTCCTGTTGACGCAGTACCCATGGATTGATGTCGACAAACCGATGAAACCTCGACAAAACGGACACCGGCGAGCAGTGGCGAAATGCGGGCGTGCGAACCCATGTCGGTGGCACGGTGTTTGATTGTCCGCAACCGAGAACATCACGAAGGGACTCCACATGCGCAGTTGGTCCGATCGTCCTGTCTGCGCTTTCGACCTCGAGACCACGGGGCGCGATCCCCGCACCGCCCGGATCGTGTCCGCGTCCGTCGTCGTCGTCACGGACGGCGCGCACACCGAGTCACGTAGCTGGCTCCTCGATCCCGGGGTACCGATTCCCGTGGGAGCTTCGGAGGTGCACGGCATCTCCACCGAGTACGCCCGCGAACACGGGCTCCCCTATCTGGAGGGGTACGCGGAGATCAGAGCGGCACTGGACGACGCGTGGGCACGCGATCACGTCGTTGTCGCGTTCAACGCTTCCTACGACCTGACCTTGATGCACTGGGAAGGCATCCGACTCGGGTTCGCCGATCTGGTTACCGGTGTCGTCGTCGACCCGTATGTGATTGATCGAGAACTCGACAAGTACCGCAAGGGCAAACGCACCCTCGGCGCGATGTGCGCGCATTACGGCATCACCCTCGATGCCGCCCACGAAGCCCACGCCGATGCCGTCGCCGCTGCCGACCTCGCACACAGCCTGGCCGTCACCTTCCCGGAGATTCGCGAACTCGACATCATGGGATGCCAGGCCGGTTGGCACGCGGAGCGGCAGGCCGATTTTGCCGAGTACCTGTCCCGACAGGGCCGTGACGCGTCGGATGTCAACGGCGAGTGGCCGATCCGACGGGCTGCCGGATAGCGGTTCACCTATGCGATGAGCGCCTGCCGGCGTGCCTCCACGACCGCCTCGTGCCTACTGCTGACATCGAGCTTCGCCATGAGATTTCGCATGTAGGTCTTGACGGTTTCGACACTGAGCGAAAGTCGTTCTGCAACTTCGGCGTTGCGACACCCGAGCGCGACATACTCCAGCACTTCCCGCTCACGTGGCGACAGATCGACGCGCGAGGCGGCAACGTCGGGTGCCGCGAGGCTACGGAGCTTCATCTCGATCGCTGCTATCTGCACACCGACTGCGTCGTCGACCAGATGATCGGCCAGTTCCCGCAATGCCAGATAGCTCTCGGTGATCCCTTCGGCGATCCGCTGGTCGCAGCCCGCGGCGGGCTGCACCTGCGCCGTGTCGAGAAGCGCGATTCGACGATCGACCTCGTCGCGGATTTCGATTTCCCGCGCGAGCCCCGCAACCGACCGCATCATCGCCTCGGCCACCACGTCTCCGATCGGGAGGTTCGCACGAAGTCCCCCATACACAGCGCCCCGAGTAACGCCCCTGACCACAACCGGGACGGCCAGCAGGGTCTCGATCCCCTCGTGACCCACTTGGAAGTCGTAATCGTGAGTGATGTGACGCGCGTTCGAATAGTCCTGCACGCCGACCGGTCTTTGCTCTGCCAGAGCCCGGCCACCTGCACCACACTCGGCATCGATCACCAGGTCACGCAGGATCCGACTTCGTGTTCCCACGAAACTCGACAACGTCAGACGCCGATCGTCGACGATCCCACCGAAGAGCACGGGGAGCGCCGTCCTCCGCTGCAAGCTACGCAGTTCGGCGCGCAGGGCGTCCCGATCACTCGGCCTCAGCGTGTTCTTCACAGCACTCTCATTTCACAGCATCCGCTGCTCTACCCATGACATATATCCACTTCGGAGGGTAGCGGTCATCCTTGTGCGCTCACTAACGTCGACCGAGGCGTTGTATCGCCGGTCACATCAAGCAGCGACAACACGGAGGTTCCAGTGCCCGGACCGACACTTTCGGCGGCAAACCACACACCGCTCAGCCCACTGCGGTTTCTGGAGCGGTCGGCGACCGTGTTCCCCGACCGGACAGCAGTGATCCACGGCGACCGGCGGTACACGTACGAGCAGTTCGGCGAGGAAGTGGAGCGGCTCGCGCGAGTCCTGCGAAGCCGGATCAACCCCGGCGACCGCATCGCGTACCTCTGCCCTAACGTGCCCGAGCTGCTGTTCGCGCATTTCGCTGTCCCGTTGGCCGGCGGGGTTCTGATCGCCCTGAACTCGAGGTTGGCCGGACCCGAGCTCGAATACATTCTGAACCACTCCGAGACGACCATGCTGTTCGTCGATTCCGAGATGGTCGGCTCCGTGACCACCGCCCGACAGAACGTGCCGAGTCTTCGCGAGATCGTCGAGGTCCCGGACTCCACGATCGATACGCCTGTGGTGCCCACCGGGATCGTCACCGCGCAGTACGCGGATCTGCTCGCTGCCGCCGACACCCTCGACGACGCACCGTTGCACTGGGGTGTGGACGACGAGCATCAGGTGATCGCGATCAATTACACCTCGGGAACAACGGGCAAGCCGAAGGGCGTGATGTATTCGCACCGTGGCGCCTACCTCAATTCTCTGGGCGAGACTTTCCACAACGGGTTCACCGGTAGCACCAAATATCTGTGGACGCTGCCGATGTTCCACTGCAACGGATGGTGCACTCCATGGGCCGTCACGCAGGCTGCGGGCACTCACATATGCCTGCGCGCAGTGCGGGCGGACGCGATCTGGGAGGCCATCGACGAACTCGGTGTGACCAACCTCTGCGGTGCCCCGGCGGTGTGCTCCACCATCGCCGGGGCACCGCAAGCGCATCCCGTCACCGGCATGCGCATCACGACCGCAGGCGCACCGCCCGCTCCGACGGTGATCGCACAATTGGAAGCCCTCGGCATCACGGTGGTGCACGTGTACGGACTCACCGAGGTGTACGGCCCGTACACGATCTGCGAGTACCAAGAATCCTGGGACGATCGTTCACCTGACGAACGTGCCACGCTTCTGTCCAGACAGGGTGTCGGAATGGTGCAGGCCGAGAACGCTCGCGTCGTCGACGCGGAGATGTGCGACGTGCCGGCCGATGGCAACACCATGGGCGAGATCGTGCTCCGCGGAAACAACGTGATGATCGGGTATTACAAAGATCCGGACGCCACCGAAGAAGCGTTCGCGGGCGGCTGGTTCCATACCGGCGATCTCGGGGTGATGCACCCTGACGGGTACATCCAGCTGAAGGACCGCGCCAAGGACATCGTGATCTCGGGCGGCGAGAACATTTCCACCGTCGAGGTGGAACAAGCGATCATGAAACACCCGGCGGTGGTCGACGTTGCGGTGGTGGGCGTGCCGCACGAAAAGTGGGGTGAACGTCCCAAGGCGTTCGTCATTCTGAAGAAGGGGCACTCCGCGACCGCGGAGGACATCATCGAGCACGCCCGCGGCCTGCTGGCGCGTTTCAAGGTTCCCGAGGAGATCGCTTTCCCGCTCGAACTTCCGCGTACACCGACCGGGAAGGTACTCAAGTACGAACTGCGGAAGTCCGAGGCGGACTCGGCTCGATGACAGGTTTCCGCCCGGCGCGGTCCGGTAATCCGGGCCGCAGTGAATACTGACGTCCATGACCGAGCGCGCTGATACCCCTGGAGCCGATGCCGCCGAGTTTCGCGTTCATGTGGTCACCCAGGCGATCCGCCTGTTCTCCGAGAACGGCTACGAAGCAACCACGGTGGAGCAGATCGCGTCGGCAGCGGGGGTCTCGCGTAGGACGTTCTTCCGTCAGTTCCGGTCGAAGGAAGACGTGATCTTCGCCGACCACGAGTCCCTGCTCGAGCAGGCCGGCGAGCATCTCTCCACGCACGCTGCCGATCCGTGGGCCGCCGTATGCGAGACCGCCAACCTCGTCTTCGACCGGTTCCGCGAAAACCGTGACCTGTCCGCTCGCAGATTTCTGGTGGTCCAGCAGGTGCCGGCGCTGCGCGATCGCGAGATCGTCACGGGGTTTCGGTACGAACGCCTATTCGTCGACTATCTGCGGTCCGCCGTACCCGAGGAGCCGGTGCTACGCGTGATCGGATTCGCCGCTGCTGTCACTGCGTGCCACAACTATCTCCTGCGAAACATGACCCGCGGCGACGAGTCGGCCACGGCCGAGGCCCTGAATCAAGCTCTCCTCGACGTACGACGCACTTTCGGCGTCGCGCCGGCCGACCCTGCGCGTACCGGGGAGTCTGTGCTGGTCGCGGCGTACCCGGCCGGGACGCCGGTCGACGAGGTCATGCGACAGGTCGAGGCACGACTCACGGCCAGGACGTCGGCTGGCGATCGCTGATACCCACTGTTCACCACCACACCCCTTGACTGGCACTCAGTGCCGTGGTTGACTTTCACAGACTGGCCGACGTGTGCCCGAGGTGGCTCGACGCGGTCGACGAACCCGCAAACCCATCAGAGGAGCAGCCCACATGGCCGGAAATCCGGACTTCGATCTCTTCAAGCTCGCCGAGGAGCACGACGAACTGCGTTCCGCGATTCGCGCACTCTCCGAGAAGGAGATCGCACCGTACGCCAAGGACGTCGACGAGAAGGCACGCTTCCCCGAGGAAGCACTAACCGCGCTCGTGAACTCCGGATTCAACGCGATCCACGTCCCCGAGGCCTACGACGGCCAGGGCGCCGACTCGGTCGCGACCTGCATCGTGATCGAGGAAGTGGCCCGCGTCTGCGGTTCGTCCTCGCTGATCCCCGCCGTCAACAAGCTGGGCACGATGGGCCTGATCCTCAACGGCTCCGAGGAGCTCAAGCAGCAGGTGCTCCCGCAGCTCGCGTCCGGCGAGGCGATGGCGTCCTACGCGCTGTCCGAGCGTGAGGCAGGCTCCGACGCCGCGGCGATGCGCACCCGCGCGAAGGCGGACGGCGACGACTGGATCATCAACGGCTCCAAGTGCTGGATCACCAACGGCGGCAAGTCCGACTGGTACACCGTCATGGCCGTGACCGACGCCGACAAGGGCGCCAACGGCATCAGCTCGTTCATGGTCCACAAGGACGACGAGGGCTTCACCGTCGGACCGCTCGAGCACAAGCTCGGCATCAAGGGTTCGCCCACCGCTGAGCTGTACTTCGAGAACTGCAAGGTCCCCGGCGACCGCATCATCGGCGAGCCCGGCACCGGCTTCAAGACGGCGCTGCAGACCCTCGACCACACCCGTCCGACCATCGGTGCGCAGGCTGTCGGCCTGGCCCAGGGCGCACTCGACGCCGCGATCGAGTACACGAAGGACCGCAAGCAGTTCGGCCGCTCGATCGCGGACAACCAGGCCGTGCAGTTCATGCTCGCCGACATGGCGATGAAGGTCGAGGCCGCACGCCTGATGGTCTACACCTCGGCAGCTCGCGCCGAGCGTGGCGAGAAGAACCTCGGGTTCATCTCCGCTGCCGCCAAGTGCTTCGCCTCCGACACCGCCATGGAGGTCACCACCGACGCCGTGCAGCTGTTCGGCGGCGCCGGCTACACCACCGACTTCCCGGTCGAGCGCATGATGCGCGACGCCAAGATCACCCAGATCTACGAGGGCACCAACCAGATCCAGCGTGTGGTCATGTCCCGCGCCCTGCTCAAGTAAAAGCGCGACTTCGTCGCCTGTGAGTGGTTGACGAGTCCCTGGACTCGCTAACCACTCACAGGCCTTTTAAGGAGAATTGTGGAACTCGTAGGAGTCATCGGCGGCGGCACCATGGGTGCCGGCATCGCCGAAGTATGTGTCAAGGCCGGTAGTTCGGTCCTCATTCTGGAAACCAAGCAGGAGTTCGCCGACGCGGCTCTCGGCCGGGTCGAGAAGTCCCTCGCCCGTGGCGTGAAGTCCGGCAAGCTCTCCCAGGAGGACGCCGACGCCGCCCGCGCGCGCGTCGACGTCACCCTCGACATCGAGGACTTCGCAGACCGCGACCTCGTCATCGAGGCGGCACCGGAGATCGAGTCGCTCAAGCTCGAACTGTTCGGCAAGCTCGACAAGATCGTGAAGCCGTCCGGAATCCTGGCGACCAACACGTCGTCCATCCCCGTCATCAAGATGGCCGGCGCCACCGAGCGCCCCGGCCAGGTGGTGGGTGTGCACTTCTTCAACCCGGTGCCCGTGATGCCGTTGGTGGAGATCGTCGTGGCGCTGACCACGTCGGAGGAGACCGTCACCGCGGTGATGGACTTCGCGTCAAACACGCTGGGCAAGAAGGCCGTTCGTGCAGGCGACCGCGCGGGCTTCATCGTCAACGCCCTGCTGATCCCGTACCTCACCTCCGCGGTGCGGATGCTCGAGTCGGGGTACGCGACGGCCGAGGACATCGACGCGGCCATGAAGGGTGGCTGCGGCTACCCGATGGGTCCGCTGACGTTGGTCGACACTGTCGGACTCGACATCACCCTCGCCGCAGCGCAGTCGCTGTACGAGGAATTCGGTGAGCCGCACCTGATTCCGCCGCCGCTGCTGCGCCGCAAGGTTGAGGCCGGGCACCTGGGTAAGAAGTCCGGACAGGGCTTCTACAGCTACAGCTGACCCACACACGACTCTGCGCCCCGCCCTCCAACGAGGACGGGGCGCAGAGTCGTTCGTGTACCTAGGCCGCCACCGCTGCCTTCTTCTTACCGAAAGGCAGCTTTCCGCCGAGCAGTCCGTCGACGCCGAATCGGCCGCTACCGACCACCGCCAGGATCAACGAAGCGGCGCCCAGCGCCAGGACGAGTTCGTAACCGCCGTCCGAGACCCAGAGTCCGTTATCGGCGTGCGTGGAGAAGTAGGCACCGGCCATGACGATCACGAAGAGCGCACCGACGACCGGAACGAGCGCACCCACGATCAGAGCGATGCCACCGAGAACCTCGAGCCAGGTGACGAGGAACGCGGACACTGCCGGCAGGGGGACGCCCATGCTTTCGAAGCCGCTGCTCATCGCTTCCTGACCGTTCTGGACCTTCTGCAGTCCGTGGGCGAGGAAGATCGCGCCGATGCCGATGCGTCCGATCAGTAATCCGATGTTCCGAGCCGTGGTGCTGCCTGTCATGCGCTTCGCCTTTCGTCGATGCGCACGAGGCGCACGTCGTATGTGAGGACCCAATACCGATGCCGGTGCATCCATGTCGAGGACGGCAACGACGGTATCGAAATTAAGTTGAACCTTCAACCTGACTTCCGGGGGCCCACGCCCTCCCCTACCAATGTCACAGCGGTTGGCGTGAGCTGAACGCGTGATGCTCCTATGTTTCGTCAAGGGGCGGGTGCGGGTTCGGTGGTGAGGTCAGGAGTCGGTAGATCTCGCGGGCGACGGCACGTTTGAGGCAGCGGATGATCTCGCGGGTG
>JAAZAD010000294.1 GCA_012514505.1 Rhodococcus sp. (in: high G+C Gram-positive bacteria) | reverse complement strand
CGGGATGAGTCGCGAGCTCAGGCCACGACACTGCGCACGGACGCCGGGAGGTCGCGTGGTCGCCGATAGGGCCCCACGACCGCCGCCGCGTAGGGACGCCGGAGCACTTCACCGGCGACCTCACGCACCTGCTCGGTGCTGACGGTGGCGATGCGCTCCAGAGTCTCGGTGATCCCCCAATGCCGCCCATAGCTCAGTTCGCTACGTCCGATCCGATGCATCCTGGCGCCGGTGTCCTCGAGTCCGAGTACGAGTCCGCCCCGCAGTGACCCTTTCGCGCGCGCACACTCCGCGTCGGTGATGCCGTGCTCGGCAACCTCGGTGAGGACTTCACGCACCACCGAGGCGACGTCGCCGAGATTCTCGGGCTGGCACCCGACATATGTCGAGAAGGCACCCGTGTCGGCGAACGTGTCGACACCCGAGTACACCGAGTACGCGAGCCCTCGCTTCTCCCGCACCTCCTGGAACAACCGTGAGCTCAGGCCTCCTCCGACCGCAGTGTTGAGGACCGACAGCGCCCAACGTCGAGGATCGTGTCTGCCGAATGCGCGGACGCCGAGGCTCAAGTGCGCCTGCTCGTTGTCCTGATCGGTGATGCTCAAAGTGGGTGCGGTGCGCAACCGCAATGTCCCTTCGCGACGCGGTGCCGCCTGGGCGGACTCATCGAGATGGCCTGCAAATGCCCTGCGGACGAGCTCGACCGTGTGTGCATGATCGACGTTGCCCGCCACCGCGACCACCATCCGCTGCGGCGTGTAGCGGCGCACATGGAACGAGTGCAACTGGTTGCGGGTCATCGATTCGATCGATTCCGGCGAACCGATGATCGGACGGCCCACGGGATGATCACCGTATAGCGCAGTCAACAGAGCATCGCCCAGCAGATCCTCGGGGTCGTCGTCGCGGATGGCGATCTCCTCGAGCACCACCTGACGCTCGACATCGACGTCGACGCTGCGGCACTTACCGCGCAACACCACGTCCGCGACGACATCGACCGCGATCGGCAGATCGTCGTCGAGTACGTGCGCGTAGAAGCAGGTGTGTTCCTTGCTGGTGAATGCGTTGAGCTCGCCACCGATCCCGTCGACGAGTTCGGCGATGTCGAGGGCTGTGCGCGTGGGGGTCGCCTTGAACAGCAGGTGCTCGAGAAAATGAGCAGCTCCCGCAACCGAGGGTTGCTCGTCGCGGGAGCCGACACCCACCCACACGCCCACTGCCGCCGATCGCACACCGGGCACGTGTTCGGTGACGACTCGCACGCCGCCCGGCAGAACAGTGCGCCGTACGCCGGTGTCCGCGGTAGCCGGCGGGGTGTCGACTGAAAGAGAATCGAAGGTTGTGGCCATGGGTTGTTCTACGGTCCTGCGCTGTCGGTGATTCGCCTGTGGTGCGAGCTGTGTTCAAGGCACGGAACACCACACACTACACGCGAGTACCGCTGTGCTGCCGTCGACGATCACTGCTGCGTTCTCGTCACCAGCCTCGACGTCGAGGCTGGGATCCGACCAGCTGGTCCTTCGACGCGTCGTCACGCCCGCGGTAAACGATGTAGGGGCGGAACAGATACGCGAAGGGCGCGCTGAAGGCGTGGACGAGTCGCGTGAACGGCCAGATGGCGAACAACACCAGCGCAATCATCACGTGGATGTGGAACGAGAGCGGTGCTTCTGCCATCAGGTCGCCCCGGGGCTGCAGT
>JAAZAD010000293.1 GCA_012514505.1 Rhodococcus sp. (in: high G+C Gram-positive bacteria) | reverse complement strand
GATGCCGATGCTCAATCCACCGCGACCATCTTGCTGGCCCGCCTCTACTGGCAGCGCGAAACACTGCGCCAAACCGTCGGTGACGAAGCGCGCCGGATCGCAGCACCGCAACCGGTGAAGGCATACAACAAATTCAGCGCCGCCTCCGCCAACGGGTTCTTCCTCGACATCCCCGGTTTCATCGTCTCGCGCGTACACCTGGAATCCCTCACCGCGTCCATCGAGATCGCGCACGCACGCGTGACCGAATACCAAGCCGCGCGCGCCGAGGCCTGGATCTACGAACCCGACGCACCCACCCAGTCCACGATCATCGACCGCCTGCTGCTCCCGGTGACTCCCCTCGTGAACGTCACCCGCTACGGCTTCGATGCCTAGGGCGAGTTCGGTCAGGCGTTCGCGGCGGGTGAGAGAGGTCTGTTGACGCCGAGCACGTCGAAGACGCGGACCCCGTGACGAGCGAGGGGCAGGTGGGTGCATCCGCTGCTGTAGCCGGGCGAAGCTCGGCGCCGGGGGTAGCCGGGTGTTCGGGTGCAGTTCTGACAGTCGTCGCGGTCTAGTGATGGAAGAGTCGGACTCCGGTGCGGGCGAGGGTGATGCGGTGTTCGCGGCATGCCTCCGCGACGGCATCCGAGCGGAGGGAGCCGCCCGGTTCCACGATCAGCTCGACCCCGTGTTCGGCGGCGGCGTCGACGTTGTCGCGGAACGGGAGATACCCGTCGGAGACGAGAGTGACGCCCGAGAGCATGACCCACTGCCGCCGCGCCCACCAGGTACGGGCCTTGCTTCCGGCGAGCATCGTGCAGTCGATGCGTGATTGCTGTCCCGCACCGATACCGATACTCATTCCGTCCCGGACATAGACAACGGAGTTGGACTGGGTATAGCGGGCGATGATCATGCCCAGCACGGCATCGGTCACCGCGCACTCGCTGAGCATGTGACCATCGGCCACCTGCAGCAGGTCCGCCGAGATCGGCACACGGTCCCGGTCCTGTTCGAGAGTGACACCGAAGACCGTCCTGGACTCCGATTCCGGCGGCCGGAAGGTGGGATCGATCTCGAATACGAGGAACCGCCCGCCCTTCTTACGGCCCAGTGCCGCAACAGTTCCGGGGGCATAACCCGGGGCGATGATGCCATCGGAAACGATCCCGGCCAGCATTTCGGCGAGCTCGTGATCGACCGGCTCGGACACGGCGATCATGTCGCCGTAGGACGAGCGCGGATCGGCGTCCCGGGCCGGGCGATGAGCGCCCGAAAACCGTTGGAACGGCGGCGCTCTGTGTCACTACCATGCTGCCCAGCTACGTCGTCTAGTCGAGGACATTCCGCTGTACATCCGGTGAGACCTCCCCAGCGCTGAATCTACGCGCGTCGCCCAGGTGCGCCGCGCTCCTTCTTGCTGCGAACTTCTCACCGAAACGGGTGTACTTCTATGCTCAGAATCTGGGACGTCGTGCCCACCTGCCTGCCGCTCGTTGTCCGACGTTGCCACGCGTGCGCGTCCGGGCGCTTCAGGGCAAACGGAAAATTCCGCGTGAACGCGCACCACAAGCTCATCGACGCCTGGCTCCTCGCACTGTGTGCCGGTTGCGGGGAAACCACCAAGCTCACGGTCCTGGAGCGAGTGAACGTGCGCTCGATACGACCCGGGCTGCTGGACCGGCTACACGACAACGATCCCTTCTTGACAGCCGAACTGCTCCAAGACCCAGCCGTGCAGCGCCGCAACCGCATCGCCCTCGATTGGGACAATGCCTGGCGTCTCGAAATCGGCGAACCGGACCACCTGGACAGCGAGGGGATCGATGTCGCGGTCCGCTTTCCGGTGACTTCACCTTCACGCTCGAGCGCTGAGCCAGGCTGAAGCAGGAGGGGCAGCGCCATGCCCGAG
>JAAZAD010000292.1 GCA_012514505.1 Rhodococcus sp. (in: high G+C Gram-positive bacteria) | reverse complement strand
GTCGTAACCCAGCGTGTTCGTGAGGTACGTCGGCATGTAGCTGAGCAGACCGTAGTGCGCGATGTTGTAGGTGGCGACGAGCATGATGCACAGCACCAAGGGGCGCCAGTTCTCGAGCAGCGTTTCCCGAAGCTTTTTCCCGGTCGACTCCGAAGCCGCCGAGTTCTCTTCTGCCTTCTCCATCTGCTGAAAGGCTGGGGTTTCCTCGAGCTTCAGGCGCAGGTACAGGCCGATGATCCCGAGGGGGCCGGCGATCAGGAAGGGGATGCGCCAAGCCCAGTCCACCAATGTTTCCTCGTCGGCCACAGCCGTGATGATGGTGACGAGCGCCGCCGCGGCCGCGTATCCCGCGAGAGTGCCGAACTCCAGGAAACTCGAGAAGTAGCCGCGTCGCTTGTCAGGGGCGTACTCGGCGACGAAGGTGCTGGCCCCGCCGTACTCGCCGCCGGTCGAGAACCCCTGGACCAGCCGTGCGATCACCAGAAGGATCGGCGCCGCGATACCGATCGACTCGTAGCTCGGGATGAGGCCGATGAAGAAGGTGCTGCCCGCCATCATGATGATGGTGGTCGCGAGGACCTTCTTCCGTCCGATCCGGTCGCCGAGTGGGCCGAAGAAGAAGCCGCCGAGCGGCCGGACGAGAAACGCGGCCGCGAATATCGCGAAGGTGGACAACAGTTGCGCAGTGCCACTGGCTTCCGGGAAGAAGACCTTGCCGATCGTGGTCGCCAGGTACGCGTAGACACCGAAGTCGAACCACTCCATCGCGTTGCCGAGCATGGTTGCTTTGACGGCGCGTTTGACCGCAGGTTCGTCGGTGACGGTGACCTCGGAAGAATTGGCAATCTCTTCAGCAGTGATAGATCGATCTGGTGCATTCATAGGTTGTGCGCTCCCCAGCGCGGTCATCGACGGAACGGAGCACGTACCTGATGCACGCATCTTCTCGTTGCCCGGTCCGCGATGTGGGTGGTCGAGGCTTCGCGCCCGACGCCCTCCGTCGAGTCCGTTACCGTAACAAAAGAAGTGGTCGAGCACCTGGAACCGGTGAACGCGGCTGATGCTGCGATCGCGTCGATTGCGAACGCAGATAGGCTGTGACCATGACTTCCGTGTCCTCACCGTCCACTCCCGACATCCAGGCGAGCGTGAGCTCAGCAGGAGACGACACGCGCGAAGCCGTGCACGCGGCGGCTCGAAGGGCGCGCGTCGCTGCCAGGTCGCTTGCGCTGCTCACGACCGCGCAGAAGAACGCTGCGCTCAGTGCCGCCGCCGACGCGATTTCGGCGAACGAGGGCGACATCCTCGCGGCGAACGAGAAGGACATCGACGCGGCGCGAGCCGCAGGAACCGAGGAGTCGCTGCTCGACCGGCTCCGCCTCACGTCCGAGCGGGTCGCGAGCATTGCCTCGGGCCTGCGCCAGGTTGCCGAACTGCCGGACCCGATCGGGGAGGTTCTGCGCGGCTCCACCCTGCCGAACGGACTGGAACTGCGACAGCAGCGCGTACCTCTCGGCGTCGTCGGGATGGTGTACGAGGCCCGTCCCAACGTCACCGTCGACGCCTTCGGGCTCGCACTGAAGTCCGGGAACGCTGCGCTGCTGAGGGGGTCGTCGTCCGCCGCGGAATCGAACAAGGCGCTGGTCGGCGTGCTGCGTGGCGCATTGGCCGGGCAGGGGTTGGCAGAGGATGCGGTCCAACTGCTGCCCAGCCACGACCGCTCCAGCGTCAAACACCTCATCCAGGCACGTGGGCTCGTCGACGTCGTGATCCCGCGAGGTGGCGCGGGACTCATCGCTGCGGTTGTTCAAGATGCGACGGTGCCCACGATCGAAACCGGCACGGGTAACTGCCACGTCTATGTGCACTCGGCCGCCGACGTCGAGGTGGCGCAGCGAATCGTGCTCAACGCCAAGACCCGGCGCCCCAGTGTGTGCAACACCGCGGAAACGGTGCTGGTAGACGCGGCAGTTGCCGACACCGTCGTCCCGAAACTGCTCGAAGCGTTTGCGACACACGATGTGACGGTGCACGGCGACCTGCCCGGTATGGTCCCCGCCACGGAAGCGGATTGGGCCGAGGAATACCTCACCCTCGACATTGCACTGCAAGTCGTGGACGATTTGAACGCGGCGGTCGAACACATCGACCGGTACGGCACCGGCCACACCGAGGCCATCGTCACCACCGACCTGTCCGCGGCCCGCGAGTTCACCGCGCGCGTCGATGCGGCAGCTGTCATGGTGAACGCGTCGACTGCGTTCACCGATGGTGAGCAGTTCGGATTCGGCGCCGAGATCGGAATATCGACACAAAAACTGCATGCGCGCGGACCGATGGGGCTGCCCGAACTCACCTCCACGAAATGGATCGTGTGGGGCGACGGTCACACCAGGCCCGCGTAGCGCGATCGATCGCAGTCGCCCCGCAGCAGCGCAGTCGTACAGCAAGAGGAGCAAGCGTGGATCGAGCACTTCCTGAAACCCGGCCGTTTTTCGCAGGCGTCGACGACGTCGTGACCAAACTGGCGAAGACCGGATATCTGGCGGACAAAGCGACTGCGACCGCCGTGTTCCTGGCCGACCGGCTGGGTAAGCCGCTGCTGGTGGAGGGCCCGGCCGGAGTCGGTAAGACCGAGCTGGCGCGTGCCGTCGCCCAGACCACCGGCGCGGAACTCGTTCGGCTGCAGTGCTATGAGGGCGTGGACGAGGCGCGGGCACTGTACGAGTGGAACCATGCCAAGCAGATCTTGCGTATTCAGGCAGGCGGAAGTGGCGGGGTCGATTGGGACTCCACGAAGCTCGACGTGTTCTCGGAGGAGTTCCTGCTTCCGCGGCCACTGTTGAAGGCAATTCGCCGAGACGCGCCGACAGTGTTGCTCGTGGACGAGACGGACAAGGCGGATGTCGAAGTCGAGGGTCTCCTCCTCGAAGTGCTCAGCGATTTCGCCGTCACGATTCCCGAGTTGGGCACGATCACCGCCAACCGGAAGCCGTTCGTGGTGCTGACCTCGAATGCCACGAGAGAGCTGTCCGAAGCTCTGAAACGTCGCTGCCTGTTCCTGCACCTGGACTTCCCGGACGCCGATCTCGAGCTCCGGATTCTTGCCAGCCGCGTTCCGGAACTGCCCGAGCGCATTGCCGAGCAGCTCGTCCGTACGATTCGGGTGTTGCGTGGGATGCAGCTGAAGAAGACGCCGTCGGTGGCGGAGACGATCGACTGGGGACGGACCGTGCTCGCTCTCGGCCTCGACACGCTCACCGACGACACCCTCGACACCGACGCTGTGCGTGACACGCTGGGAGTCGTGCTGAAGCATCGTTCGGACCAGCAGCGCGCAGCCGCCGAACTGCGCCTGAACTGAAGGCGCCACCGACATGGCTGCATCACGTTCACCCCGATTCCGCCCACACGGGCCGGCCGCTCCGCACGGATTGGCCGGCCACCTCGTCGGCTTCGTCGAAGCGCTGCGCGCACGAGGTATTTCCGTCGGGCCTTCCGAGACGGTCGACGCCGGAAAAGTGATGTCGGTACTCGATTTGTTGGACCGTGAGGCGCTGCGTGAGGGGCTGGCCTGCGCCGTTCTTCGGCGTCCCACGCATCGCAGCACGTTCGACGCATTGTTCGACCTGTGGTTTCCGCCGGCGATCGGCGTCCGTTCGGGTGGCCGGATCGATACGTCCTTGCCTCGGGACGAGAACGGCGACGTCGACATCGAAGCGTTGCGCGATCTCATCGCCGAACTGTTGATCGACGGCTCGGCCGAAGCTACCGAACTCACCGAACTGCTCACCACGCAGATGGTGGAGGAAATGGGCCGCTACGAGTCGACGAACGGGCCGTCGTTCTCCGCGTACCAAGCGCTCAAGGACGTGTCGCCGGACACGCTGTTGAAGAAGATTCTTGATGGGCTGCTGGGATCGGACGGTGGCGGCGAATCCGCGGCGCCGTACGTCGACGAGCACCAGTCCGAGATCGCGCGACGCACCGCGGCGCAAAGGATCGCGGACTTTCGGCAGATGGTCGCATCCGAGACGCGGCGTCGCTCCGCAGAACACCTGGGCAAGGAGCGGGTCGCGATGTACGGCGTTCCGCGGTTGGCGGAAGAAGTCGACTTCCTGCGTGCTTCGGACACCGAACTCACCGCGCTCCGGCGAAATGTGACGCCCCTCGCCAGATTGCTCGCGAGCCGTCTTGCCGTGCGCCGCAGTCGCAGCAGGGCCGGCGCGATCGACCTCCGCCGCACACTTCGCAAGTCGATGTCGACCGGCGGTGTACCCATCGATCTCGTGCATCGCAAGCCGAGAACCGCGCGCCCCGAACTCGTGGTCCTGTGCGACGTCTCCGGGTCCGTAGCGGGATTCAGTCATTTCACTTTGCTTCTGGTCCATGCACTTCGTGAGCAGTTCTCGCGGGTTCGAGTGTTCGCCTTCATCGACACCACCGACGAGGTCACCAGGTTCTTCGACAGTGGTTCCGATCTGGGCGCCGCCATGTCCAGGATGATTCGGGAGGCCGACCTCGTCGGATACGACGGGCACTCCGACTACGGTCATGCCCTCGGCGTCTTCGCGGAACGTTTCGCGGACTCGGTCACAGCCCGAAGCTCGCTACTGATACTCGGGGATGCCCGCAACAACTATCGCGATCCGAACACAGCTGCGCTCGCACATCTTGCCTCCGTCGCCCGGCACGCCCATTGGCTGAATCCCGAGCCCGTCGGGCAATGGGGGACCGGCGACTCGGCTGCCCACGTGTATCGCGAACTCGTCAGTATGCACGAATGTAGATCGGCCCAGCAGTTGGCGGCGGTGGTCGCGGGATTGCTCCCGGTGTGAGCACGTAAACTCGACACTCGTGGAACACGGAACTCAGGTCACCAGAAGACGCCGACTGGGCGTCATGGGTGGCACGTTCGATCCGATTCACCACGGCCACCTGGTTGCAGCCAGTGAAGTCGCCGACCGATTCGGGCTGGACGAGGTCGTTTTCGTACCCACCGGTCGCCCGTGGCAGAAGGAAAGTCGGTACGTGAGTCCCGCCGAGGACCGGTACCTCATGACCGTGATCGCGACGGCATCCAATCCCCGCTTCTCGGTCAGCCGAGTAGACGTGGATCGCGAAAAGGTGACGTACACCGTCGACACATTGCGTGATCTGCGGTCGACACACCCCGACGCCGAGTTGTATTTCATTACGGGGGCGGACGCGCTCGCGAGCATCCTGTCCTGGCAGGACTGGGAAGAGCTCTTCTCGTTGGCGAAGTTCGTGGGAGTGTCCCGACCCGGGTTCGAACTCAACACCGAGCATCTTGCGGAGCACCTCGGTAATCACCCGAAAGACGCGGTCGTCCTTATCGAGATTCCAGCCCTGGCCATTTCCTCCACGGAGTGTCGCAGGCGGGCGTCGCAGGACCGTCCGGTCTGGTACCTGGTACCGGACGGCGTGGTGCAGTACATCTCGAAGAGAAATCTGTACCGCCCGCAGGACGCGCAACGACTGGACGGAGCAACAACGATGTCGGAACCGGCGTCCGGCAGGTCCGAGCAGACAGACGATCCCGGGCAATGAGGCGCTCCGCTGTCGCATAGCCACCCCCGCACCAACCCTGAGTCGTAATTGGCAGAACTGGAGAATTCGAGTGAGCGCAACCACCGAGGCCATCGAGGTGGCAAAGATCGCAGCCCTTGCGGCGGACGAGAAACTGGCGTCCGACGTCATGGTGCTCGACGTGTCGGAACAGCTGGTGATCACGGACTGCTTCGTCATCGCGTCCGCACCCAACGAGCGGCAGGTCAATGCTGTCGTGGAGAACATCGAGGATCGTCTTCGTGAAGCCGGGCACAAGCCGGTGCGCCGCGAAGGTACACGTGAGGGGCGTTGGGCGCTCCTCGATTTCGTCGACGTGGTGATTCACGTGCAGCACGACGACGAGCGCAACTTCTACGCACTCGAACGGCTGTGGAAGGACTGCCCGAAGGTCGAGGTCGAAGGTATCGGCGACCACAGCCCGGAGAGTTCTGCCGGCGAAGGCGAAACCGGGCAGTGAGCGCGCCGCGCGTGCGTCGACTCGTCCTGCTACGGCACGGACAGACTCGATACAACGCCGACGCGAGGATGCAGGGACAGCTCGACACCGACCTGTCGGACCTTGGGCGCGCCCAGGCCGAAGCTGCCGGGAAGGTGATGGGGGAAATGTCGCCGATTGCCATCGTCTCCTCCGATCTTCGCCGTGCGCTCGACACCGCCACCGCGGTGGGGGATCGCATGGGAATGTCGGTGCATGTCGACGAGCGTCTGCGCGAGACGTGCCTCGGAGATTGGCAGGGGATGACCCACACCGAGGTCGATGCACAGTTCCCGGGTGCCCGCGCCACCTGGCGAGGTGATGCCACGTGGGCGCCGCCGGGCGGTGAGAGCCGCGTCGACGTCGCCCGGCGCAGCAGGCCGGTTGTCGACGAACTCGTAGCGAAACTGGATGCCTGGGAAACCGATCCCGTGCTGCTGGTTGCGCACGGCGGATTGATCGCCGCACTGACGGCCACGCTGCTCGACCTTCCCGTCGACAAATGGCCGATCCTCGGTGGTCTCGGAAACGCGAGTTGGGTTCGGCTCAGCGCCTATGGGACGAGCGCGCAGCACTGGCGCCTGGACGTCTGGAACGCTTCGGCGAGTGTGGCTCATGACGTCCTCTGACGCAGCACCGACCGCTCAGTCGGAGAGACCGGTTCTCGTGGTCCTGGCGGATTCGCTCGCCTACTACGGTCCCGAGGGTGGATTGCCATCGAACGATCCCCGGATCTGGCCGAATCTTGTTGGCCGAGAGCTCGGTTGGGACGTCGAACTCGTCGCGCGTATCGGGTGGACGAGTCGCGACGTGTGGTGGGCGCTGACGCAGGATCCGCGAGTGTGGTCGGCCGTGCCGAGGGCTGGGGCCGTCGTGGTCGCGGTGGGCGGGATGGATTCGTTGCCGTCGCCTTTGCCGACCGCGCTGCGCGAGCAGTTGCGCTACATCCGCCCCCCGGCCGTGCGCCGCGTCGTTCGCGCCGGGTATCAATGGCTGCAGCCGCGGCTCGCGCCACTGGGCTGGCCGGTTGCGCTGCCGCCCCGGCTCAGCGTCGAGTATCTGGAAAGCTCTCGGGCAGCTCTCGCGTACATGCGCCCCGACCTGCCAGTGATCGGCACTCTGCCGTCCGTGCACCGAAGCGATGCCTACGGCGGAGTGCATACCGGCCGTCCGGCGGCGGTTTCCGCCATTACGGAGTGGGCCGAAGGCAACGACGTTCCGATCGTGGATCTGGGGGAAGCTGTGCGAGACAACATCGAATCCGGCGATGCCAACCCGGACGGAATCCATTGGGGGTGGGACGCGCACGTGCAGGTTGCCGAAGCGATGGTTCGGACGATCCGACAGAGCGTGGCGGCCGAATCCAATGCCGTCGACAGGATCGCGATGGACGGGGGGCTCTGACTGTGCCGGTAGTGATCGTCACCGATTCGTCGGCATGCATCCCCGCCGATCTCGTCGAGGAGTACGGAATCGTCGTGGTACCACTGCACGTCCTTGTCGGTGAACACGATTATCGCGACGGAATCGACGACATCGACCTCGACGGGGGACAGGTGACGACCTCGGGTGCCTCGCCGGCGGCGATGCGGGATGCTTTCGGTGAAGCCCTCGCACGTAGTGGTGGCGACGGAGTTCTCGCGGTACACCTTTCGCGCGAGATCTCGGCGACCTGGGACGCAGCTCGCGCGGCCGCTGACGACTGTCTCGGAGACGTTCGAGTCGTCGATTCTCGATCAGCCGGGATGGGGCTCGGATTTCCTGTCCTCGAGGCCGCTCGAGCTGCGCGAGAGGGCGCGGGCCTCGATGCCGTCTACGAGCGCGCGGTGGACGCAGCGACGCGCGTCCGTGCGTACATCGTCGTCGAACGTCTGGATCAACTGCGCAGGGGAGGGCGAATCGGGGCCGCGGCGGCGCTTCTGGGTACCGCGCTGTCGATGAAGCCGGTCCTGCACATCCGGGACGGGAAGCTGGCCCTGAAGGAAAAGACCCGAACATCAACCAAGGCGCGAGCGCGACTCGTCGACCTTGTGGTTGCGCGGGCAGGGACCGGTCCGGTATCGCTTGCTGTTCATCACTTGGATGCGGCCGGTGTAGCCGAAGACATCGCACGTCAACTGGCCGAACGGCTTTCGCAGGTCGACGAGATTTTCGTCACCGACTTCAGTGCCGTGCTGGGGGCGCACGTCGGTCCCGGAGCCGTGGGTGTCGTGCTCAGCGCTCGCGATTCTCACTCACCTGAGCAGCCGGAGCCGGAATCGTCCACAGGTGGAGATTCGTCCACAGGGTGATTCCGGGCCGAGGCGGGAGGGGCGAAACGGTCCCGGGCGGCTCGTACAGTGTGCGGCATGGGGGACAGTACGCGGCAGTACGCCGACGGACGTGACCGTTTGACGACGATCGGCCGGACGGATCGGTCGACTGGTCTCGACGACGAGAGGTCCGTCGAGGTGTTCGACACGGCGGCCTGGCCGCGGTTGGATGCGCCGATAGACCGATCTCCGTCGTGGCTGCCCGACCGTTGGCGCGCAGTCCGGTTCGACCCCGAACGGCACGGGGCCACGGCGTTGGTTCTGGTCGGCGTGATCGCGTTGGCAGTGGTGGGTTTCTCGGTGTGGCGCGATCGTCCCGTAGCGAATGCCGTGCCGCCGCTTCCGCCAGTGGGGGAGGTAGCGGCGATTGTCGATCCTCTGACACCTGCCGTACTCGAGGTGAGCGAATCCCCGTCTGCGCCGCCTACGGTGGTTGTCAGCGTGGTGGGTCTCGTACACGTTCCAGGTCTCGTCGAGCTACCCGACGGGTCACGGATCGCCGACGCGCTGGCGGCGGCTGGAGGTGTCAGAGCGGGCGGTGACACCTTGAGCCTGAACTTGGCCCAGCCGTTGGCGGACGGCGATCAAGTCGTCGTCGGTGCCGAAACCGGTGAGCCACCCGTCTCGGAGGGGCCTGCAGGTCACCGAGGTGCCGGCGGTGATGCGGCAGGGACTGCGCCGCAAGTGGTGAATCTGAACACTGCCGACGAGAGCACCCTCGAAACGTTGCCCGGTGTCGGGCCGGTGACGGCCGCTGCCATCGTGGCGTGGCGTACCGCCAACGGACAGTTCGCGTCCGTGGATCAACTCGGGGAGGTCGACGGGATCGGTCCGGCTCGACTCGGGAAGCTGCGGTCGCTGGTCGCGGTGTGACTGATATGGACAGTCGCGGTGTGACCGATATGGACAGTCGCGGTGTGACCGGGGAGATCGGGCGTGCGCTGGATGCCCGGTTGGTTCCGTTTGCGCTCATCTGTTGGGGTGCAATGCTGCTCGGCATCACGGCTGGTTCCAGGGCGGCGTCGATCGGCGGGGTAGCGATGCTGGCGCTGTTCGCGGTGCTCCTCGCTTTCTGGCTCAGGACGAGGTCGGTGGGTGCGTTCGCCGGGGCATCCGTGTTGTTGTTCGGCACGCTGGCATGTTGTGGAATCGGGTGGCAGGTTGCTGCCGTCGAGTCTCATCCACTCGGTGACCTTGCGGCAGATCGGGCCTCGGCCGCTGTGCAGGCGTCGATTGCAGAGGATCCGGTTGCACTACGGTCTGCCGGGACTGGGGGTTGGCAGCAAGTTCGAGTGCGGGTGCGCGTGGAGGAAGTGCGTATCGGCAATCGTGATCTCGGCGTCGGGGGAGCGGTGACGGTGTTCGCGCCTGCCGAGGTATGGTCCGAGCTCCTTCCGGGCCAGCAGGTTCGGTTCCGGGCGAAGTTCGAGACGCCTCGTAGACACGATCTCACCGTGGCGGTTGCGTACACCGATGGTGCTCCACAGGAAATCGGTCCCGCGTCTTGGTATCAGCAGTGGGCGGCGACGGTCCGTGGGCGCTTCGCGCACGCGGCGGAACGGGCGCTACCGCCGGATCAAGCCGGGCTGCTTCCGGGGCTGGTCGTCGGTGACACATCAGATCTCGACGACGAGGTGAAGGACGCGTTCAGGGCGGCGGGGCTGACACATCTGACCGCGGTGTCGGGCGCCAATGTGTCGATCGTCCTCGGAGCCGTACTTCTCGTCGTGACGGCGATAGGCGTGGGGCCACGCACAGCCGCGGTGCTGGCCGCGCTGGCACTCGTGGCATTCGTGGTGATCGTACGGCCGTCACCGAGTGTTCTCCGTGCGGCAGCGATGGGGTCCGTGACGATCCTGGCGATGGTCACCGGTCGCAGGCGGCAGGCGCTCCCCGCGTTGTCCGGTTCCGTTGTGCTGTTGTTGCTCGTCCACCCGGAGCTGGCGGTGAACTTCGGGTTCGCGTTGTCCGTGGTGGCGACACTCGCCCTGATCGTCATAGCACCGGTATGGTCCGATCGACTGCGTGCCCGTGGCTGGCCTCGTTCGGTCGCAGAGATCGTGGCAGTCGCGACTGCGGCGTTCGTGGTGACAACGCCCCTGGTCGCAGCGATGGCAGGCACTGTGAGTGTCGTATCGATCGCCGCGAACATTCTGGTCGCGCCGGTGGTGGCGATCATCACCGTGTGCGGTGGCTTCACCGCTCTGTTAGCGGTGGTGTCGATTCCGGTTGCGGAGTGGGGCGCTCGGTCGGTGACCTTGCCGTTGTGGTGGCTGCTCACCGTGGCGGACACAACATCCGGCTGGCCCGGCGCTGGGGTGGTGGTGCCCTCCGGCATCCATGGCGCGGTGCTCACCGTTGGAATCCTCACCAGTGCAGGGGTGACTGTGATGCTTGCAGTGAGGTGGATGAACCCAGCCCTGCGGCGTACCCGTCGGTGCGGCGTGGCACCATCGTTCCGTGCCCAATTCCGCTCAGGTCGATCAGCTTCATCTCGTGCTCGGTGACGAGGAGTTTTTCGTCGAGCGAGCCGTGTCGAAGATCGTGTCGGACGTGCGTGGCGCAGGCGCCGGACCGGACGACGATGTGCCGGTCACCCGGCTTCGGGCAGGAGACGCCACGCCGACCGAGCTGGCGGAACTGCTGAGTCCTTCCTTGTTCGCCGAGGACAGGATTGTCGTGCTCGAGGCGGCGGGTGAAGCAGGTAAAGACGCTGTCGCTCTGGTGCAGGACGCCGCAGCGGAACCACCCGACGGTGTCGTGATGATCGTCGTGCATTCGGGTGGGGGCCGCGCGAAGTCACTGGCGGGTGCGCTCGAAAAGTTGGGCGCCACAGTCCATCCGTGTACCAAGTTGAAGCAGGGCGAACTCGTGGGATTCGTTCGTGCGGAGTTTCGTACGCACCGGATTCAGGTCGCGCCGGACGTGGTGCAGACGGTGTTGGACAGTGTCGGCTCGAATCTGCGTGAGCTCGCGGCGGCCTGCTCGCAGTTGGTTGCCGACACCGGAGGACGTGTCGACGTGGCCGCGGTGCAGCGCTATTACTCGGGCAAGGCAGAGGTGACGGGCTTCGAGGTAGCGGAAAAAGCCGTCGCCGGCGACAGTGCAGGGGCGCTCGAGGCGTTGCGGTGGGCGATGCTGCGCGGGGTGCCTCACGTGCTGTTGGCCGATGCTCTGGCGGACGCTGTGCACGCGATTGCCCGTGTGGCGCCGGTGGCGCGGGCCGATCCGTTCCGGATGGCGTCGGAGCTCGGAATGCCGCCGTGGAAGATCAAGAAGACGCAGGCGCTCGTCGGTGGATGGACACCGGCCACGGTGGGGGAAGCTCTACGTGTCGTCGCGACACTCAATGCGGATGTGAAAGGTGCCGCTGCGGACGCCGATTACGCCGTTGAGGCGGCTGTTCGCAGGGTGTCACTCCTGCACAAGTGAGTGGCCTCGGTTCGAACAAGGCCATGCTCCGACAGCAAAGAGCCGCCGATCCACGAGGGATCGGCGGCTCTTCCGCGATTGAGGCGGTCGTCAGATCTTGTTGGCGGCCTGCGCAAGTGCGGACTTCTTGTTTGCAGCCTGGTTGGCGTGAATGACGCCCTTGCTGGCTGCCTTGTCGAGCTTGCGGCTGGTCGCGACGAGGAGCTCGTTGGCCTTGTCCTTGTCACCGGCCGCCGCAGCCTCGCGGAACGAGCGGATCGCCGTGCGCAGCGAGGACTTCACCGACTGGTTGCGCAGTCGGGCTGC
>JAAZAD010000291.1 GCA_012514505.1 Rhodococcus sp. (in: high G+C Gram-positive bacteria) | reverse complement strand
ACTGCGCCGAGGCCGCACAGTCCGGCGAGCGTGCGGCGTGGATCGGCGAAATGCATATCGGCAAGGCGTTCCTCGTGCTTGCCGTTGGGCGCCTCGAACTGCCGCGGGCCGAGCGAGGTGGCGATTTCGACTACCGGAAATCCGGTGCCGGCAGCCGTACGGGGTGCGTCCGCGAGATCGCACTCGAGGTCGAACGGCGCGGTGCAAGAAGGGCAGCGGGCCTCGAACCAGCGGGCGTCCGAGCCGAACCGGCGGACGGCATGCTGAAGCAACCACTTGCGGGTTCCGACGCACAACCGCCGGGCCAGTGTCGCATCGCACGGTTGGCCGTCGATCGCCTCGTACAACGCCGCGATGATTGCCGTGACACGCTGCGGACGCCCGGTGTCCGCCTCCGCTGCCTCTGCCACGGCCAGCTCGGCCCGACCGTCGAGGGTGCGGAAGCGCGGCTCGGGAAAGTCCACCGCCAGAGTGTCTGGTGACCGCTCCATGGGCGCGCTTAGGTTTCGCTCGGTTCGACGACCTCGGTGTCGCGGATGAAGCCTTCGTGCTGCAGAGTGATCGACTGGATGCCGACGGTGTTCATGTTGTTGGCGTCGAATTCGGGCAGCGCCTGGAACTCCGATACCCAGGCGCGCCGAAGCTTGTAGCTGATCGCAGGCACGCCCTGCAGGTTCATGACGTTGATGACCACGTCCTTGCGGTAGTTCAGCAAGCTCATCCCGGCGTCGCCGTCGCGGACATTGTTCACCGAGTTGGCCCACTCTTCGAAAATCGGATCGTGAGTCAGTCCCTGTTCCAGGGCGACCGCCTCGAAGCTGGAACCCCCGGGCATGACTCGCTGGTAGGAAGGGTCTCCGTCCGAGCGCCACTTGACCGCCTCGGTGGTGCGCTTGAGCGCGCCCATCTTCGACAGTCCGGCGACGGTCCGGCCACCGATCACGACCTGGAACTTGAACGTGCGGTAGGGATCGTAGCGGTGGGTGTTCACCGAAAAGGTTGGGGCTGCCATCGGGTGGTCCTCCTCGACTTGTCCGTCACCGCCCGTCAGGCGGTCTGGCCGACGATTTGCTTGATCTGGACGACGACGAATTCCGCCGGCTTGAGCGGTGCGAAACCGACCACGAGGCGTACCACCCCACCGTCGATATCCGCCTGGGTCATGGTCGAGCCGAGCCCGCAGCGGACGTAATAGGCGTCGGACGCTTTCTCGCCCTGGAACGCGCCAGCGCGGTGGAGCGTGTCCATGAACGCCCCGGCGCTCGCCCTCAGGCTCGCCCACAGCCGGTGATCGTTCGGTTCGAACACCACGGCCTGCAGGGCGCCGTAAAGACTTTCGCCGATCATGTTCTGCGTTCGTCGAACCGAGACGTAGCGATATTCGGGCTTGGACTTGGTCGCCCGCGTCCGCGCCCCCCACACCACCACCGGCCCGATAATCGAGCGCAGGCAGTTCACACCGAACTCGTTGAGGTTGTCCTGCAGGTCCGCCCCGATATCGATGTTGGGGCCGAGTGCGCCGCGCACCGTGGCCTCGAGGCCCGCTGGTGCCTTCCACACGCCCCGCCGTGCATCGATCCGCGACCATACACCGGCCGCGAACGGACCCGGAGGAAGGGGGAAAGTCTGCGGCAGGTTGGCGGCGGTGTCCGGGTCGTAGAACGGGTTCGCGACATCGAGCCACGGATAATAGAGCGCGGTATAGGGCGAGGTTGGCAGCCCGAGCATCTTGACGTCGACCGGACTCCGCAGTCGTGCACCGCCGACCGGCTTGGGCGGGTCGATCAGCACCATGCGATTCTGCATGAATTCGGCATGGGTGATCGCGGCTTCCAGCGCGCCGTTGTCACCGCCCGAGGTCCACACCTTGTCCGGCAGCATCAAAATGGTGATGTCGCGATAATCACGCAGGTGCTGCAGGCCGCGACATATTCGGCATTGCCCGGCGCGCCGTGATCGGTTCCGTTTTCGAGCAGAACGTCGACTTCGGAGGCGGCGCCCGACACAATCGGCGGTTCGCCGATCGTCTCCGCATCGTCGAAGCCGAGCTTGGCGGCAGCCGTACCACCGGTGACGGTAATCACATTGACATTGTTGGTGGCGCTGGCACCGGGCAGGATGCGGAGCTTGCCATCCGCGGTCGCCTCGACCGTCATGT
>JAAZAD010000290.1 GCA_012514505.1 Rhodococcus sp. (in: high G+C Gram-positive bacteria) | reverse complement strand
TGGTCTGGGAGGACCTCTCGACCGCCGAAGTTGCGTATGTGCTCGGCATCACGGTGAAACAAGCGAGCGACCATCTCCACCGAGCACGTCTTCGGTTGCGCGATCGAGTCAACAAGGAACGCCGTGATGGCTGATCCCACCGATCCGCTCGAGCTGCTCCGGCGTCTGCGGCCACCGCGCGACCCACGCCCGCTTGAGCGCGGCGACGAGCCGGCCATGGATGCTGTCTTGGACGGCGTGCTGCAACGTCTGGAAACCGGTGCCCGGCCTCGAGACCATCGGGCTCGCGGACGACGTCGAGGGCGCCTGCTCGCGGCATTCCTCGCTGTCGGAGTTGCCGGCGGCGCGTCCGCAGCAGCCGCGATCTGGCACGAGACAACTCGGCCCGACCATCGCCTTGTCGTGAGCTGCTGGAGTGACCTCCAGCCGAGCGCGTTCTGGGAGGCGCGCATCGAACCCAACGACTCGCCGATTGACGCCTGCGGCGAACCGTGGACCAACGGGTACTTCGACACGAGCGGCCCTCCACCTCTTGCCGCGTGTGTCACCGACAGCGGAATCATCGCGGTGGTCCCGGGAGATCAAAGCACCTGCGCGACCTCCGGGCTGACGGTGCTTCAGCCCGGCTTCGAGCCCGACGGCACAATCCCCGATGACGAAAGGTTGCATCAACTCCTGGCGATCCCATTGCTGGAGACCTGTGCCGACGAGCACGACACCGTCAGCCTGATCGACACGGTGTTCAACGATCAGGGTTTGACCGACTGGACCGTCGACTACATCGCCCAGTTCGACGAACTGCGCGTCTGCGGACAGGTGTCGATCGACGCCAGCTCGCGGACCGTGTGGATCACACCGATTCCGGGACCACCTCAGAGTTAGCGAAAGGACACCACCAATGACCGTTCCCATTCCGCGCCGTGCCCTTGGCGTGGTCGCGCTTGTCGCGGCCCTCGTCCCCGCAATCGCGGGCAGTGCACACGCAAGCGACGACAGCAGCAGGCCGCACGGAGACCCGGCGCACGCGATCTACGGAGATCAAGTGATCGACCTGGCACGAAGCTGGGGGACCGCCCGTGCGTGCATCGAACTCGACACCGAGACCCGCTGCTACCGGACTGACGCCGAGCTTCGCGAGGCGCATGCCGACCTGTTCCCGACAGAACGAATCAGTGCCCGTGCCTCATGCTCGAGTCCGGTCGCCCTGTTCGACCTCACCGGATTCAACCCGCCCGTCGCGTACTTCACGACACGCGGAGTGTTCCACAACCTGTCGCTGTTCGGCTTCGACCAGCGCACGTCCAGCTACCAAGTCAACGCGTGCGCCGCAGCCTTCTTTGACGGCCAGGGAGGGGGCGGCACCGTCTATCCCGGCAGTACCGCTGCGTGGGCAACCGCGTCGTCGATGCTCAGCGGCTGGAACGACCGCATTCGAAGCATCTACATCTACTAGTGCTCGCAACGACACGTTGCCGCTTCGAACGATCTCTGGGTGATCGACTCAACGGGAACGGGCAACGACGACTCGAACGCCCCCGGGTGTGCGCAGTTCGTTTCCGGTCCTCG
>JAAZAD010000289.1 GCA_012514505.1 Rhodococcus sp. (in: high G+C Gram-positive bacteria) | reverse complement strand
GCGAGGCACTGGCCGGTGGTCCGCTCGACGCGAGAAGCCTGGGGGAGCGGCTGTGGCCGAACGACGCTCATTCCGATGACAAGCTGAAGGCACTGGTCGCTCTGGGCTCGTCGATCACCGACTCGTCCGGAAACCCGGTGCTCTCGGCCCGCTACCACATGTTCGTGCGCGCCACCGAAGGCGCGTTCGTCAGCTTCGGCGACGAAGAACCCACCGTTCTTCTCGGTCGTCACGAGATCGATCCTGCGACTCGACGCGCGATGTTCGAGTTCGGTACCTGCCAGCGATGCGGTGCCGTGCACCTTGCCGGTGATGTCGACATCCGGAAGAACGGCAAGTTCTTCGTCCCAAGCGTGAAGAACGAAGCGTCCGTGAAGTGGCTGGTTCTCACCGATGCCCCTGACACCAGCGTCGACGAAGACGAAGAAGCGCTCGGCGACACCCCCAGCGCGAGCGAATCCGGGATCGGCTACCTGTGCACCGGGTGCGGCCTGCTGTGCGACGTCGACGGAATGTGTCCGATCGCGGACTGTCCGGGCGGCACGATGCGTCAAGTCCGTCAGCATCGGGGCACGAAGAAGGTGATGAGCACGTGCACCGAATGTGGTTCCAGCGCACGCCAATTGATCCGTCGCCTGCGGACCGATGCCAACGCCGCCCCCGCCGTCGTCACCACCGCGCTGTACCAACAGCTTCCGGCCGCCACCGACCACACGGTCGGAGAAGTCGGCGAAGGACGCAAACTGCTGATGTTCTCCGACTCGCGGCAGGCAGCGGCCTTCGCAGCGCCCTACCTCGCCCGAACCTACGGGCGTCTGATCGAACGTCGCTACCTCACCACTGCCCTGCAGGACCGCAAGTACGCGGACGAGGACCTCACCGTCGAAGACCTTGCGATCATCACGCGAAAGAAGGCCGTTGCCGCGCACCACTTCCCGGAGAACGCGGGGCGTGTTGCCACCGAGAAGGCTGCCAACGAATGGGTTATGGGTGAGCTCATGACCATGGACCACAAGCAGTCCCTCGAAGGATTGGGGCTGATGCGGGTGGCGATGGCCCGGAAACCGCGGCTCGCCGCCCCGCGGGCGTTGATGCAGCTCTGCCTCACCGAAGACGAGGCGTGGGACCTGCTCGACGAACTCCTCAAGACGGTCCGCCTCCAGGGCGCGGTCAACCTCCTCGACGAAGTCGACATCAAGAGCGAACGGTTCGAACCGCGCAACATGAGGATCCGAATCACGCGGGTCGGTTCGAACCCGAAGACCAAGGTGATCTCCTGGTTGCCGAGCGGGCGACCAGGAAGCACGAACAATCGCGTTCGGTTCGTATCCAAGGTCTTGGCCGCCCTCGGCAGCAACGTGGACGCGGACAAGTTTCTCGATGGCTGCTGGCGGTTCCTCCTCGACAACGGCTACATCAAGCACGAGCCGGACAAGTTCGAAGTCGACGCGTACCAGATCGATCACACGGCATTGGCCGTACACAACGGCCTCGACTGCCGGTGGTTCCGGTGCGACACGTGCCGCCGCGTCACGGCGTTCACCGTGCGCGACGTGTGCCCCAACAGCAGCTGCCCCGGCAAACTGCTGCCTTACGACGTCCCCCCGCTCGAGTACGAGACCAACCACTACCGCAACATCTACCGCACACTTCGACCGTCACCGCTGAGCGCGAAGGAACACACCGCGCAATGGACTGCGCAGCAGGCAGCGGAGATTCAGAAGGAATTCGTCAACGGCAAGGTCAACGTCCTGTCGTGCTCGACGACGTTCGAGCTCGGCGTCGATGTCGGTGACCTGCAGGCCGTGGTGATGCGCAATATGCCCCCGCGGACCGCGAACTATGTGCAGCGCGCGGGCCGTGCCGGTCGTCGAGCCGCATCCGCGGCGTTGGTCCTGACCT
>JAAZAD010000288.1 GCA_012514505.1 Rhodococcus sp. (in: high G+C Gram-positive bacteria) | reverse complement strand
TCGTGCCGGTCGTGATCCGCAACGCCGGTGAGATCCTGTGGAAGCACTCGACCCTGCTGCGGTCGGGCACCATCGACGTCGCAGTACTCGCCCCCGTCGATGTGAGCGAGTGGAGCGTCACCGATCTCGACACACACATTGCCGCAGTCGAAGACTTGTACCGAAAGACCCTCACGGACTGGCCGATCGAGTAGATGACCGACGACAAGACCCCCGACGAACAGACGACGGACACCAGCGACACGACGGACGCCGCAGTTTCCGGGAATTCCGGTAAGGGCAACGGCTCTGCTCTGACTCCGAATCGGCGTCGCTACCTGAAGTGGATCGTCGGCAGCCTGCTCGCGGTGGTGCTCACCGTCGAGGTGATCCTCGTGTGGCCGGAGCTGACCGACGGGGTCAGCGGCCTCGGCCACCTGTACTGGTGGTGGGTGATCGCCGCGATCCTCGCGTCGGTTGCGGAGATGACGAGTTTCGCGAGCGTTCAACGCACGCTGTTGTCCGCCGCGGACGTGAAGGTGACGCTTCGCCAGTCGCTTGCCGTGGCGCTCGCTTCGAACTCGATGAGCGTGACCCTGCCAGGTGGGCCGGTTGTGGGAACCACCTTCACCTATCGGCAGATGCGCAAGTGGGGTGCTGCCCCCGTCATCGCCACGTGGCAGCTCGTGATGGCCGGCCTGCTCCAGGCCGCGGGACTCGCACTGCTGGGGCTCGTGGGTGCTCTGCTCATCGGCGCCACCACGAACCCGTTCTCGCTGATCTTCTCCATCGGTGGTCTCGCCGCATTCCTGGTGCTCGTCCAATACGCAGCCAGCAATCCGGGGTCGCTCGAATCCATCGGCCTGATCGCACTGCGCGGGTTCAATCGGCTCAGGAAGAAGCCTGCGGAGGCCGGTTCGCGGGCGTGGCGCAAGATCGTCGAGCAGATCGGGGCCGTGCAACTCGACCGTCCACACGCCGCACGCGCCTTCGGGTGGTCGCTGTTCAACTGGGCCTGCGACGGCGCCTGCCTCGCCTTCGCTGCGTATGCCGTCGGTGGCACGCCCAGCCTCGAGGGTATTGCTGTGGCCTACGCTGCCGGGACCGCGACGAGCCGTGCGATCCCGTTGCTGCCTGCCGGTCTCGGCGTGATGGACGCGGTGCTCGTTCCTGCGCTCACGGCAAGCGGGATGTCCGGCGCGGAGGCACTGTCCGCTGTGCTCGTGTACCGCCTGATCAGCTTCGTGCTCATCGCCGTGATCGGTTGGGTCGTATTTGCTCTGCGCTACCGCGGCGCCCCGGAGGAAGAGGATGACGACCCGGGGCCGGGGCTCGACAAACTATGGCAGGACTGACCTGATCGGCTGCGTGCCGATGGTCCGACGTGATCATGAATCCCGGATTTGTTCCGATTCCGGCGCTGTGGGGACTAGCGTCTACGCAATCGAACGAGTGGAGGGACAAGGTTCGTGGCACAGCACGAAGCTGCACACAAGCGCGAGGTCTGGTCAGGGCGGTCGGTGTTCATCATGGCCGCCATCGGCTCGGCCGTCGGTCTGGGCAATATCTGGCGATTCCC
>JAAZAD010000287.1 GCA_012514505.1 Rhodococcus sp. (in: high G+C Gram-positive bacteria) | reverse complement strand
TCGACGTGGCGGTTACCGAGTTCTACACCAAGGGCACCGGCTACAAGTTCGAGGGCGAGAACCGCACCGCAGAACAGATGGCGAAGTTCTACTCCGAACTCGTGGACGCGTACCCCCTCGTCTCGATCGAGGATCCCCTCGACGAGGACGACTGGGAAGGCTGGGTCGACCTCACCAACTCCATCGGTGACAAGGTGCAGCTCGTCGGCGACGACCTGTTCGTCACCAACCCGGACCGCCTCGAAGAGGGCATCGTCAAGGGTGCCGCCAACGCACTCCTCGTCAAGGTCAACCAGATCGGAACCCTGACCGAGACCCTGGACGCCGTCGACCTGGCGCACCGCAACGGCTACAAGACGATGATGAGCCACCGTTCCGGCGAGACCGAGGACACCACCATCGCCGATCTCGCGGTTGCCGTGGGCAGCGGTCAGATCAAGACGGGCGCCCCGGCCCGCTCGGAGCGTGTCGCCAAGTACAACCAGTTGCTGCGTATCGAGGAGAACCTCGGTGACGCCGCACGTTACGCGGGAGAGGTTGCGTTCCCCCGTTTCGCTTTCGACAGCTGATGTGGAGCTGATCTTCCAGTGGCACAACGCGGCAGACCGCGGTCATCCGGAGCAAATCCGGGTGGCCGCGGTTCCGGGCGCCCCGAACGGACCCGGCGCACACGCGACGGCGCATCGGGACGGGCGCGTCCGCCTCGTAAGGCCAAGTCCGCGTCGGGCACCCCGCGGTCGGAGTCGGTAGATCCGGCGGACGCTGGAACGGTGCTGCCGGGCCGTGCGAAGCCACGGAAGGTCAGCGGTACATCTCGAAGCAGTGCTGACAGTCGAAGCAAACCCCTTGCATCCGAGCACACGATCCTCGGCCTCTCGACAGGACGGGCGCTGATCCTCGCGGTCGTCGTTCTGGTGCTGGCGCTGACCTTGGCGGTGCCATTGCGCACCTACATGACGCAACGTGCCGAGGCGGAGCAGGTTGCCGCCGAACGAGTGGAACTCGAACAGGAACTCGAAGACCTTCGGGTGCTCGAGGAGCGGTACTCCGATCCGGCATACATCGAAGCTCAGGCCCGTGAACGCCTCCGGTTCGTCCGACCAGGCGACACGCCCTATCAGGTGCAACTTCCCGGTGACTACAAGAAACCGGAGACGCCGGAGGAAGAGGCAGCGAAGGTCACCGGGCCGTGGTACCGGGATCTGTGGCGGACGGTGTCCGAGCCGCAGCCCGAACCCGAATCGCCGCCCCCGCCACCCGCACCTGCACCGCCCCCACCAGAAGCACCGCCTCTCGAACCAGGAGTACCCACCGGGTGACACAACCGTCCGACAACCCCAGCAGCATCCGGCCCGAGGATCTCGAGGCGGTTGCCGCCCAATTGGGCCGTGAACCTCGTGGCGTGCTCGAGATCGCCTACCGTGCGCCCGACGGACAACCGGGTGTCGTGAAGACGGCACCACGGCTCCCTGACGGCACTCCGTTTCCGACGCTCTACTACTTGACCGACCCCCGGCTCACCGCCGAGGCGAGTCGTCAGGAGTCGGCCGGCGTGATGAAGGAAATGACGGATCGGCTCGGCACCGATGCGGACCTGGCGGCCGCGTACACAGCGGCCCACGAGTCGTACCTCGCGGAGCGGAATGCGATCGAATCGCTCGGCACCGACTTCACCGGTGGTGGCATGCCCGACCGGGTGAAGTGTCTGCACGTTCTCATCGCGCATTCGTTGGCGAAGGGGCCGGGAGTCAATCCGCTCGGAGACGAATCGGTTGCCCTCGCCGCGCGCGCAGCAGGCGGCAAGCTTCGTGGAACGGCGATTCCCGCGGACTGGCCGGGCATCGACGAGGCAGACGACGAGCTCGAGCAGTGACTCGGGGAGCAACCACTGACGGTGGCGCCAAGCGCGTTGCCGCCGTCGACTGCGGAACCAACTCGATTCGTCTTCTGATCTCGGATGTCGATTCCGCAGGCGCACTCTCCGATGTTCGCCGCGAAATGCGTGTGGTCCGTCTCGGTCAAGGCGTCGACGCGACCGGGTCGCTCGCGCCGGAGGCGATCGAACGGACCCGCGTCGCCTTGAGCGAGTACGCAGACATGATCCGGGATACCGGTGCGACTGCCGTTCGCATGGTTGCCACGTCGGCCACCCGCGACGCCGCGAACCGTGAGGATTTCTTCGCGATGACACGCGAGGTTCTCGGTGCCGTGATCGCCGGCGCCGAGGCCGAGGTGATCACCGGAGACGAGGAGGCCCGTCTCTCGTTCGCCGGCGCAGTGGGTGAACTCGACGCGTCGGCCGGACCGTATGTCGTGGTCGACCTCGGAGGCGGCTCGACCGAGCTGGTCCTCGGCGATGCCGACGGGGTGGAGGCCGCTCATTCCGCCGACATCGGGTGTGTCCGGCTCACCGAGCGGTGCCTGCCCAGCGATCCGCCCACCGCCGAGCAGATCGCGGCGGCCAGGGAGTTCGCGGCGGAACGGTTGTCCGAGGCGCTGCGCCGCGTCGATGTCGGCAAGGCGCACACCTGGGTGGGGGTCGCCGGCACGATGACGACGCTGGCGGCAATCGCGAAGGACCTACCTGAGTACGACGCCGAGCAGGTGCACCTTTCTCGTGTATCGCTGCCGCGGCTACACGAGATCTGCGATCGGATCGTGGCGATGAACCACGACGAACGCGCCGCGCTGGGGCCGATGCATCCCGGTCGTGTGGACGTGATCGGCGGGGGAGCGATCGTCACGAAGGTCTTGGCGGAAACCTTCGCCGACCGTGCCGGCATCACCGAACTCGTCGTCAGCGAGCACGACATTCTCGACGGTATCGCCCAGTCATTGGTGTGACAGTCGTTGGTGTGATTGTCGATCCCGTGACGGTCAGCTGACTCTGCTTCCGGCGGCGTGACGCGCCTTGTCGAAGTGAATGGTCGTCCGGGTCGCGATCGAGGTGGTGCCGAGGACGTGCGCGACGTCGGCGCATACCTCGTCGATCCGGTCGGCCACCCGGTCGAGATCCCCGGCGGTGTCGAGTGTGACGGTGAGATCCACCGTGCGGGTTCCGCGGTCGACGATGGCTTTGGATTTGGCGTTGTGCACACCAGGGCTGGCCTCGAGCGCGCGAGCAGCTCCCTCGGCAACGGAGCCGACGTCGGCGACCAAAGCGCCTTCGCGGCTGCTGCCCGCGAGTTGCAAGGTCTTCAGCTTCGACGCGGGTGAGTGCGCGAACAGCCACCGCAGAGCCAGCAGGATCAGAACCACGCCGCCGATGCCGATCACCCACGGCCACCATGAGGAGTCGGTAGCCGTGACCAGCCCGGGTGCCGTGAGCACTTCCGGCTTGTCGGGCAGGAGGGACGTGTTCCAGATCAGTGCGCCGGCACCGACGGCAATGAGGACGACCCCGATGAGCAGGGCCAGTATGCGGTCGAAGAATGCAGCAGAGCGGCTCATTAGCTGTCTCCCGACTTCGTGCGGACGGATATCTTGGGTGGAGATTCGAGACCGGACAGGGCATCTCGGACGGACTCGGCAATTCCGATCTTGATCGCGGCGGCATCAGCGCCGGTGACCTGGGATGTCACCGACACCTTCTTGCGTGACGCGGTGGTGCGAGTCGACAACACGCCGGGCACGGTTTCCGTTGCAACGGACGAGATCCGGGCGACATCGGACGGTGTGATCCACACGCTCGTGCGTGCTTTCACGGGTATGGCCGTCTTGCGGCGAGGTTTGAGCGCAGCGATCAGCCACCACAAGCCGAGCAAGACGAGGCCGATCCCGACGGGGATCATCCAATGGTCGAAGGTCAGACCGTCGATCCATTCGGCGGCCGTCTTCGTCCACATCTGTCCGTCGATCCAGTCGGCGGCGACCATCGCATCACGGATGCCGACGATTCCCGCTGCGACCAGGCACAGCGACAGAATCGCGCCGACGAGACCCGCGGCAGGCGCCGCGACGGGTGGCTTACCGGGAGCAGGGTAGGCGACCGCTTCGGTGATCTCCGTGCGCCCGGTGTCTTCGGCGGCGGTGTGGCTCGTCATTGGATCTTCCTTCCCGTGTCCTCCTCGCTGGGGGAGACGACCCTCGGAATCGACACGTCGACACCGTCGACCTGCAGCCCTGCGTAGTCCGACAGCGCCGCCGCAACGTTACGGCGGACAGCGTCGCCGACGCGGGGCAGAGAATTGGGCCATTCCACCGCGATGTCGATGTGGGCGCGCACCCGGTCGCCTGCGATGTACACGCGGGTCCGAGGGAAGTCGCGGCCGGTGAACTTCGACAGACCGGCGGCGTGCTTCTCGACACCTGGCGTGTCGAGGGCGGCCTTTGTCGCGAGACGTTGGGCGACCTTGTTTCGGATCACCAGGTTTCCGCGGTCGCCCGCCTCTGCGTCGGAATCGGCTGCGTCCGGGGCCTCGTGGTCACCCACGGCCGCGTCCCCTCAACAGGGTGGTGACATCGAAGTCACCGTCCCGTTGCCCGCCGAGAACGAAACCGATCAGGCCGAGGACGATCGCGATGAGGAAGCCGGTGAATCCGCCTGCTGCCGCGGCAACTCCGAGTAGAAGTCCGGCGAAGAGGCCGAGTGTGGAAGTCTTCATTCTATCCTCCGATAATCTTTGGCCGACCAGTGTTTCGCGGTCGCTAGCTGGGGATGGATCAGAGAGTGATGTAGCGATTCGATCGCCCGGGGATCCTCTTGCCCGCCTTGCGGTAGATCCGGCGCGCGATCCGCAGGGCGTTCGACTTCTTGCTGTGTGCGATCACGATGCTCGGCCGGAATCGTGCATCGATTTCGGCGAAGGCGGCGTCCAATTTCTCTTGGGTGCCGCCGATGTCCGGGTGGAAGCGCCGTGCGGCGGCCCGGCGCGCCGTGTGGCGATCCGGGTAGCCACTCCAGTCTTCGTTGGTCATCGCTGCGAACCTGTCATGCCGAGTCGAGTGCCTTACTGCCGGCCGGAACCACGTCGGCGATCGTGACATCGACTTTCGTGCCGGTGATCGATCCGACGGCCTTCCGTACCCGTTCGGCCACGTCGGCGACCACGGCGTCGTAGTAGACCGTGACGTGAACGTCCGTGCCGGTTTCGTCGGTGCGGACTCCGGCCACCCGTCGACCGGGGAGATAGGTGCCCACCTCACCGAAGGTCCCTCCGTGCAGCGCAGCCACTCCGGGGACTTCGAGAACTGCCGCCGCGATGACGTCGGCAGGTTCGGAGGTGTCATCTGCGCTCATCGGTAATCCTCCCGTCGGATCGCGCCCGTCCGAATCGGAGTCACTGCACTCGTGACGGTGCCGGCTCTTCGGCTTGGTCGTCGTCGTCCGACTCGACGTGCACGTCGTGCACGGTGACGTTGACCTCGGTCACCTGGAGGCCCGTCATGCCCTCGATCGCGGCGATGACGTTGCGGCGAATACCGGTGGCGAGATCGGCGATCGACACTCCGTACTCGGCGACGATGTCGATGTCGACGGCAGCCTGCTTCTCACCGACCTCCACGGACACACCCTGTGCGTGGTTGACGCTGGCGCCCGGGATGCGTTCGCGGAGGGCACCGACGACGCGGGATGCGCCGCCGCCGACCGAGTAGACGCCGTTGACTTCACGGGTGGCGATGCCCGCGATCTTCGACACGACCGTGTCGGCGATCGTGGTCTTCCCTTGGGAGCTCACGAGCGCGGAGCTGTCGCCGGAGGTGTCCTTGGGAAGGTCCGAGGAAGTGGAGGAGGTTGGGCTGGTCATGAGTCACTCCTTGTGGGCGCGGCGTGGCCGCGTGTTGGTGTCCTGACAACCGAACGTTCTTTCTATCGCAGCTATACCACGATCCGGCAACCCTTACGCATCGAAGCGTAGGGATGTGAACAGAACGCAATGCTTGGCCGAGGGGTATACCTGCTATTCGTCCGGATGCTCGATTCTCAGCAGTTGGGCATCGCCTGTGTCGGTGGGAGCGGGGCGATCGAGCGAATCCGTGGCGGCCATCTGCAGGCCGTCGAGGTCGGTGCGCATGTAGATCACGTTGTACCGATTCCACGTGGTGGCGACGAAGTGAAGGTATTGACCATCCGACTTCGGATGCATGAATCCGCCGTACAGGCCGGGCAACATCGCGACATTGAGGAGGGTCTGGGTGCCGCTCCACGGCCCTTCGAGCTGATCGGCCTGCCGGATCACCAGACCCTTGACCGGGTCGGTGTACATCGCGACGAACTTGTTCAGGTAGTTGTTCCACTGCACGGACAGTTCACTCACGTTGCCGGGGATGACCTCGGCGGCTGCCGTGATGTCCGGTACCCACGTCGACCCGTTCCAGTACTCGTACGCTGCGAGGTCGTTGATCTGCGCACCCTGTACACGTGCGAGCCGTGCGGGTCCGAATCGACCTGACGGCGTGCCGAACTCGTAGATCCATCCGTCCTGACCGGGCACGAATGCGCTCTGCTGGAAGTTCTCGTTACCTGTGGAGATGGCCGGGATGCCGGGGATCTCCAGTCCGGCCGCGTTGACGCGGGCAGTGGCGGGTTCGGTGGTCCAGTTTTCGCCGTTGTCGGTGGATCGGGCGAGACCGGAGTAGTTGGTGGTCCATTCTCCGGGCGTGTCCCAGCTTCGTACGGACATGTAGCGCACGTACTGGTCCGACCCGACGGCAATGCCCGCCGTCGGGATGACGGTGTATTCGACCGGACTTCCCGGGGGCACGTTGAGCAGGCCGTGGATGACCTGCTTCGAGTGCCCGGGAGCGTCGAGTGGTGAGCTGTCGATGCGCATCCCGTCCGCGAGATTGGTGTCGCTGCTGCGGAACAGGACGTTGCTGCGCCAGTCGGCGCCGTCGGCCTCGCAATCACCGACGGTGTCGCCGAATGCCATGAGGGTGTCGCCGTTGTGTGCGTCCCACATGATGCCCAGGTCGGTGCCGGAGACGCTGAAACGCTCGATCGTGTCGTTCGGGCTGCCGGGCCCGGTGACCATCTCGATGGCTTGGGTCCGGCCGGTGAGCACAGGAATGCCACCGTCCGGCGGGCCGGTCAGCCACGGCATGCCGAAGTCGCGGAGCAGCGAGCTCGAACTGCCCATCGACGCGCTGCCGCTGCTTCCGTTGGACTGCCCGCAGGGTCCACCCTGCTGCGCCGCGGCGGACGATCCGGCCGCTACCGACAAGGACACCGCCATCGCGGTGGCCGAGGCCACCGACACCCACCTGTTCACGCGCACGAAGACTCGTCCCTTCGACGATCGGGTTTCGCGCATCACCTAAACACGACAGAGTGTGGCGTGTGTGGCTTGTGGGAAAATTGTTACCCGGACAGGTTGGCTACTGGCGGCGGGAGATCGCCGACGAGCCGACGGACCCGAGCAGGGTCATGATGCACAGCCCGATGATGAGGTTGAGCGCCGAGGTGGCGATCTTCGGACCGAGATCAGCGACCAGGGTGAACGGCAGCAGCACCGCCAGCGCGGTGATCAGGCCGATGATCCAGCGGAAGAACTGCAGGGGGCTCGGCATGAATGCGAGCAGTAGAGCGAGCAGTCCGGTGGCCGCCAGTGCCACGGCTGCGCCTCCCAGCGCGTAAGAGGTGGTCGAGACCGTGCCGTATGTGCCCGCACCCTCGGGCGCAAGGATCGCAATGTTCAAGATCCCGCGGATGAGCATGATGCCGACCACGATCACCAGCGCGACCACCAACGCTGTACCGAGACCGCCCGCCCATAGCCGTCCCAGATTGATCTCCGGTGTTTGCCGCTGAGGTTCCTGCGGCTGCTGGGAATGCCCGGGTTGCTGCTGATACCCCTGCGGTTGCTGCGGATACCCGGATTGCGTCGGATACCCGTGCTGCGGGCGATACTGCTGATGGTGGGGATCTTGGCCACGGTTGTAGGACGGATCGGTCATACGGGGAAACTACCCTGGCGGGCGTTGTCGTTACACCCCGAAACGCCCTCAGCGCCGACTACCAGCCGAGTGCGTACCAGTCGACCGCGGCCAATACGGCTCCGATCCTGCCGGTCTCGTGTCGGACCTCGTCGGAGTTGCAGGCGTAATCGGGGTTGTCATGGTGAACCGCGGCGAGGCCGGCCTCGACCGCCCGTTCGGTGGACGGATACGCGCCGATCGGCTCACCGTTCTCTGACCACCAGACGCGCACGTGGCAACCGCTCGGCGACGGGGAGAACCCGACTGCGGTGTCGCCGCGGCGGAGCGTCGGGCACACGTCGGGATACCCGCTGCTCACTGGTCGACCTCGGCGTCGGCGAGGGGGAGGGCGTTCTTGCTGTAGGTGCTGATCACACCGTGATCTTCTCAGGAGGGTGCGACATGTTCGCGACGGTCAGTGTGTCTCCAGTGCCCCCAGTCGGACTCGAACCGACACTGTGCGGATTTTTGGTCTTCCCTTCTCGGCGCGTGTGAATGTTAGCTGATCCTGGAATATTGACTGTGACCTGCAATTGCCCCGCTAGCAGCGTTGGTTCGTTTCAGGCCGTTTCTGATCTCTGCGTACTCTCTGCGCACCGAGCGAGGCCAGATGGAACCGTTCGGTCGTCGAGTGTGTCCAGAGCAGCGGGGGACGAACGGTGTGTTACGTGGTCTCATGTGTGAATGCGCCCCCTCTATGTCCTGCTGGCCGGGTTCGGCTTCATGCTTGGCCTGCCCGTGGCTATCGCGGCCTTCGCCTGGGATGCCACGCCGCGGCGAATGAGCTACGCCTACATCGGAGATGCGCCGGTCGAGACGTCGATCGACGCACAGATGTACGCCTCCATGAGCGCCCCGTTTGTCGGGGCGTTTCTCGGATTCCTGGTGGCCGCAATCCTGGCTCGGTTTGGGTGGAAGCTCTCGCGGAGGTAGGGCGCCGGCTGGCTTCCCTCCAGCCGACGCAGCTCGGAGCCTGACGGCGGCTAGAACGGGTGTTCGATTCGAGGCTAGGCTCGGTGGGTGAGGGTCATTGAGGAGTCGCCGTCGCACTGTCCGGCAGGGCATCGACTCGGGCCGGGGCTATGCCTCGTCGGCTGGGAGGCGTGCCAGTGCTCGGAGCGGGGAGGTCACCGGACGTTCTACTGCCGAGAGTTTATCGCCGAGAGTGCGCAGCGGTGATCTACCGGCCACCGCGCGAGGGCGCGCGGCCACGCCGGGATAGGTGGGCGCATTGAACTCTCCGCCGTCAGTGACGTTCGTGGTTCCAGTTGTTGCCGCTGTCTGGAAACAGATACTTCGTCACCACAAGAACGATCCCGATTATCTCGATGGTGGTCGTGGACAGCCACGCAATCATGACCTGAGCCGGTATTTCACGGTGCAGGCCCCACGTCATGCAGGCGAAGTACGCAATGAAGCCCAGATTGGTAACAACTAGTTGGGCGATGACTGCACAGCGGGAAAACGTGCCGATCTGCTTCTTGAGTTGGTAGTCAAGCGCGTGGTCGTCGAGTTTGAGTTTGTGTAACGCTTCCACGTGCTTCGTCAGGCTGAGTTCTGACTGAGTAACAGCGCCGGCAGTCGAGGGGGCCGCGCCGCTGATCATCAGGTCGGCCTCGGATGGCGTGCCTCCACCGACATCTAGGTCCTTCGACTCTATGGTCCAATCCACCACGACTAGCGAATTCCGAGGTTCTGAAGTCGGTACTCCATCGAAATTGGTGATACCGAAAAGAACCGTGCCAATTCAGGGATCTTCATATCGAGGGATCGAAGTGACCGGACGGCCACTTCTGGCATTAGAAGGTTGGCAGCGAATTCATTCGCAAAGATCTCGCGCAAGTCATTACCTTGAGTAGCAAGATCACCTCGACGGTCGATGAAGCTCACATCTGCCTCTTCGATCCCGCCGCTTTGTTCGCGCTGGACGTAGTGGCCGAGCTCGTGCGCGCACGTAAACCGCTGCCGGTTCCGAGAATCGTCGCTATCTATGTAGATCTGCGGCTTCTCCAGGGGTCGCTTCCGTAGAATGCCCGAGACATCGCCCGCGATTTGGGCATGGAGAACATCCACATTCAACTTACTGGCGATCGTGTACGGATCTACTGGGTAGACGTCGGTATCCCAGGTGTTCTCGAGGACCGCATCAGCCGCATGCTTCGCCTGCTCTTTGATCGAGGCCCTGTCCTTCGCGAAGGCGATCATGGCGTCACGGTCGTACGGCTTGGTCGGATCGGGCATGGGACTCCACCTTCCTTGAAAGAGGCCGAATCGGAGACGCTGACGACTGCGTAAAACCCCCTGCCGCAGTCTACTGTGCCCGATGCTCATGAACCTACTGGACAGGTACGACATGCCGGTTGTGCTGGCGATCGACGTCGGGGATGCCCATCTCCAGGGGTGGCCAGGCTTCCAGCGAGCGAAGAAGATGCTCGGATTGCAGCTGGAGTCGCAATTGGACGATCTGAAGCTGATTCTTGACAGAATCCCGCAGAATGACGCAGAGACGTAATCGGCACGCCGACGTCGAGGATCTCTGGAAGCGTGCGGATGGTTCGCCGTCCAAACTGCACTGCACCGGGAAGCGTTGGCGGGCAAGGTATGTGGACGATGCGGGCAAGGAGCATACGCGCAGATTCTAGCGGAAGGTGGACGCTCAACAGTGGCTCGATAACGTCACGACGGAGCACGTGACGGGCACGTACGTCGATCCGTCGCGCAAGTCGGAAATGTTCGTGGGAGTGGCAGAGCTGTGGTTCGCCACGAAGTCGACGAAGCAACCGAAGACGATCGCTGGGTATCGCTCCTGCTCGATCGGCTGGTTCTGCCGAGGTGGGGCGGACGTCGCGCTCAAAGACATCGGTCACGAGGATGTACAGGCATGGGTGACAGGGCTGTCTAAGAGCGGGTACCGGTTCACCGACCGCGGCCTGTCGGCGTCTCGGGTGTTCCAGGCGTATCAGGTCGTGGATCGGTTTCTCCGTTATGCGATCCGAACGAAGCGGCTCGCGATCAATCCGGCGAACGACGTCGAGCTGCCGCGGAAGACAGAGCCGGAGAAGCGGTATCTCTCACACGAGCAGGTGGCGGACCTTGCGGGGGAGGGCGAGCGATCCCGCGTCCTGGTGCTTGTCCTCGTGTACTGCGGCCTCCGATTCGGGGAGGCGGTCGCGTTGCGGGTGAAGAACGTCGACATCGAGCGGAAGCGGCTGCAGGTGCGCTCGTCGGCCACGGCCGTCGCGGGGCAGGGGTCGTCGAGGGCGATACAAAGAACTTTGACGCTCGATCGGTACGGGCATTTGTTCCCAGACGACCTCGATTCGGTGGCCTCCGCTTTAGGCGCTGCGTACCGACTGCATACCGACGGGGTTGTTTCATTCTCCACAATTGCTTCGATAGCGCGTTGACCAGCACCTATTTTGTGCCCCCAGTCGGACTCGAACCGACACTGTGCGGATTTTAAGTCCGCTGCCTCTGCCAATTGGGCTATAGGGGCGCGCCGCATACTTTAGCGATGCCACGGGGTATGTCTGCCTGTGCCGCCTGCGCGTCAGGCTCGGAGCGCCGCCACGGGTGCCCGCTACTGAGCGGCATTGATTGCGGATTGGTCACGAACAGCACGGATGTATTGATTGTTGGCGGATTTTTCTGTGAGTACGGTCACCGTGCACAATTCGAGCTGTTTTCCCAGGTGGAAAGCGAATCTGCACAACTGTGTGCACCTTGTGGATGGTCCGAGAGGCGAAATCACACGCTCGTTGTTCACCTTCCGTTAACCTACCGCGATCAATCTGTTATCTGTCAACGAAACAGACACAACGTCTGACCAGAACGAGGAGTTGTTGCTCCATGCGGACAAACCCCGCATGTGCAGCGCCCCGATCCACTGCAGAGCAGTGGCTGTCAGCGTCATAGCGTCCCAGTAGGTACGCAAGCGTCCGTAGACGCGCAATGGCGCCCGTTCGATACGGACGTGACAGAGCGGTTGTCGATCGAGCAGTCGCACGGGTCGCATCACGGCGACCGGGGAAACGAATCCCCTTCTTACACAACCAAACGAACAACGGCATACAGCGCGCCGGTGAGTGCGATCCGCACCGCCGTATATCAGTGCTGCCTGTTGTCCGGCCGCTCTCGGCCCCAGCTGCTTAGGAATTCATTTCGTCATGCTCGTAAACACCCTGTTCCGAACCTCGAACCGTCGTTCCACATCTTCGCGTCGCGCCGGACTGGCCGTCAGCGCAGCAGGTGTCGACATCGCCGCTGTCGCCACCGTGACCTCCGCCGGTGCGTACACGGCGCAAGGTGAGGAAGCCGCGCCCGCAATCGAGGCTGCCGCCGTCGTCGAGCAGGCGCCGACCCTCGAGCCGCAGTCGGCTCCGCTGCCCGCCGCCGTCCCCGCGCCGGCTCCGGTCCCTGCACCCGCTCCTGTGCCGGCACCTGCCCCCGCACCGGCTCCGGCACCTGTTTACGCAGACAACCTGGACGGCTGGATTCGCGAGGCTCTCGACATCCTCGCCGCGAACAACATTCCCGCCAGCTACGACGGAATCCACCGCAACATCATGCGCGAGTCGACGGGTAACCCGCAGGCCATCAACCTCTGGGATTCGAACGCCGCCGCAGGCATCCCGTCCAAGGGTCTGCTCCAGGTGATCGACCCGACGTTCCAGGCGTACCACGTTGCGGGCACCTCCACGGACATCTGGGATCCCGTCGCGAACATCGTCGCCGCCTGCAACTACGCAGCGCACCGCTACGGCTCGATGGACAACGTCAACTCGGCCTACTGATAGGCGCCTACGGCGCTTGTGAGTGGTTGACGAGTCCCAGGACTCGTCAACCACTCACAAGCCGCGGAGCGGCCTAGCCCAGGGCGGCGATGGCCTTTGCGACGCCCTCACCGTAGGCGGGATCGCAGTCGGTGCAGTTCTTGATGTGCCGCTGCACCACTACGTCCGACGCTCCGTTGATCGCGCGAGCGGTGTTGTCGAACAGTGCCTGCTTCTGCTCGTCGCTCATGTTGTTGAACAACACACGCGGCTGCGAGAAGTAGTCGTCGTCGTCCGCCCGGTAGTCGAAGCGGTCGGCGCTCGCACCGACAGCCTGGGCCGGATCACGGTACTGCGGCTGCTCCTGCCACTTCCCGTAGCTGTTCGGCTCGTAGTGCAGCATTCCGCCGTGGTTACCGTCGACGCGCATGGCGCCGTCCCGGTGGAAGCTGCTCGCGCCGTTACGCGGAGCGTTGACCGGAATCTGGAAGTTGTTGACACCCAGACGGTAACGCTGTGCGTCGCCGTACGAGAAGAGTCGACCTTGCAGCATCTTGTCGGGGGAGAAGCTGATACCCGGGACGACATGTGCGGGGTTGAACGCGGCCTGCTCCACCTCGGCGAAGTAGTTGTCCGGGTTGCGGTTCAGCTCCCATTCGCCGACCTCGATCAGCGGGTAGTCGCCCTTGGGCCACACCTTCGTGAGATCGAACGGGTGGTACGGAACCTTCTCGGCGTCCGCCTCCGGCATGATCTGCACGCAGAGCTTCCACTTCGGGAATTCCCCACGCTCGATCGCCTCGAACAGGTCGGCCTGGTGGCTTTCGCGGTCCTTGCCGACGAGGGCTTCCGCTTCCGCGTCCGTCAGGTTCTTGATGCCCTGCTGCACGCGGTGGTGGAACTTGACCCAGAAACGCTCGCCTTCGGCGTTGATGAAACTGAAAGTGTGCGAACCGAATCCGTGCATGTTGCGGTACGACGCCGGAATGCCGCGGTCGCTCATTACGATGGTCACCTGGTGCAGTGCCTCGGGCAGCGAGCTCCAGAAGTCCCAGTTGTTGTTGGCGCTGCGCATGTTGGTGCGGGGATCACGCTTGACCGCGTGGTTGAGGTCCGGGAACTTCAGTGGATCACGGAAGAAGAACACCGGGGTGTTGTTGCCGACGAGGTCCCAGTTGCCCTCTTCGGTGTAGAACTTCACCGCGAAGCCACGGATGTCGCGTTCGGCGTCGGCCGCCCCACGCTCGCCGGCCACAGTGGAGAAGCGGGCGAACAGCTCCGTCTTCTTGCCGACCTCGGAGAAGATCTTCGCCGACGTGTACTGGCTGATGTCGTTGGTGACGGTAAACGTGCCGTACGCGCCCGAGCCCTTGGCATGCATGCGGCGCTCCGGGATGACCTCACGGTCGAAGTGCGCCAGCTTCTCGAGGAACCACACGTCCTGCAGGAGCTGAGGCCCTCGGGGGCCTGCCGTGACGACGTTCTGATTGTCGGGTACCGGTGCTCCCACCGCAGTGGTGAGTTTGTCTCCGGTGGTGGGCTTGTTCTCGCTCACAGTGTGTCCCTTCGTTACTGGTTGTTGCCAGGGGTTTCGGATGCCTGGGTTTCGGCGGTCTGGGTTTCGGGCAGGCAATCGGGGCACAGGCCCCAGAACACGACCTCGGCCTCATCGATCTCGAAGCCGAGCGTGGAACTCGGTGAGAGACAGGGTGTGTCGCCGACGGCGCAGTCGACGTCGCGGATCGTCCCGCATCGCCGGCACACGAGATGGTGGTGGTTGTCGCCGACTCGCGCCTCGTATCTGGCGGGCGACCCGGCCGGTTCGATCCGGCGAACGAGTCGCACCTCGGTGAGTGCACGGAGAACGTCGTAGACGGCTTGTGTGGACACCGAACCGATCTGATGTCGAACTCCCGTGGCGATCGTGTCGGCATCGGCGTGCGGACGTCTCTGCACCTCGGCGAGCACCGCCACTCGGGGTCCGGTGACCCGCAGCGATGCTCCGCGCAGAAGCGCAGCCAACTGAGGATGTGTGTCCACGGTCACACTGCATCACGCTTTCTGGAATTGGTCAAGGAAGTCTGGGCTAAATCTTATCGACAAGTTGAAGCGCCTCCGCCAGGTACGACATCGGAACGAACGCCCAGTCCGGACTCCAAGCATGTGCTCTGGCATCGGCATGCAACTGCGCGAGCACGTCGACAACGGCGGGACCACCGTCGACCACATAGCGAGTGAATCCGATCTGCGCGCACACGGAGGCGAGTGCCGCCACGGTCGACTTGGCATCCTCGGTTCGTCCCGCAGCGACCTGACATGCCGCGAGCAGCCGCTTCGCCTGTAGGTGCGCGAGTGGACGCCGATGCTCGTCGATCAACGCGACTCGGTTGCCGGCCCGTCGGCAGGCGGCCTCCGGGTCCGAACGGAGCAGCACTCGGACCTCCGTAGCTTCCTCCAGTTGTTCCACGATCTCCGAAGGACCCGCCTGGGGCGGCGGTGTGCGGTCGGTCCCGTGCCGCGGGCGGCTTCGGGACGGGTGCGGCAGATCGAGGCGGAAGCGTTCGTTCTCGATTCGGGCCCGCAAGCGGGGTAGGGCAAGTGCTTCTGCCGTCTCCAGGCCGTCCTCCAAGTGCTCAACCGCCGCATCGAGGTCACCCCGCAATGCTTTAATCCGAGCACCTGTCACGTACCGGGCGATCATGAAATCTACTGCGCCACCTTCGGGTCCGAGCTCGTATCCGGAATCGAGGAGTTGTTCTGCCTGATCGATATCCCCGAGTTCGTACAACAGCGCACCCAACATTGCCGATGCGAGCCGGGCGGAATGCGATTGTTCCCCTGACGTGGTTTCGGCGGTCTGGAGCGCTATACGGAAATGATCCTCCGCAGCGGCGATATCGAGTTGCTCGGTGGCGGCGATACCGGCAAAGCAATGCCCGTACACCAGCCCGAACGAACCGGGTGTTCGTTGATGTACTCCGGCGGCCCAGTCCTGGCGGCGACGAGCTTGCGCGAAATCGAATCGCACGATCGAGGCGAAGCTCGACACGTTCGCAGCCACCGACACCACCCACGGCCGAACCGAATTCGGTTCGGCGAGGGCCTTGGCTATCAGGTCGTCGACCCCTTCGACCCGGTCTGCCGCGATCTCGACGACAGCGCGTGCAACATCCGCTTCGATCCGTATCCGTTCGATCTTCGGGTCCTGTGGAGTCGCCTCGAGAAGCGAATCGAGAGTGTCGAGTGCGGTGCGGGCGGGGGCGGAACGTTGCAGAAGCACGTTCGCCCACGCCAATGCCAGTTGCAGACGCGGCCGAGTCGCGACAACGGCCGGCGAGAGTTTCGACACCAGCCCCAGGAGGTCCGTCATCCGGGAGTGTTCCAGGAGATATGCTGTCTGCGCCTCGACGAGAGATGCAGCCAATTCGTCGTCGCGGGCGGCCACGGCATGATCCACGGCATCGCGGTGGAATCGGTGCTCGGCAAACCACCGGGCCGCGATCCGGTGAAGTTCCTCGACCCGGCCAGGGCGGTCCCGTTCGAGGCGGCGGCGCAGGAACTCGGCAAACAACGTGTCGAACCGAAACCATTCTCGGTCGTCGTCGAGAGCGTGGAGGAACAGGTCTCGTTCCTCCACCTCTTCCAGCAGAACCTGCGGACGAGGCACACCGGTGAGTGCAGCAGCCAGACCCGCGCACACCCGGTCGGACACCGAGATCGCCAGGATGAAGTCCAACAGGTCGCCGTCGAGTCCACTGACGACGTTCTCGGCGAGGTATTGCCCGATCGCGTGATGACGCCCGGTCATCCCGCCGATCAGCGCAGACGGATCGTCACGGTCGCGAAGCGACACACCGACAAGCTGGAGAGCGGCGACCCAACCGTCCGTGGTCGCGGCCAGACGTGCGACGTCCTGCTTCGACAGTGCCGGGCCACCCAACTCGGCGAGCAGCGTCTGCGACTCCTCGGTATCGAAACGCAGTGTGGAAGCATCGATTTCCACAAGTTCGTCGCGCACCCGCATCGTTCCGAGAGGTACCGCCGACTTGGTGCGACTAGTGACCACCACCTGAAGGTGATGGCAACTGTTCTCCAGGAGAAACCGAAGAGCACCGATGGTTGCGGGGTCGCGGACCACGTGCCAATCGTCGATCATCACCACCAGATGAAGTCGCTGTTCGTGGATCTCGTTGATCAACGACGTCAGCACGTAGCGTTCGGCCTCGTCGCCGTGGTCGTCGAGAGTTTGGCACAGATCTCGCGCGAGCGACGGTGCGGCGCAGCGGATCGACTCGACCAGGTGATCGAGGAACCACACCACGTTGTCGTCGTCACGATCGATACTCAGCCAGGAGACCGGTACCCCTTCGTCGATCAACATGTTGCGCCACTGAGCTGCGACCGTGGTCTTACCGAACCCGGGTGGAGCGTGGATCAGCGTGAGCCGACGCCGACCACCGCCGCGGAGCAGTTCCAGGACGTGGGTGCGCGGGACCAAGGTGTGTGTGGGTGTGGGTGGGCGGTATTTCGTTGCCGCTGTCGGGGGAGTGGTCGTCGTCGTGGACGTACGGCGGCGCGGTGAATTCGTGGCGATCTGGGTGGCAGGGGAAGCTTCGGGGCTCGCCGATTCGAGCCCTTCGTCGGGGGCGACGGGAAGCGCCATCGAGTCGACCTCGAGGCCCTGGTTCAGTTCGATGGTGCGTAATTCTCGACCGAACTCCGCCGCGGAGCCGAAACGGTCGGCCGGGTCTTCGGCCATCGCCTTCTCGATCGCGGACGACAACGAGTCGGGGATTCCTTCCTTCCTCAGGTCCGGAATCGGCTCGGTGGTGATCCGCAGAAACTGGGACACGATCTTCTCGCCCGACCGTCGTTCGAATGCCGCATGGCCGGTGATGATGCAGAACAATGTCGCACCCAGGCTGTACACGTCGGCGAGTGCGGTTGGGCTCTTCCCTCGCAGGACCTCGGGTGCTGTGAATGCGGGGGACCCTGCAATGTCCCCCTGCCTCGTCTCGAAACCGCCCCGCACACGTGCGATTCCGAAATCGCACAATTGGGGTTCGCCGTACTCCGTGGACAGGATGTTGGCGGGTTTCACATCGCGGTGCAACATGCCCAACCGGTGGGCCGACTCGAGCGCACCCGCCATCTTCACGCCGATGCGCAATGCTTCCTGCCAGGACACCGGACCGTGCGTGCGGACGCGCGCTTCGAGTGAGCTGTGTGGGTGATACGGCATCACGATGTACGGGCGCCCGGATCGTGTGACTCCGGTCTGCAAGATTTCGACGATGTTCGGATGCCCGGACACCTTGCCCATCGCCCGCTGCTCACGAAGGAAGCGATCACGAGTCGCATCACCGATGTCCGATGTCATGATCTTGATCGCGACGGTGCGGTCCAGAGAATTCTGCCGACAGCGGTACACCACGCCGAAGCCGCCACGCCCGATCTCTCGCGCGTCGTCGAACCCTTCTGCGGCCAGATCGGCGGCCGTGTCGGCTGCCGGATCGTGTCGCGCAGCGAGTGGATCCGTCATCTGATCACCTTCTGGAAGGACTCCAACAACCAGCATATCGCTGCACACGGTCGAGTGCTGGCGGTCTGCGGGAATCGGCGCCTGCGACACTTGAGGCATGCCGGACCCCGAGGATCTGTTCGCCACGCTCCGTCGATTTCCCGACGTCGAAGCGCCCAACCTGTTCGCAGTGGACGCGGCGGATCGGCTGATCCTCGACGAGGCGGCGAACGACCTTGCCGCCGTGCCGGACGGCACTGTCGTCGTGATCGGTGACCATTACGGAGCCTTGACGCTCGGCGCCGCAACCACGCACGGGCTGAGTGGAATTCGCGTCCATCAAGACGGACTTCCGGGTGAAAAGGCGTTGGCGGCGAACGCAGAACGGTCCGGCCTGACGGACCGCTTCACGTCACTCGCGTTGGAGCCCGAGCTGGTGGAGGGGGCCCGAGTGGTTCTCATGCAATTGCCGCGCAGCCTTGCCGAACTCGGCGAACAGGCCGAGATCATCGCGCGCCACGCACACCCGGACGTCGTGGTCTTCGCGGGTGGCCGAATCAAACATATGACCACCGCGATGAACGAGGTGTTCGGTACCACCTTCTCCGACGTGCGCGCCGGGCTCGGGCGGCAGAAGTCGAGGGTGCTCACCGTGCGCGGACCGCAGGGCGATGGGGAGCAGAGCTTTCCGGTTCGAGTCACGCTCGAGCATCCGCCGATCGACGTCGTGGCATACGGGGCGGTGTTCGGCGGCCCCAAGCTCGACATCGGCACCCGCTTCCTGCTCGACTTCCTTTCCCAGGTGGACAAGGCTGCTCGGACCGCCGTCGATCTCGGTTGCGGTACGGGGATTCTTGCGGTGGAACTCGCTCGGGCGAACCCGAACCTGACGGTGGTCGCGACAGATCAATCAGCTGCGGCGGTCGCCTCTGCAGCCGCGACGGCGGTTGCCAACGGGGTGGGCGACCGTGTGCATGCCCTCCGTGACGACGCGATGTCCACGATCGACGACGCGAGTCACGACGTGATCGTCTGCAATCCGCCTTTCCACATCGGCGCCGCCGTACACACGGGTGCCGCGCGCAAGATGTTCGCCGCCGCTGGACGTGTGCTGCGGCCCGGAGGAGAAATGTGGACCGTCTACAACACTCACCTCGGGTACTGCGGGATGCTGACCGAACTGGTCGGTGAGACCGAGGTCGTGGGCAGGAACGCCAAGTTCACGGTGACCGTCTCGCGTCGTTGATTCCGGCACCTTCGTATGGAACGGCCGTACCGGCCCCGGTAGAGTCCGAATTGTCCGAGCGCGGTCGGGAACTGCGGCAGAGTTCGAGACGTTGAACGTACAGAACAACCGCCCGGATCGCCCAGGCGAGCATGAGAAGGGATGTGCACGGTGCGCACCACCAGTAACCCGGTGTTCCGCAACCTGCCCAAGCAAGAGGGCAGCGGATACGCCTCGTTCGGATCTGCAACGGCAGGCGCCGCGCAGTTCACTCAGCAACTCGGTCAACCGCAGTACGCCCAGGCCGAGCCGTACCGGACCGGCGCGGAAACGCGACCGATGACCATCGACGACGTCGTGACGAAGACCGGCATCACCCTCGGGCTGCTGTCCGTCTCGGCATTGATCTCCTACTTCCTCGTCTCGGGTAACAATGCTCTGGCAGCACCGTTCGTCATCGGTGGCGGCCTGATCGGACTGGGCCTCGTCCTCTTCGCGACGTTCGGTCGCAAGATGGACAACCCGGCGGTCGTACTCGCCTACGCAGTCGTCGAGGGCGTCTTCCTCGGTGCGCTGTCGTTCATGTTCACCAACATCTCGTTCGGTGGCGCCGGTGGTAGCACGCTCATCGGGCAGGCCGTTCTCGGTACGTTCGGTGTGTTCTTCGGAATGCTGGTCGTCTACAAGACCGGCGCCATTCGCGTCACCCCGCGCCTGACCCGCATGATCGTCGGTGCACTCATCGGTGTCGTCGTCCTCGCCTTGGGCAACCTGGTTGCGAGCTTCTTCATGGACGGCGGCTTCGGTCTTCGTGACGGCGGCCCCATCGCCATCATCTTCAGCCTTGTCTGCATCGGCATCGCTGCTTTCAGCTTCCTGCTGGACT
>JAAZAD010000286.1 GCA_012514505.1 Rhodococcus sp. (in: high G+C Gram-positive bacteria) | reverse complement strand
TTACTGATGGTTTGCCCATACTACTCGAGGCCGACACAAGCCGGAGTCATTGCGCACTGCCTGGCCGTTGCTGACGCAACTGCACTGCCTGTGATGCTCTATGACGTACCTGCGCGCACGGGCATGGAAATTGCGGCGTCCACGCTGATCGAACTCGCTGCACATCCCCGGATTGTGGCGGTCAAGGACGCCAAGGGCGACCTGTTCGAGGCGCAGTCGGTCATGGACCGCACAGGCCTGGACTACTATTGCGGTATCGACCAGCTGAACCTTCCGTATCTGGCAGTCGGCGCCACCGGCTTGCTCAGCGTGGTGGGCAATGTCGCAGCCGATCGCAACGCCGAGATGATCGCAGCCGTCCGCCGTGGCGACCTTGATACGGCCCGCTCCATCCAGCGGTCGCTGATTCCGCTGACCAGCGCAATGATGCTCGGCGCGGGTGGCGCGATCACGGCCAAGGCTGCACTGACCCAGCTCGGTGTCATCCCGAACGCCACCGTCCGGATGCCACTGCTGGACCTCACGCCCTCCGAACTCCGGCTGTTGGCGGACGCGCTCACCGGCGTTGCGGCCATCGTCGGCTGAAACCTCTCATCCTCCATACGAGAAAGTCCCAGTGTCCTGCGCCAGTAATTCGTTTTCTATGTGATAGTGGGGTGTGGCGAAAACAGGGCGTCCGAAATCCGAACTCGTGCTCACAGATGAGGAGCGCGAGCAGTTGACCCGATGGGCTCGGCGCAGGAAGTCGTCGCAGGCGTTGGCGTTGCGATCGACGATTGTGCTGGAATGCGCTGCGGGAGCGTCCAACACGGAAGTCGCAACGCGATTGGGGGTGAGCAGGCCGACGGTCGGAAAGTGGCGGTCCCGGTTCATCGAGCACCGACTGGACGGATTGGTCGACGACCCTCGTCCGGGCCGACCGGCGACAGTCGCCGCCGAACAGGTCGAGGACGTCGTCGTGGCGACACTCGAGTCCACACCGCAGAACGCGACGCACTGGTCGCGGGCGAAGATGGCCGAACGCACCGGGCTCTCGAAGTCGACCATCGGGCGGATCTGGAAGACGTTCGGACTCAAACCTCACCGGACCGACGGGTTCAAGCTGTCGAACGATCCGTTGTTCGTCGAGAAGGTGTACGACATCGTCGGCCTGTACCTGAACCCACCCGAGTCTGCCGTCGTACTCAGTGTCGACGAGAAGAGCCAGGTGCAGGCGCTGGCCCGCTCGCAGCCGGCGTTCCCGATGATGCCGGGCATGCCGGAAAAGTGCACCCACGACTACGTCCGGCACGGCACCACCAGCCTGTTCGCCGCGATGAACGTCGCGGACGGCACCGTGATCGCCTCCACCCACCTCCGTCACCGGGCGGTGGAGTTCAAGAAGTTCTTGGCCACGATCGACCAGAACGTCCCCGACCACCTCGATATCCACGTCATTTGTGACAACTACGGCACGCACAAGCACCCCACGATCGCGACGTGGCTCGGTAAACACCCTCGGTTCCACATGCACTTCACGCCCACCTATTCGTCGTGGATCAACCAGGTCGAGCGGTTGTTCGCAGAAATCACCCGCGACCTGCTTCAACGCAGTGATCACCGCAGCGTCCACGCCCTCGAGGCCGACCTGCGATCCTGGATCGCAGCCTGGAATGCCAAGCCCCGGCCGTTCATCTGGACCAAGACAGCAGACGAGATCC
>JAAZAD010000037.1 GCA_012514505.1 Rhodococcus sp. (in: high G+C Gram-positive bacteria) | reverse complement strand
CATCGGGTCGGCCGAGCTCAGCGGTGCGTCCACCAGCATGAGCCATCCGCGCAGGGTGCCGATCTCAGCTGTCTGCTTCGCGATGATCTGCTGCGCCAACTGATACACCACGGGGGAGACGTTGTCGTCGAGATTCTGGGAGATGAACAGGGCCTGTTCGTGATGAACCGACATGTCCTGCGCGAAACCGATGTCGACTGCGCTGAGCGATACGCCTTCGCTGTCGGTCGAGGACGCGGGAATCAACACGGGCCGCAACGCCGCCCCCATCACGAGTAACAGCAATCCCGCTGCGCCGAAGACCAGGTATCTGACCCACCGATTCGGTGTGGAGCTCACAGTCACGACCCGACCGTGGATTCCTGATTCGGTGGTGGCGTGTACACCCCGTTCTCGAGTTGAATCACCATGAACCCGTTGTCATTGCAGGTGGTCCACAGTTGGGTGCCGCGCCATTCCGGCGGCGAGAAGCACCAGTCGGACGAGAGGTCACCGAACGCCACCTGGTTGCCACGTGGACCGAGTGCCTCGAGCGGATTCTGCCCGTCCTCGACCGCGGCACGCCCGATGGCGAATGCGCTCAGGATCGGCACACCGATGATGGACGCCAGGGCGTGCGCGGAATTGGTGAGCTGCAGGTTCTGCCCCTTCAGTGCAGGTGGGTTGAAGTAGGCGATCTCGTGGATGTTGTGCGGGTCGCTGACATCGAATACCCGGATCCCGGACGAGATCCAGCCACACGCCAGGGCTGTGGGATTGTTCGGCCGATCAGCGGCGCAGTAGTGCGATTCGTAGGCGAAGACCGAACCGCCCATGGACGACCGCAGATTGGCTTCCATGTTCTGCGGAAGATTGATTTCCAGCTTGATCGTCTCGACGATCTCGAGCGCATCGTCCTGGGAAACGTCGATGAGTTTTACGCCACCCGAGCCGGATTCGTGGGGCGTGAAGATGAACGGCTTGCCGTCGTAGGTGACCGGAATGCTGTGCTGCGGTATCTGGCCGTCGGCGTAGAAGAGGTTGCCGACGTGCGGCACCTGAGGATTGGGATCACGCCGCTGCACCGCACTGATGTCGAGCACCGTTATGCCGGCGATCGCGGACAGATACATCCGATTTCCGTCCGGGCTGATGCCGAAACCGTGTTCTTGGATCCCGGTCAGGCCCTGCCAGATGACGTGCGGGTTCGTCGGGTCTGAGATGTCGATCGCGGCGAGGTGGCCGGGCGCGACCCCGGAAGCCCAGTAGGTGTTCCCGTCCGGCGAGAAACCGCCCTCGTGTGAGGTGAACGGCAACGGCATGGCCGGGTTGCTGCCGGGACCGGGGTTGAGCAACTTCGGATGAGCGCAATCGGAAATGTCGTAGACCGAGAAATAGGCGCCGCCCCAGAGAAACGGGACGGACGTCGCAGCGAGGAGCTTGCGTTCCGTATTGACCTTGAGCGTTTCCCAGGTTCCGCCCATCATCGCCGGTTCGGTCAGCGTGGTGGAGAGGACAGGGTTCGCCGGGTTCGACGCGTCGATGACCTGAACGCCCGGGTTTTCACCGAGCAGGTGGCCGGGGAAGAAGGACGGTGTGTAGGAGCAGTGCTCGAAGGTGGTGGAGGTGACTGCACTGCCACGGCCTCGGTGCTGACCGACGAGACTGGCGTTGCAGCGATAACCCTGTTCACTGCGTCCGCTGTTGCGGTCCTCGGCCGGGACGTCACCCTGCAGTCCGGTCTCTGGAAGCGAACCCGGGCCACACTCGGCCCGCGGGACGGCTTCTCGCACGACGTCGATGACCGGATTCTCGGCCAGCACCCGCGCGTCGGTGCCGAGCGCCGCAAACATCACCACGGCGATGACCAGCGATACCGATCGCCCCCTGGCCCAAGCAGTTCTCGCCCGCACGGGGTACCCCCTCGGTTGGATGTTCCCGACCCGTACCGCTGGGCGCAGGCCGCCAACATGCTCGAACACGACATTTCGAACGTAGACGGTCCACCTGCGTGGCTGCAGCGTTTTTCGGAATCCGTTCGAACCGAGGTCTGGCGCGTGTCGACTACTGCGTCAGTTCGTGACGAGAACCTGTGGTGCCAGAGAATTACCGGGTGCGATGCTGCCGCAGTTGGACGGCGGGGGGACGTCGTTGAAGCGATCGTTGATCCACAGGAGCGCACCAGGCAACCACAACGCGAGAGCCGGCACGTGGCTCAACGGGTCGTACTGGTCGTACTGAATGGCCAATCCGGCGTCGCAATACTGACGCATCAGGGTGCGGACGTCATCGGCGACCATGATGCCGTCGCCGTGGCCGACAACCGGGCTCGGTGCCGTGCCCTCGAGGATTCCGTTGGCCCCCTGCGCGACGAACATGGGGATCGTCGGGGTGGCAGCCGTGCCCATGTTGATCTTGTTGACGGCATCGACGAACTCGGGAATCGAGTTCGGGTTCGCATACTCCGGCTTGGTGAGTTCCTCCCAGGTCAAGCCCGGGTACTGGAGGAACACATTGGCAATGGACGCATCCTGGAGACGAGTCATGATCTCGTGTCCACGCTCGTTGACGTACGGCTCCATGTCGATGTCGTAGGCACGGGCGACACCGAGAACAGCCATTCCGACCACACCGCCCCACCCGATGCTGCCGCTCGCGTAGGTCAGGTTGTGCGCCGGGTTGACCAACAGTCCGCCTTGGGCGGCACCGATGAGATCTTCGTCGACGTCCGGGGCGTATGCGGGTGCGAGGATGGCGGCCCAGTTCGTGGCGATTGCTCCACCGGAGTAGCCGGTCAGGACGATCTCGGCATCATCGGTGATGCCGGTTTCGGCGACCTGGCGGGCGGCGCGGATCGAGTCGAGCGTCGACATGCCGTATTCGGGACCGGCGGCGAAGTTCGCATTGGGCCCTTGGGTGTCCGGGACCACGATGGTGTAACCCTGCGCGAACAGTGGGCCGAACAGTGCTGCCTCGACGGACGTCAACGTGCCACCGATGTTGAAGTTCTGACCGCTCGGCGTGAACTGGCCGATCGGCGTGTTACCGGCGATGGCACGGGAGGGACTGTCGTCCGGATTTAGTGAATCATAGAACGACTGGTAGGAGACGACTTTTCCCGGCTGCGCGTTTCCGGGCCGCAGCACGGAGGTCACGTTCGCCATCGGATCTCCCGCCGCGTCGGTGGACCGATAGAGAATCTGCACCGCCTGAATCGGCGTCGGCACGTTCAAGTAGTTGTACGGAACTGTGCGCGTGTCGAGCACTTCGCCGGGCGCATACGACGAGAGCGGTTCCGCTCCTTCGTAGCTGTAGAACGAATCCTGTACCGGCTGCGCGAAGGCAAACGGTGCGGCAGCAGTGGTGAGGGCAACGGCAAGCGCCGCCACCATGGTGCGCAGAAGAACTCTCGACGACATTCCCGACCCCTCGTTGTCCGATTCCCCCAACCTCCCGCGGGGCAATGTGACTCAGACCATATCCGAGAGGGGTAATGCCCCTGTGCGCGGCCTGCGAGTCCAGAGACTCGTCAACCACTCACAGGGGCTTGCCCCCTATGGCCGAAGCAGAACCTTGATGGCTTCCCGCTTGTCCATGGCCTCGTAGGCCTCGGCGGCGTGATCGAGCGGCAGGGTCTTGTCGAAGACCTTTCCCGGATCGATCTTTCGGTCCCAGATCAGCTGAATCAGCTCGGGGAGGAACCTTCGCACCGGTGCCGGACCGCCGTGCAGGTGCACCAGCCCGAAGAACAGTTGCCCACCGGGCAATTCCACGTCGTGGGACACCCCGACGTATCCCACGTGCCCACCCGGACGAGTCGATCGGATCGCCTGCATCATCGACTCCTGCGACCCCACCGCCTCGATCACGCTGTGCGCCCCGAGGCCGTAGGTCAGTTCCTTGATCTTCTCGACGCCCTCCTTGCCGCGCTCCTCGACGATGTCGGTTGCCCCGAACTCGCGGGCCAACTTCTGCCGCGACTCGTGGCGACTCATCGCGATGATCTTCTCGGCGCCCAGGTGTTTGGCGGCCATGATTCCCAAAAGACCCACAGCGCCATCACCGACGACAGCCACGGTTTTGCCGGGGCCGACCTCTGCAGCAACGGCGGCGAACCAACCGGTACCCAGCACGTCGGAGGCCGCCAACAGGGACGGAACGAGGTCGTCGTCGGGCATGCCCGGGGTCTTGACCAACGTTCCGTCCGCAAATGGAATGCGGGCGTACTCGGCCTGGGTCCCGATACTGCCGTCCACGAAAACGGCATTGACGCACCGCGACTGATACCCGGCGTCGCAGATCGGGCAGGTGTTGTCCGAGATCACGAACGATCCGACGACGAAGTCGCCGGGCGAAACGGTCTTCACCTCGTCGCCGACCTGCTCGACCACCCCGACATATTCGTGACCCATGAGCTGTTTGTCCGGGGTGTCGGCCCCGCGATACGGCCACAAGTCGGAGCCGCACACGCAGGCGGCCACGATCTTGATGACCGCGTCGGTGGCCTCCTGAATCTGCGGGTCTTCTCGTTCCTCGACCCGCACGTCGCCGGGGCCGTACATGATCACACCGCGCATTACCTGTCCTCCGTGTTTGGGACCACCCTGTTGGGACTCCTGCTACTTACGCTTGCTCTGATACCTGTGTACCGAAAGCGGAACGAAAACGGCCAGGATGATGACTACCCAGATCAAGCTGTAGGCAATCGGATTCTGCATCGACCACGCATCGGCGACCGGCATGGACGGGTCGGTGTTTCCGAACAGCTCCCGAACTGCCTGCGTGACTGCGGAAACCGGGTTCCATTCGACGAACCCTTGCAGGAACGACGGGAAGGATTCGAGAGGCACGAACGCATTGGAGACGAACGTCAACGGCATGATCACCATGAACGATGCGTTGTTGATGACATCGACGCTGGGAACGATCAGTCCCACGTAGGCCATCACCCAGCTGAAGGCATACGCAAACAGCAGCAGCAGAGCGAAGCCCGCCAACGCGTCCATGAACGAACACCGGATTCGCCAACCCACCAACAGGCCGGTCAATGCCATCACGACGATGGAGACGACGTTGTACACGATGTCGGACAGGGTGCGTCCGATCAGTACAGCAGATCGCGACATCGGCAGCGAGCGGAACCGGTCGATGATGCCCTTCTGCATGTCCTCGGCCAGCCCCGCACCGGTGTACACCGATCCGAAAATGACTGTCTGGGCGAAGATTCCGCCGATCAGGAACTCGCGGTAGTTGACGCTGCCCCCGGGGTCGATGGCACCGCCGAACACGTACGCGAAGAGAAGCACGAACATGATCGGGGACATCAGCACGAAGATCATCACTTCGGGCACGCGTTTGATCTTGATCAGATTGCGCTTGGCAATGGTGCCGCTGTTGGAGACGGTGCGGGTGAGTGTGGCGGTCATCGGGCGTTCTCCTTCACGCGTGCCTCGGAATCGGATTCGAGCTCGGACTCGGACACCATGTCGTCGGTTCCACGGCCGGTGAGAGTGAGGAATACGTCGTCGAGGGTGGGTCGACGAACACCGACGTCGAGAACGGAGATGTTCTGGGCGTCGAGCTGCCGCAGCAGCTGCATCAGTGCATCCGCACCCGTGTCGACGGGGGCGGACAAAGCGCGTGTCGGCTCATCGACCTGCACCGGACCGCTCGAGATCGACGCAACCGCTGCGCGTGCAGCAGCGATATCGGCAGACTGCGCGACCACGAGCTCGACGTGATCACCGCCGATCTGACGCTTGAGTTGATCGGCAGTGCCCCGTGCGATCGCACGACCCTGGTCGATCACCACGATCTCGTCTGCAAGCCGGTCCGCTTCCTCGAGGTACTGGGTGGTCAACAGCAGCGTGGTGCCACCGTCCACGAGTTCGCGGATCACGTCCCACATACCGATTCGGCTACGTGGGTCGAGACCGGTGGTCGGCTCGTCGAGCACCAGCACCGGCGGGGCGGCAACCAGCGCGCCGGCCAGGTCGAGGCGACGGCGCATACCTCCCGAGTAGGTTTTCGACGGCCTGTCCCCAGCGTCCGCCAGCGCGAACCGGTCCAGCAATTCACGTGCGCGGTCACGAGATTCGGTGCGTCCGAGCCCGTACAGGCGCCCGATCATGTCCAGATTCTCGAACCCGGTGAGGTACTCGTCGACCGCGGCGTACTGGCCGGCCAACCCGATCCGCGCCCGCACTCCGTCGGGATCTGCCAGAGCATCGACCCCCGCGATCTCCACCGTTCCCTCGTCGGGTTCGAGCAGTGTGGTGAGTATCCGTACTGCCGTGGTCTTACCGGCACCGTTCGGCCCCAGGAGCCCCAGCACACTGCCCTCGGGCACGTCGAGATCGAGGCCGTCGAGCGCCCGGACCTTCTTGTACTGCTTCACCAGCCCTCTGGCGCGAATCATTTGTGCAGCCATGGGTCCACCTTCCGATGTGCTGTGGTTGGTCTCGAATTAACCGGGTATGTCGTACGCAGAACCTTTCTGGGTAGAGTGTACCCAGATAATTGGTTCATACGCCAGGAGGTTTTCGATCGTGGCACTCACCGGTGCGGTCCCAGAGCACCCGGAACGCCTGCTTCACCTGCTCTGGACCCCTCCCAGTGCAGGTAAACGTGGGCCCAAGCCTGCGTTCACCCGGGAAGCGGTGGTCGAGGCAGCCGTTCGCCTTGCGGACAGCACCGGCCTCACGGACTTCTCCATGCGCGCCGTTGCCGAGTCGCTCGGCATGGGAACGATGTCGCTGTACCGATACGTGCCCGGCCGAGACGAACTTCTCGCGCTCATGGTCGACACCGTCACGGCAGAAACCCCCTTCGCCAACGACGGCGGCGAGGGGTGGCGCCGCCAACTCGAACACGTGGCCCACGGAGATTGGGACATGTACCTTCGCCACCCGTGGCTGCTCGAACTGCCACTGGATCGCATCTCGCCCGGGCCGAACGCCACCGCCCGTTTCGACGCGGCCGTCGCCGCCGCATTGTCGACCGGGTTGCCGCCGCGCGAGGCACTGAATGCGTACTCCACCGTGGACCACATCGTGCGTGGATCCGCCAGTGCCGCAATACAGAACGCCCAGTTGGTCGAGGCAACTGGTGTCGGTATCGACGAATGGTGGACCCGGCAGGCCGCTCAACTCGAGTCGCTGATCGATTACGCACAGCACCCGGCACTGCAATTCGTCGTCGAGCAGGGCGCATTCGGCCTCGAACCCGACGGCACCGACACCTACCGCGACAGCTTCGAATCCGCGCTCAAACTCGTACTCGACGGTGTTCAGCTCCAGATCGACAGTGCTCAGGCATCGCAAACGGGATAGCGCAGGGCAATCGGGGTAGCTCAGGCTTTCAGGAAGTCCAGCAGGTCGTGATTGATGGTGTCGGCCTCGGTGGTGGGCATCCCGTGTGGAAACCCCTCGTAGGTGTTGAGGGTGCCGTTCTGGACCAGCTTCACCGACAGCGCGCCCGCGTCGGCGTAGGGCACCACCTGGTCGTCGTCGCCGTGCATCACCAGAACCGGCACCGTGATGCGCTTCAGATCCTCGGTGAAGTCGGTCTGTGAGAAGGCAACGACTCCGTCGTAATGCGCCTTGGCGCTGCCCATCATTCCCTGCCGCCACCAGTTTGCGATCACCCCTTCGGACGGCTGTGCACCGGTCCGGTTGTATCCGTAGAACGGGCCTTCGGGTACTTCTCGGTAGAACTGCGATCGCCGTGTCGCCACCTGCTCCTGGAAGCCGTCGAACACCTCCTTCGGCAGCCCACCCGGATTGGCCTCGGTCTGCACCATCAACGGCGGCACCGAGCTGATCAGAACAGCCTTGGCCACGCGGCTTTCGCCGTGCCTGCCCAGATAGCGCGCCACCTCGCCACCACCGGTGGAGTGACCGACGTGAACCGCGTCGCGTAGATCCAGATGCTCGGTCAGCGCGGCGAGGTCGTCGGCGTAATGGTCCATGTCGTGGCCGTCGTCGGTTTGCTCCGATCGCCCGTGCCCGCGCCGATCATGAGCGACGACTCGGTATCCACGCTCCAGAAAGAACATCATCTGCGCGTCCCAGTCGTCGGCCGACAGCGGCCAACCGTGACTGAACACGATCGGCTGACCCTGCCCCCAGTCCTTGTAGAAAATCTCGACGCCGTCCGGTGTGGTGATCGTCCCCATGACCAGTGCCATCCTTCTTTTCAGACGATGCAGCAGTCTTCCAAGCCTAGGCGCGTCGGCATCGCGGCGGCTAGACGCGAGGGAGAATCAGCGACCTACGTCGAATCACGACAGGTGGCGCGGCTCCGGATTCGCCTTGTGCGAGTCATCTGCGCCGACTGGACTCGCACCGGCCCCACTTCCCGAGGAGCCGCCGGCGCTCCCCGCACGCTCCAACGAGATGATGATCGACTTGGACGTGGGGCAATTGCTGCCCAGCGCGGTGGAATCGAGCGGCACGAGCGGGTTCGTCTCGGGGTAGTAGGCGGCTGCCGAACCACGAGGGGTGTCGTACTGGACGATCCTGAAGTCGCTGGCGCGGCGCTCGTGATCGTCGCCGTCCCAGCGCGTCACCAGATCGACCATGTCACCGTTGTCGAACCCGAGCGCGGCGATGTCGTCGCGGTGCACGAAGACCACCCGGCGCCCACCCTCGATTCCGCGGTAGCGGTCACTGAGCCCGTAGATGGTGGTGTTGAACTGGTCGTGACTGCGGAGAGTCTGCAGAACCAGGTGCCCGCGCGGCACCTGGAGAACGTCGATGGGCGAGGTGGCGAATTCGGCACGGCCCGAATTGGTTTCGAACGTGCGGGAGTCCCTCGGCGGGTGCGGAAGAATGAATCCACCTGGGCGCCGAGCATTGACCTCGTACCCCTCGCAGCCCTCCACGACCCGTGAGATGTGCGAGCGGATGTTGGCGTAGTCGTCGCGCATGCTTTTCCAGTCGATCCCGTAGCGGTCACCGATCGCGGCCTCCGCGATGCGGGTGATGATGCCGACCTCGGATTCGAGATAGGGACTGGCGGGCTTCAGCGGACCACGCGACGCGTGGACGGCGCACACCGAATCCTCCACCGAAATGTACTGCGCCCCACTGGCCTGAATGTCCTGCTCCGTACGGCCTTTGGTCGGCAGAATCAGTGCCGTCTCGCCGCACACCAGATGCGACCGGTTGATCTTGGTGGAGATGTGGACGGTCATCTTCATCTTTCGCATGGCCGCCGCAGTCACAGTGGTATCCGGCGCCGCCTGAACGAAGTTGCCGCCGAGGCCGAGGAAGAAATGCGCCTTGCCATCCCGCATGGCACGAATGGAATCGACTGTGTCGTAACCGTGCTCGCGGGGCGGGTTGAATCCGAATTCCTTCTCGAGCGCGTCCAAGAAGTGGTCCGGCATCCGCTCCCAGATGCCCATCGTCCGGTCGCCCTGCACGTTGGAGTGCCCACGGACCGGGAACAGACCTGCACCCGGCTTTCCGATATTTCCTTGCAGCAGAGCAACATTGGTCACTTCTTTGATGATCGCAACCGAGTTGTGGTGCTGAGTGAGGCCCATGGCCCAGCAGAACACCGTCGCGTCGGAATCGCGCAGCATCCCCGCGGCTTCGGTGATCTCCTCACGCGAGAGGCCTGTCGTCGTGGTGACGAGGTCCCAGTCGATGTCGGTGACGTTCGTCTTCCACTCCTCGAAGCCAGTTGTGTACTGGTCGATGAAGTCGTGATCGAGCGCATCCCACTGCACCAGCAGCGCCCCGAACGCCTGCATCAGCGCCAGATCGCCGTTGACGGCAATCGGCAGATGCATATCCGACAGATCGGTGCCTGGGCCCACCACACCACGCGGGGTCTGCGGGTTCTTGAAATTGAACAGGCCGGCCTCACGCAGCGGATTGATCGACAGAATCTTCGCGCCGTTGCGCTTGGCCTCGTCCAACGCCGTCAGCATCCGCGGATGATTGGTCCCCGGGTTCTGCCCCTGCAAAACGATCAGTTCCGCGTGGTGAACGTCGTCCATCGTCACGCTGGCTTTACCGATGCCGATAGATTCCGCCAAGGCAACACTGGTCGACTCGTGGCACATGTTGGAGCAGTCGGGCAGGTTGTTGGTCCCCAACGCCCGGACGAAGAGTTGATACGCGAAAGCCGCCTCGTTGGAGGCGCGCCCGGAGGTGTAGAAGATGGCCTCGTCCGGGCTGTCCAGTGCCTTCAGTTGGTTACCGATCAATGCGTACGCGTCGTCCCAGCTGATGTGCTCGTAGTGGGTGGCACCCGGCCGCTTGACCATCGGATGCGTGATGCGGCCCTGCTGGCCGAGCCAGTGCTCGGTATGACTGTCGAGGTCCGCGATGCTGTGCCGTGCGAAGAATTCGGGGGTCGCGCGATCTCGGGTGCCTTCCTCCGCAACCGCCTTGGCACCGTTCTCGCAGAACTCGGCTTTCGCACGATGACCTGCATCCGGGTCTGGCCAGGCGCAGCTCATGCAGTCGAATCCCTCGGCCTGGTTGAGCTGCAGCAACGCCTCCGCGGAGCGGACCAACCCCATGCGCTCGAACGAGCGCTTCAATGCGACGGCGACGGCCGGTACACCCGCCGCATGATCCTTCGGCGGCCTGACCTCCAGATCGGCCTCGCTGTAATCCGTCTGCTCGCTCTTGCTGCGCATCTTCGACCTCTCTCCTCCAGCCCATGCCATGTTCCCACGCTGCAGGCGCCGTGCACACCCGGTCCGCGACAGCAGGACGAATGAGATCCTTACCGCCGCGTATCGTCTTCGCGGTGAATAGGGGAGATGCAGTGCGGAGCTCGGGGATTCTGTTGGCGGCGGCCGTACTCCTGTCGGGGTGCGGAACGTCCACCACCGAGGACGCCGCGCCGGCACCCTCGGTGACGCCGAGCACTGAAGTACGCGCAGCCGACGCCCGCATCCTCGGGGTCGAGGAGGGCGCCGAATGCGACAAGGACGTCGTGTCCTACGTTCCGTACGACTTCCGGCTGAAGTTGAAGGCCCATGGGAAGGCCGGCGACGAATTCTCCTTCGACTTCGAGATGAAGGACGGGTCCGTCGAGACAGTGGGATCGGCATCGGGAAAGAACGTCACATTCAGCACCGGAAAGACCACGTACGACGTCAACCGGATCATCGTCCACGCGCAGGGTGAGACGGGAATCGGCGGGTCCTGTGTCATCACGCTCGCGTCGGCGTCCTGAGACATGCCACAAAGGCCGTAGTCCAAGTTCTGAGACGCACCATAGATGCCGGTACGAAGCTATTGACTTTTACCTACGGTGCCGTAGGGTCCCCGCAGTGAATAGGGGAGATTCAGTACGGGGTTTTGGGATTCTGTTGGCAACAACCGCAGTCTTGCTGTCGGGATGTAGCGATTACACGATCGACAATGCCGGGACGCCACGCACGACGACCAGCTCCGAATCGGCGGCAGACGTCCGCCTTCTCGGAGTCGAAGAGGGCGCTGAATGCGACGCGGGTGTCATCTCGCTGGTCCCATACGACTTCCACCTGAAGCTGAAGATTCATGAGAACGATGCCTCCAGATTCACCTTCGACCTGGAGATGAAGGACGGGACCGTGCAGACCGGGCCGTCGGCGACAAGCAACGGCATCGTCGATACCGGAAAGCCCACAACCTCCGTCGACCGCGTCATCGTGCACGCACAGGACGGACCGGGAACCGGCGAATCCTGCGTCATCACCCTGGACTTGGCAATCTGAACCAGACTTGGCAATCTGATCCAGACTTGGCAATCTGATCCAGACTTGGCGATCTGAGCCGCACTACATCTCGGCTGTCGCGGTGATCCGCGGGAACGGCGATTGCGCCTCGACCTGATAGGCCAGGTCGAGCAGCGTTCGCTCGTCACCACCACGCGCGAGGATCTGTACGGATCCTGGCAACCCGCTCGCCAGATGCCCGTGTGGGAGTGCGAGCGCGGGACCACCGCCGACATTGTTGATGGGCGTGAACCCGACGTAGTCGACCAGGGTGGCGAACAGCTTCTCGAACGGCTGGTCCGGTCGGTGTTCGCCGATGAGCGGAGTCGGTTGCGAAAGAACCGGTGTCAGCAGTACATCGAAGTCGGTGAACTGTTCCTCGTAGGTGCCCGTTGCTCGGCGGAGCCGTCGGACCGCTGGGACGATTCGTAGCGGATTTCCCAACGCCGTGTGCGCCAGACCTTTCGTGAACGGATCGAGTTCGCTGGGCCGAAAGCGCCTTCCGTGATGCGCTTTGAACGACGCTGACATCGCAACCGCGAACATCGACCAGTAGAGCTTGAAGTCCTCGATGAGCCGCTCGTCGAACTCGAGGCTGACGTCGGATACCTCGTGGCCCATACCTGCGAGCATCCCCGCGGCCGAATCGGTCACCTGCGCGATCTCCGGGTGCGGTAGGCGACCATAGAGATCGCGCCGAACGACGCCGATACGGAGCTTGCGATCAGACGGGCCCTCCACGAGGCCGATCGGCGCCAACACCGTGTTCTGCCGGTACTGTTCGGCGGCCGCGAAGTAGTGCGCCGTATCTCGTACCGTGCGGGTGAGGACGCCTTCGGCCACCAGGTTGACCGGGAGTTGACGCACACCAGGCTGGTCCAACATCCGGCAGCGAGTGGCCTTCAAACCGACGAGACCGTTCACGGCGGCAGGAATGCGGATCGAGCCGCCACCGTCGTTGGCGTGCGCAATGGGTACGGCACCAGCGGCGACAAGCGCGGCGGAACCCCCGGATGAGGCGCCCACCGAATAGTCGAGGTTCCAGGGGTTGCGGGTGGGCGGTCGATCAGCGAACTCGGTGCTGGCCGTGAGCCCGAATTCGGGGAGCGTCGTCTTCCCGAGTAGCTCGAATCCCGCCGACAGAAATTGGGCGGCGGGCCCACCGTTCTGCTTCGCAGGATGAGGCGTGAACGCCGACGAGCCGTGGCAGGTGGGCAACCCGGCGACATCAGTGTTGTCCTTGACGAAGGTCGGCACTCCCGAGAAGACGCCACCGCGCGGTCGCTCCGTGTCCGCGCGTGCTTGCTCGAAACAGTCCATCTGAACTGCATTGAGGCGATCGTTCACAGCGTTGGTTCGTTCGATCGCGGCCTCGACCACTTCACGTCGACTCACGGCCCCGGTTCGAATCTGCTCCGCCAGCGCCACCGCGTCGAAATCACCTAGCGCGTCATCTCGATAAGCGTGGACATTCTGATCTACCACTACATCCCTCTCCCCGTGATCTGCATCACGTTCATGATGACACTCCGCGGGCGTCACGAAGCGACCGGGCCAGGATTCGCCACCGATGGCTGCGGATCGTTCGGTGGCGATTCTTCCGCTAAGGCTGAAAGATGATGTAGATGACCGGATCGGATTCAGAGCCTGGACGCGAAGAGCACAGTGGGTCCCAACCCTCGAGGTTGGTGCCCGGCCGTGTGATCGGCGCCGGCCGCTACCGACTGCTGGCGGCACAAGGCGGGACGAAGGGCTTCCAGTTCTGGCACGCGTTCGATACGACACTCGAGCGGGACGTAGCCCTCACCGCCGTTCCGCCCGGCGCGGACCAGGCTTCGATACTCGCGCGGACGCTGCGCCTGGGGCACGTCGACAGTCCCGGACTTGCACGGATTCTCGACGTCACCAATGCGGGGGCAGCGGGCGGGATCGTGGTTGCAGAATGGACTCCTGGCCTGTCACTGCGTGAGATCGCAGAAACCTCGTCCGCGCAGTCCGCACACGCGGTCCGGGCGCTGGCAGCGGCCGCAGAACTCGCCCACCGAGGCCAAGGGGCGCTGTCGATCGACCACCCGGACCGAATCCGGATCAGCAACACAGGCAATGCCGTGCTGGCGTTTCCTGGGGTTGCGGCCGATGCGAACCCGGACGCGGACGTCCAAGGCGTCGGCGCCGTCTTGTACGCGTTGCTGACCGGTACCTGGGCACTACGTGGACGGACCGCGGACGAAACGCATCGCGACGAAGAGGTGCATAAGATCGGCGGTCTGCCGGTTGCGCCTCGCGACCCTTCCAGCGCGCCGCTCGCCCCGCACATCCTCCGGCCAGAGGTGGAGTATCCGATCTCGATCCTGGCTGTACGCGCTCTCGACACCAGCACACACGGCTTGCGTACCGCAGGCGCCGTCGGCCATGTGATCGATCAACATCTGGGTCTGCCGTCGACGTCGAGGACTGCCGCGTCGGGTGTAGCGGGTGCCGGTGCCGCGGCGACACCCCCGGGCGGTGAGACCACAGCAACAGCCACCGAATCGACAGGCGACCCGGATCGCGACAAACGCTGGAAGTATGTCGGGTTCGGTGCAGCGGCTTTGGCGGCCGTACTACTGATCTGGGGCCTGGCCAGTGTCATGACCACCGGCGAGTTCGAGACGAACGTTCCCGAAATCAGCGACCCCGCCGGGCCGGCCACCGCGTCGGCGAGTGTTTCGGCAGTCCCGCCACCGGCCGCATCGTCGAGCACATCTTCGCCCGAACGGACGTCACAGTCCGAACGAACGTCACCGCCGGCTGTCCAGGCACCACCGATCGATCTAGCGCCACCGCCAGCACCCGCACCACCACCGGCGCCCGCAACGGCACCACCGCCTGCACCTGCACCTTCAGACGTATTGCCGTGCTACCCCGGCTATCACCACGAGCCTGCACCGGACGGCCCCTGCCTACCCGACGGTGGCACGCCCGCACCGGCCGCGCCCGCACCCGCCGCGCCCGCACCCGCCGATCCGAACCAATTGCCGTGCTACCCGGGCTACTTCCACGATCCCGCTCACGGCGGACGCTGTTGGGCGTACTAGTGCAGCGCGCCTAAAGTTCTTGGACGGGTGTTTTCTGATTGAATCAATGATGCGCGCCGCACCCCTGACGTTGCCCGATACCGGCCGTGCCCAGCTGTACCGTTGGGTGCGGTCGACCACCACTAAAGCCGGTCTGGTGCTGCGCGCGAAGATCGTGCTGGCCGCGGCCGACGGAGTACCGCACGCGGAGATCGCCGGGAAGGTCACCGACATCGTCGGTCTGTATATGAACCCGCCGGAAAGCGCGATCGTGCTCTGCCTCGATGAGAAGTCGCAGATCCAGGCCCTCGACCGGACCGCGCCGACCTTGCCGTTGCGGATTGGCATGCCGGAGAAGCAGACCCACGACTACATCCGTCACGGCACTACGACACTGTTCGCCGCGCTGGAGATCGCCACCGGCAAGATCGCCGGAACCTGTAAACCCAAGCATCACCAGCAGGAGTTCCTGTCCTTCCTCGAGCAGATCGCCAAGGCCTACCCCGACCGAGACCTACACCTGGTGATGGACAACTACGCCACCCACAAGACACCCTCCGTCAAGGAACTTCAAACGCGCCGCACTAGCATCTCGCGCACATTCCTCAGCAAAGTTTGTCTACGCGGTCACGTATCTGCGATGGCGTATTCACCTATGAGGTGTGCGACTTCCTGCGGCGTCTCGATCTGTGGGGAATGCCCTGCTTGGTCGATGACTTCGATTCGCGTCCCGGGCACGTCGCGGTAGCGCGCGATCGATGCTCGCGGGTTCCACATCCGGTCCTGGGCGCCGAAGATCACCAATACGGGCAGGGCCAGGTCGCGGAGGCGTTCATCGAGAGGGCGCGCACGAGCGTAGGCCTCTTTGCCGAGCTGGCAGTGCCGGAATGTAGCGAACGCGACGGCACGATCGTCTTCGAGCAGTTGATCGGGGTCGTCGAAGGCGGTTTCGAATCGAAACCCGGCAGCGAACGCTTTGGTCGTGTAGCCGAGGCGGACGATCGGTGCCGGAGCGAACCGGCGAAGTGCATGTCCGAGGACGGGCACTCTCAGCACCTTCGTGACTTTCGGTAGCGAAAAGGTGCTGGCGTCGGGGCCCTCACCTATGAGCACCAGGCGGGAGACCGAGTTCGAGGCTTCCGCGACGGCGATGGCGACAGTGGCGCCCATCGAATGCCCAACCACAGTGGCGCGGTTGACACCGAGGTGGTCGAATACTTCGACAACGGCGCGGGCGTGGTCGTCGGGGCGGCAAGCGGCAGCCGCTTGGGCAGACGATCCGTGCCCGATCAGGTCGACCCGAATCACGCGGAACCGATCGGCCAGCTGCACCGTGACTCGGTCCCACCAATGCATCGAACCCCCGAACCCGTGTAGCAGCACCACTGCGGGCGCGTGTTCGGGTCCGTCGACGCGCACGTGGATTTCCCCATAGGCGGTGTGTACAAGCGTGCCGATCCGCCGACGGATCACCGGTCGAGGCCCGTCTGGTTCATCGAAGCTGCCTGGCGAGGGCGAGCCCGGCGGCACGGCCGGAGAAAATGCATCCCCCCAGGAACGTGCCTTCCAGCGCGTTGTAGCCGTGGACACCGCCGCCGCCGAATCCCGCAACCTCACCGGCGGCGTAGAGCCCCGGCAACGGTGTGCCGTCCGCTCTCATCACCTGGCTGTCGAGATTGGTCTCCAACCCACCCAACGTCTTGCGGGTCAAGATGTTCAAGCGCACCGCAATCAACGGGCCGTGGTCCGGGTCGAGGATGCGGTGCGGTTTGGCGACACGGGTGATCCGGTCCCCGCGTGAGCGGCGAGCATTGTGGATCGCCATCAACTGAATGTCTTTGCCGAAGGGGTTGTCCAGCTCGCGATCGCGCGCCACTATCTGCGCTTCGATGTCTGCCACGTCCAGTTGTGGTCCGCGCGCAATCTTGTTCATACCGTCGACCAGTTCGGACAGGGTGTCAGCGACGATAAAGTCCTCGCCGTGCTGTTTGAATTGTTCCACCGGCCCCGGCGCACCCTTGGACAGCCGACTGGCGGCCAGCGTCCGCAAGTCCTTGCCCGTGATATCAGGATTCTGTTCGGACCCCGAAAGTGCGAATTCCTTTTCGATGATGGTCTGCGTCAAGATGAACCAGGAGTAGTCGTATCCGGTGGCCAGGATCTGCTTCATAGTGCCCAGGCTGTCGAAGCCCGGGAAATGCGGCGCGGACATCCGTTGTCCGTTCGCGTCGAACCACAACGACGACGGTCCGGGAATGATGCGTATCGCGTGATCGGGCCAAATTGGATCCCAGTTGTGGATGCCCTCGGTGTAGGCCCACAGTCGGTCGGAGTTCACCATGTTCGCCCCGGCCTGCTCACTGATCGCGAGCATCCGTCCATCCACGTGCGCTGGTACACCGGAGATCAGGTGCTGCGGAGCGGGTCCGAGTCTGGCCGTCGGCCAGTTCTTGCGTATCAGCTCGTGGTTGTGGCCGATGCCGCCAGAGGTGACTACCACTGCCGCGGCCCGATGCTCGAAGTCACCGATAGTGGTGCGCGACGACGCGACTCCGCGGTCGAGATCACTGCCCTCGAGGACGCTGCCGCGTATACCGACACAGCTTCCGTCATCGATGATGAGCTCGTCTACGCGGTGACGAAACGCAAACTGCACCATTCCGGCCTGCTCTGCGCGTTCGACGGGTTCCGCGAAGACCCGCACCACCTCCGGGCCGGTTCCCCAGGTGAGGTGGAATCGTGGCACCGAATTGCCATGGCCATCAGCTGAACCCGACCCTCGCTCTGCCCAGCCGACCAACGGAAGGAGGCGCAGTCCGAGGTCTCGCAGGTACTGCCGCTTCTCGGTGGCGGCGAACCGGACATAGGCCTCCGCCCATCGGCGCGGCCACATGTCCTGGCTGTCGAGTCGATCGAAGGCCGCCGAACCCAGCCAATCCTGCAGGGCCAGATCATACGAGTCCTTGATACCCATACGCCGTTGCTCGGGGCTGTCGACGAAGAACAGTCCACCCAGCGACCAGAAAGCCTGCCCGCCAAGGTTGTTGCGACTCTCCTGGTCCACCACGAGCACCCGCCGGCCGGCCTTGACCAGCTCGTGGGTGGCAACCAGACCGGCCAAGCCGGCACCGACCACGACGACGTCGGGTTGGAACTCAGTGTTCATCAGACCAAATCCTTCTTCGGTGCGGTGTAGTGCTCGACGAGAACTCTGAACAGTTCGGCTCGCCGGATGTGAGCGGCCTCGGCGTCGTCCTCGATCAGGCATTGCACGAGAGTGCCGTCGTGCACTGCGACCAACGCGGGCCCCAAAGCCGCGCGATCGGTGACCGCGAGCCCGATTTGCGCGAGCAGTTGGTCGAGCAACGGCATGAGAGTGCCAAGGATTGCGGTCTCACGGCCGGCTATCACTCGCTTGAGCGAGGGATTACGTAGTGCGTGGGCGGTGAATTCGGCGCTGACCCGGTACCACCGGTCGTCGACTGGCACCACTGCCAACACAAATTCGACGACCTCGCCCAGTGAACGCACGCGTGGTTGCTCGCCGGAGGAGAGCAGCGCCTCGACGTCGGCCAACATCTGCGTCGAACGTTGCTCCCACATCGAAAGGAACAGTTCTTCCAGCGAGGTGAAGTTGGAATAGAAGGCACCCCGGGTGAAGCCTGCGCGTTCGCAGACGTGCTCCACACTGCTGTTGCCGAAGCCTCGTTCCGCGTATACCTCCAGCGCTGCGTCGAGTAGCCGCTGGCGGGTCTGAGGACGCCGGCGCTTCACTGGCTTGGTGGTCTCGACCATGGAAAGCACCATAGCGGATTTTCGATGCAGTTTTGTATTCAATACGATACTGTACTGAATGAGATCTACATCTCATCCGTTTGCGGGGTCAGCGGACGTCTCACCGCGAAAGCAATAGGAGCAACGTGTGGTCATACATCGGAAGAGGGTGCGTGCGATCGGGTCGGCTGTAGTGTCCGCCCTCCTGGTCTGCGGATTCGGTGTAGCCCTTACGTCACCGGCCTCTGCGGTGACCAACGGTCCCAGCTGACAGTGCCGCAGGAGAAACTCGATCAGTCGGTGCAGTGCACTCCGGACGTGACTCCGACGTCCGGGAAGGAAGCCGTGCTGTTGGTGGGCGGCGTGGGCTTCGGCCCCTATGAAGCGTGGAGCTGGGGTTACGCAAAGGCATTACCACGCGAAGGATTCGGCGTGTGCACCGTCGCGATCCCCAACCACGGCCGTGGCGACGCCACGATCGGCGCCGCGTACGTGGTCAATGCAATCCGGTATGCACGAGAACAGTCCGGTCGGCAGGTCGACGTCGTCGCCCATAGTGCCGGACCGGCACTGGCGTTGTGGGCGATGCGGTTCTGGCCCGACGTGGCAACTTCCGTCGACGACATGGTCGTGCTCGCCGCACCCATCCACGGGACCCTCTTGGCCAACGCGGTGTGTGCAGTAGGTTTCTGCCCGGCCCTGGCGCATCAATTGTCCTACGGCTCCGACTTCACTGCGGCGCTCAACAGGGCCCCGCTGCGGTCTTCCATTTCGGTGACGTCGATCTTCAGCCTGTTCGATGAGGGCATACAGCCCGCTCGCGAAGTCAGCAGCTATCCCGGTGCAGCGAACATTGCGTTGCAGGACCATTGCCCTGGCCGGTTGGTGGAGCACGTCAGCCAGATGTTCGATGCAGCCGCGTACCGCTTGGTGATCGATGCTCTCACCCATCCTGGCCCGGCGGTACCCACTCGGACCGCGCGGTTGTGCGAGGGCATCGCCTTGCCCGCCTTCGCGCTTTCCGAATTCGTTCCCCCGTTCGTGCAGGGTTCGATCAATTATGTGGGCATCTTGGGCGAACCCTCACTTCCCGCCGCCCCGCCCCTGCCCGCTTACGCACTGAAAGGCTGAGAAGTTACGTGCCAAATCAATTTCCGCAGCTTGCCGCCATTACGGAAGCAAGCGCCTTGCAGTGCGCATTCCTCGGCACGTCCGGTGTGGTTTTGCGCGACAACCACACCACAGTGCTCACCGACGGGTTCGTCAGCCGACCGAGTCTTGCCCGAGTGGCACTGGGTGGCAAGCTGCGCCCGGACCGAGGCGCGATCTCGAGGACGTTCACCGGACTCGGCGCAACGAAGGCGGCAGCCGTAGCCGTAACCCATTCCCACTACGACCACGCACTCGACGCGCCGATCGTCGCGACCGCACTCGACGCCGACCTGATCGGTTCTTCCTCCACGCGCGAAATCGCTCGCAGATGTGATCTTCCTGGGAGTCGGTGCACTGGGACGTCAAGACGATGCGTTTCGTCAGCGCTACTGGGACGAAACCGTCATAGCCGTCGGCGCCCGCCGCGTAGTGCCGGTGCACTGGGATCGGTTCTGGCGCCCACTGACCGAACCGCTTCGGCCGATGCCGCGTCTGTTCGACAACTTCCGATCGACGACCCGGTTCCTGCGCGATCGCGCCGAAGCCGACGGCGTCGAAATCGCCCTTGCCCCAGCAACGACGTGGTGCGGTCCGTTCGCGCCGCTCGACGAAGCGGTTAGCAACCGAGAACTGTGAGAATTCAATGAACTCATCTGTCCTGATCACCATTGGGCTTCCGATTGCCCTCGCGATCATCATGTTCGGATTGGGTCTGACGCTGACCACCGGCGATTTCCGTCGAGTAGCGCGTGAGCCCAAGGCGGTGATGGTCGCTTTGGTTTTGCAGATTTTCGTGTTACCGGCTGTGGCGTTCGGACTGGTCAAGATTTTCGACCTCGACCCGCTGCTGGCAGTCGGAGTGATGCTGTTGGCCGCATCACCAGGCGGCACGACCGCCAACCTGTTCAGCCATCTCTTCCGCGGCGATATAGCACTCAACATCACTCTCACCGCGATCAACTCCGTCTTGGCGGTGATCACCATCCCGGTCGTCACCAACTTCGCTATCGCGTATTTCGATGCCGACGGCGAGGTCGGGCTGCAGTTCGGAAAAGTGATGCAAGTCGTTGCGATCGTTCTGGTCCCGGTAGCGATCGGCATGATCGTGCGCCGGTCTACCGCGACCTTCGCCGCACGTGCCGACCGTCCGGTCCGGATCTTCTCGATTGCGGTGTTGGTGCTCATCTCCATCGGCGCCCTGCTGTCCGAGCTGGAAAACCTGGCCGAGTATGTACGGGACGTCGGCCTGGTCACCGGCATCTTCTGCCTGTCGAGCCTCGCGCTCGGCTACGCGGGAGCCCGCCTACTCCAGCTCGCTCGGCCGCAAGCGATCGCCACCTCGATGGAGGTCGGCATCCACAACACGACGGTGGCGCTGACCATCGCACTCAGCGTGCTCGGTAGTACAGAGGTGGCGATCCCCAGTGCGGTGTACTCGGTCCTGATGTATGTGCTCGCCACCGCGTTCGGCTATGTGGTGACCCGCGGTGGCTCCGAGGCGTTCCCGGTTGACGCGGCCCCGACCCCGGCCGCGATCACGAACCCGATTTCGAGGAAGAAGAGCTCATGACGAACAAGAATCGTGTGGTAACGCGGCGAACAGCGCTGGGTGGCCTCATCGGCGCCGGCGCTGCAGTTGCGTTCGGGGGCAGCAATCACCGTGCATCCGCGGAATCGCTGCCGAGGTTGGGGCAGCGCTCGATCGCCGCTAGACGGCGGTTCTTCGGAGCGAGCAATGTCGATTCCGGCACGGGGGCCGTTCGAGCCGACCGGGTTGTCATCTCATGGCTCGGTTGCACGACCTACGCCATGGCGATGCGCGGATCGGTGTTCTTGCTCGACGCCTGGGTACCGCGCGGCACGGTCTCGGGTTATGTACCGACCGATCCCGACGAAGTCGCAGACCTTCGTCTCGACGCCATCTTTATCGGGCACGGTCACTTCGACCACGCTGCGGATGCCGGCCGAATCGCCGAGGCCTCGGGTGCCGCGGTATACGGCAGCGCCGAACATTGCGCAGCCATTCGAAAGTCGGTGGACACGCCGACTGTCCGCTATATCGAGCTGGGGGACGCCGCGAAGCCGGTGGGCGATCGGCAGGATTTCGAGGTGGCGGGTGTTTCGGTCACCGCGATCCGGCATCTGCATTCCACACCCACTGCACCCGAGCCGGCCCCCGAAGGCTCGCCGCCCTTCTTCCCCACTCCGAACACGAGCGACATTGTTGCGCATCCACCGGAACTCGACGACGCGACCACCTTGGTACGCCACTTGTTCGACGCGGAAGGTGGCAGCATCCTGTACCAATTCCGCATACCCGGTTTCGCTGTCGTGTGGCACGACACCGCCGGGCCGTTGAGCGTACGAGCTCCACACGTTTTGGCCCAGTTACATGAATTGCCGCCCACGGATGTTCATCTGGGAGCAATCCAGGGGTTCGGCCAATTCACCAACGGCCTGCGAGATCCCCGCGAGTACATAGATGCCGTCGATGCACGCGTGTTCGTGCCGGGGCATCACGACAACTTCGTGCCCGGTATCAGCGCACGCGGGGAAACCTACGAGGCACCGTTGCGTGCCGAGCTCGCTCGCCTTACGTCCCCACCAGAGCTTCGCATGATGTCGGACCCCAGCGACTATCTCAGTCCTGAACTTCTGACGTTCTCACTATAGGGCGCGGCCGAACGAAGTTCCCGAGGGCAGAATTTCGACCGCATGGCCCTGTGGCGCTCGCCTTCCTT
>JAAZAD010000285.1 GCA_012514505.1 Rhodococcus sp. (in: high G+C Gram-positive bacteria) | reverse complement strand
GGGACGGAGCCGATCTCGAAGCCGCTGGTGTCGTAGCTCAGTCCGCGGCGGAATCCCGCGTCGCCGACGTTGCCACCTCCGGCGTACCCGTACGCCGACTCCACGATCACCGGATGCGCGAGATCGATACCCGTGTAGGTGAACGCCTCGCTCTGCTTTCGACCGAGACTGTCGGTCGTCACGTCCACACCGCCGAGGAACAGGTCGTGGTTCACTCCCTGATCGGTCCACGCCTTCTTCAGGCGCCCGAGTGGATCGAACTCCAGCGTCTCCTCGGTCGCGAGCAGTGAAACGCCGGATCCGACCGTCACCTGCCGGACGAAGCGCCGCGCCAGCAGGTCCCATGACTGCGCGATCGTCGTGCCGTTGCCGTCGGTCATGTTCGTCGAGCGAGAGCCGGCATCGTAACCGATCGTCGTCCGGTGCGCCTGCGGGTTGCCGCTGACCCAACCGGGGCGACGCAGCTCCTGCAGCCGATACGCTCCATCGTAGATCCAGGTCGTGGCCAAGCCTCGGCCGTCGCGGCGGACGATCTCGGGGCTGTTGCCCGAACTCGGCGTGTCGAGGTACTCGCTCGCCAGCTCGATCTTGCTGCTCGCCGACGCACTCTTGATGAATCGCACCCACCGGCCATCAGCGTCGAAGACCGTCCGCGCGAAGCGGTTGGCATCGCCGACCTGGTCCGGGTCCTGATAGAAGGTCAGGTTGCCCAGAGCGTCGTACTTGTAGACGTGCGTCAGCGGCGTCTGCTCGCCATCCTGGCCCAGGACGTTCCGTTGGATGATGCGACCGACCAGATCCAGCTCGAACTGCGTGACGTAAGCATTCTGTGCCGGCGACGCGCCGTCATCCCGAATGCGTCTGGTCACGGTCTCCACCAGGTCACGTCCCGGCAGGTAGCCGAGTTCGACCTCGTTGCACTCAGCCGGCTGAGAGCTGAGCCCGTCACGGGTGAGCCTGATCCGCCCATAGGCATCATACTCCCGCGAAACGAAGCGTCCGTCGGGATCGGTTACCTTCAGCACGTTCGAGCGAAGGTCGTAGTCGTAGGTCGTTCGGGCTGTGCCCACCGACGCGCCGCCGACCAGCAGGTGCCGATCCATCCAGAGAAGACGACCCGCCTCGTCATAGTTGAAATCCGTCTGCTCCAGCGGCGTCCCCACCGCCTGGAACCGACTCTCGGTCAATACGCGTCCACGTGCATCATAACCCACCTCCGAATAGAGGCCGGTGGGATCTTTCATGCGGTAGACCGGCCCATGGTTGGGCGTACGGGAGTACTCCCATACAGCGAACTGCTGCCCACCCGCATCGTCGACGAGCAGGCGACGCCGCTTCGAGAGCACGAGGTCTTGATCGAAGTAGCTCCTACCGAGCTCCACCCCGACTCCCTGCACGTCCGCCACGATGCGGAACAACGTGCCGTAGCCGTCGATCTCGTACCGGTTCACCGCACCGTTGGGCGTCGTCACCGACTCGAGCTGCCCGTCCTTCCGGTAGCTGAACTGGTAGCGCGCCATCCAGGCGTCCACACCGCCGCCGAGCGGGTCCTGGAGGTTCTGACCGGCTTCGAGCGATGCACGGTCAAGGTACGACTCGAGAAGCCGACCGTAGAAGTAGTGCCACTCATCGCGCACCCATTCCCGCGCTGCCGGGTCCGGCTTCTGCCCGTCGTGCGCCAGGTTCTTGCGCCGGATCACCGCGATGTTCTCGAAGGGATCCCGGAACACTTCGGTCACCGAGGACACTCCAGTCGACCCGAGCTGCACAGTGGCCCGCGTCACGCGGCCGAGACCGTCGTTCTCGAGGTCCACGACGGTCTTGTTCGTCGCCGACCCCTTGCTGAACTGAGTCACGCGTCCCAGGTCGTCCCGGACCATCCGGACCATACTCGTCGTGTCGCCCTGCATGCCCGACGGCACCTGACGATCCACGCCGAGCAGCAGGTGCTCGCCCTGCCCGGCGACTCCGCCGTAGACGTAGCTGAAGACCACGCCACCGGTGTCGGTGAACGTCGCCGTGCGTCCCCGCGAATCGACCGCGGCCGTCACCTGAGGATTCTGCGTGCCTGACGAGGAGCCTGTGATCCCACTGCTGCCGACGGTCACACTCGTGGGCTTCTCTCCAAAGAGTTCGTCCGCGCGGTCCGTCCAAACATACGTGAAGTGCATTTCGGCAGCCGCCGTCGGGTGCCCGGGTGGGTGAAACCACTCCGGGCGACCGCCTCGGTCCCAGCCGTGGTGCTGCCAGGTGTACGACACGTTTCCCGTCCCCACGGGGCTTGGACCGGTCCATGAGACGCGATTGCCCATGGAGTCGTACAGCATGGAGTACTCCGCGCCGGACGGATAGGTCACCTTGGATACCAGACCACAGGAGCATGCGCCGTACTCCACGAGCCAGGTGAGAGCAGCCGGCTCAGGCGTGTCTGAAATCGCCGCACGCGGCTTGCCCAGAGCACCCGGAGTCACGGTGATCTCGACCGGCAGCCAGGAAGTCGTCCAGTTCGTCAGCACCGACGCCGGCATGGCGAAGGTCATCGTGGTCGGGTCGGTCGCACCAGCCGTCGTCTCCGCAGCAGTGTAGTCCACCACAACATGAGTTGCGTTCTGGGAGTAGCCGAACGAGTGAACCATGCCCAACTCGTCGGTCTGCTCCGTCAAGCGAACCGCACCGAGCCTGGTCTGGTAGGAGTGGGAGCGAACGACGTATGCCGAACCGCCGGCGGACAGCCTGGAGTCCGTGATCAGGTTCAGCAACCCGTCAGAAGCTCCTCCGGAATGGTAGCTGAACGTCAGGGTTCGCGCATCCGACGTCGGCGTAGCCGTGTCCACCAGTGGACCCGTCGCAGCGATGTCATAGTAGGTGGTCTGCGGCAGCGTCAACGCGATGAGGCGCCCCGCAGCACTCACCTGGAACGACCAGCTCCAGTCCGAGAACGTCGTACCGCCGCGAACGTAGGTCACGTTGCAGCCCGAAGCCGACCAACCGAAGCGCACCTCGACGCCACGCGGGTCGATGATCTTCGCGAGCCTTCCGTTGGGCAGCCAGTGATACTGCCACGCGTTATCGTAGGAATCGAAAAAGGTGTCCGGCCGCCAGCGGTCGCCGATCTTCTCGTAGCGCATGACCGCGCCGTCCGAGCGATAGCGCTCGAGCACCTCTTGACTCAGCGTATTCGTGTACCGCCGGAAGCGCGACAGCGCGTAGTGGCCTGCCACTTCATACCAGGTCTCGTCGAGCTCCGGCTGGGGCTCAGATAGGGGCTGGCAGATGTTGACGTCACCAGACCCGGTGATCCACCGCAGACCAGCCTCGTCATCGTCCACACGATCTACGGCCGTAAGGTGCAGCGACCCGTGGAAGTCAACCATGGCCGATCCCGCGTTATGGTCCGGATCAGTCCAGGTGCGGTAGACCAACGAGATCGGAAACGGGGTGGCCGAGTAGGACGCTGCCGTCGGCATCCGGAATTCGTACCGCAGACTCCCGTCCATCATCACGGTGGACCCGTCAGCGGACGGCAGAACCGGATCAGCCATCGTGGCTGCCATCTGCTGGTTCGCCGGGTAGTGATTCAGCTCGACGAGATCTGCGTCCGCATCGGGACGCACGATGCGAAGCTGCTCGGCTCCGGCGGTCGCCGTGCCGCTCACGCACGGAGGTTCTTCACCAGCCCCCCCCCCGGTCACGCGCGGTGCACCGGAGCCGGTGTACTGCCCGGGCAACGCAGCGGCGAGCAGTGCTGTGCAGGCGGCGACGGCAAAGTGCTGGGCGAGTCGCGAGTGCATGGTTCGGAGTCCTTCTCTCGGGAGCCGAGCGGGGAGTTCAGCACGACGACACCGGCCGCGCAAGCACGAAATCGGGGTTCGGAAGCTTGTTTTCGTCCGTCACCACGACTTCGGCGAAGGCGGCCGGCGCCGCGCGGCGCAGCCGGCTCGCCCACAGCTCAACGTGCCGGCGGGGATCCCCGAGCGCTCGGACAGGGTGCGACGGCTCATGCCTTCCGCCTCGCGGAGGGCGATCAGGCGCTCGGTCTCGACCCGGCGCTTCGATCGCTTGGACATGCGCCTGATCGTCGCCGCCACCGTGGTGGGCGGGAGACGTAGTTCCCCGAACAGTGACGTTGCATCGCCATCAGCCGAAGCGACCCGAGATGTAGTCCTCGGTCTCGACGAGCCGCGGCGTCTGGAACATCACCTCGGTCGGCCCGTACTCGACGAGTCGGCCGAGGTACATGAAGGCCGTGAAGTCGCTGGTCCGCGACGCCTGCTGCATGCTGTGCGTGACGATGACGATCGTGTAGTCACCGCGCAGCTCCGCCATCAGATCCTCGATGCGTCCGGTCGCGATCGGATCGAGCGCCGAACAGGGTTCGTCCATCAGCAGCACCTCCGGCTCGGCGGAGATGGCGCGCGCGATGCAAAGCCGCTGCTGCTGTCCTCCTGAAAGCCCCAGAGCGCTCTGAGTCAGCCGGTCTTTGACTTCATCCCACAGCGCGGCGCCGCGCAGACTCCGCTCG
>JAAZAD010000284.1 GCA_012514505.1 Rhodococcus sp. (in: high G+C Gram-positive bacteria) | reverse complement strand
GCAGTCGGGCAGGGGCTCGCGCATGATGCCGGTCAGGAAACCCCACACGTGCCTGTCGAGTTCGGCCGCGACGGCCGCTGCCCTCGCGTCGTCACCGGGGTAGCGGTACCAGACCTTGACCTTGTCGTTGGCCGTGACGACCGTCTCCCACGTCACCTGCTGATTGCGCACACCGTCGGCGCTCTCGAGCCACGACCCGGTGGCAGCGGGCGGCAGCAGGAACGGTCGGAGGTTCGCTTGTGTCGCTGCAGCGAGCGAGTCGATGCGCCGCGCCAACTCGCGCATGAGCAACGTGCCGTCGCGCCCGTCGTCGTCACCCCCGAACTCCTCAGGCAGGCGCGCGTCCGCGAACGTTGCGTAGACCTTGTACGTGAGAGCCGTCTCCTCGTCGATGTCGCCCGCGTCTAACGCGGCGTCGATCAACTGGTAGCTAGAGGCGTTTGCAGGCGGCGGCGGAGGCGGATGTTGCCCTCCACCGCACGACACCACGAGACCAGCGAGCACCGCCCCGATGCCCACGACAGAGAGCCACGATCGCTGCAGCCGAGACGCGCCCACGCCTTGACCTCGCTTTCGTCATCGGACCTTGTCCGCGACAACACCGCCAGCGCGACGTCGGATGAAAGGTGTGGCCAGATGCTAGGGCATGGCGGGGCGGAATGGAAGTGGTCGCCGGGGCGTGCGCAACAGCCGGCCCAGGAGCGTTGTCTCACTTGCGATACAATGGCGCATGGCTCATAGCCGTGTCGGTATCAGAGAACTCCGCAACAACGGAGGTGACGTCCTGGAGCGCGTTCAGGCGGGCGAGCACTTCATCGTGACGAAGTCCGGGAGGGCCGTGGCGGAAATCAGGCCCCTCGCCCATCGGACGTTGGATCGCAACGCGTTGCTGGCACGCTGGCGTCATCTCCCTTCGGTCGATCCAGTCGCGTTCCGCCGGGACATCGACGAAGTGCTCGATACGTCGATCTGAGTGGCAGGCGACATGTCAGGTAATGGTGATTCGGCGGGTCTGCTCGATACGAGCGTCGTCATCCAACTCAAAGACCTTGATCCCGACGATCTTCCGATCAATCCCGAGATCTCGGCGGTGACACTCGCGGAACTGTCCGTTGGCCCCCTGGTGGCAACGTCGGAAGAGGAACGAAGTGCCCGTCAAGCCATCCTGCAGCAGGCCGAGGTCGACTTCGCACCGATCCCCTTCGACGCCGCTGCCGCACGAGCGTTCGGGAGGGTGGCTGCCGCACTCCGCCGAGTGGGGCGCAAGACCTCAGCGCGCAGCTACGACGCGATGATCGCGGCGATCGCCATCGCGAACCAGTTGCCTCTCTACACCGCCAATCCACAGGATTTCGAGGGCATCCCGGAACTCGTGGTCAAGGCCGTGGTCTCCCACCACTGATCGCTCGCTGTGGTGCATGCCGTAGTCGGCATCAGCGTGTGCAAGTTCCTCCCATTTACTCAACGTATTGAGTAAACTTACTCAACATGTTGAGTAATTCGTCGGCTTCGTACCTGCGCCCGCACGTGGCGGTCCTAACTCGACGGTTGACTGAGCACCGCCGTTTCATCCAGGCTGTTACCGGACCGAGGCAGGTCGGCAAGTCCACTCTGGTCGGCCAAGCGACGGCATCACTGGATGTCCCCGTGCGCTTCGTCAGCGCGGACGAACCGACATTGAGGGGCT
>JAAZAD010000283.1 GCA_012514505.1 Rhodococcus sp. (in: high G+C Gram-positive bacteria) | reverse complement strand
ATCTGCTGTACGGGCTCTCCGCCCACCCGGGGAAACAGCGTACGCAGAGATTCGTGCCGTGCCAGGGTGTCACCGAGTGCCTCCCGAAGTGCTGTGATGTCGAGTTGACCGGTCAATCGCACTGCGAGCGGGATGTTGTAGGCGGCGGAACTTGTGTCGAACTGATTGAGGAACCACATTCTCTTCTGCGCCAACGACAGCGGAATCCGGTCGGGTCGACCGCCCGCTACGAGGGCGGGGCGCTTCCGTGCCTGGCCGGTGTGACTTTCGAGATTGTCTGCGAGAGTACGGATCGTGGGGTGTTCGAACAGAGCGCGAACACCGACGTCCGCGCCGAGGACCGCGGCAAGCCGCGAGGTGACGCGCGTTGCCACCAGCGAGTTGCCACCGAGGGTGAAGAAGTCGTCGTCCACACCGATCGCGGCAATGCCGAGTACGTCGCGGAAGACTTCCGCCACGGTCTGTTCCATCGGCGTGGCAGGTTCACGGAAGTCGATTCCGGTTGACCGGAACTCGGGTTCGGGAAGGGCCGAGCGATCGAGCTTGCCCACCTTGTTGAGAGGGATCTCGTCGAGAACCGTGATGGTTGTCGGGATCATGTGGCTCGGTAGTCTCGTCGTCAGGCGGGCACTGATCTCGGTGATATCGATGTCGGTGCCGAACGTCGGCACGACATACGAGGCCAGGACGGTGTTTCCGGCTGGGCCGTCGACACCGACTGTGACAGCGAAAGACACTCCGGGCTGGGCCATCAGTTCCGCGTCGATCTCGCCCAGTTCGATTCGGAACCCGCGGATCTTGACCTGGAAGTCGGTGCGTCCGACGTACTCGATCGTATGATCGGGCCGCCATCGGACGACGTCACCGGTGCGGTACATCCGCTCCCCCGGATCGCCATACGGGTTCGCCACGAAGCGACCACACGTCAGGTCGGGCCTGCGGTGGTATCCACGCGCCAGGCCGGCGCCCGTGATGTAAAGCTCTCCCGGCATACCCAGCCCGACCGGTTGCATACGGGAGTCGAGCACCAGTTCGGCTACGCCTCGGATCGGGCCACCGATGGTGATCGGCTCGCCCACCGTCATCGGCTCACTGATGTTCGCCATGATCGTCGTCTCGGTCGGCCCGTACGCGTTGGACAACATCCGGTCCGGAGCCCAGCGGGCGACGAGTTCGGGCGGACACACTTCGCCACCGACGGCAACGTGCTGGAACTCTTCGAGATCGACCGGATCCACGGTGGACAGCGCCGCAGTGGTGATGAACGCGTGCGTCACCCGTTCACTTCGCAACAGATGCGCGAGTTCTGCACCTCCGTAGACGTCGGGCGGTGCGATGACCATGGTTGCGCCGGCTCCGAATGCCTGTAGGTACTCGAAGACTGCTCCATCGAAGCTCGGGGTCGAGAAATGCAAGGTACGGGAGGTGGCGTCCGCTCCGAATCGGAGACGTTGGTCTTCGGCGAAGTTGTCGAGTCCCTCGTGAGTGACCACGACGCCCTTCGGCTTTCCGGTCGAGCCGGACGTGTAGACGACGTAGGCGGCGTTGTCCAGACTTATCGGCGATCGCCGATCGGCGTCTGCAACAGGGAGTGCCGGTTGACTCTGCCACGTCTTGGCGAACTTCCGGCTGTCACACGTGAACCACGGCAACGACGACGGCAGTGCGTCGATGTGCGCGCCCATCGTCAGGCCGATGCTGGCACCCGAGTCGATGAGCATGTGTTCGATTCGTTCGCTCGGGTAGTTGGGGTCGACCGGAACGAAGGCGGCGCCGGTCTTGGCCACCGCCCACATTCCCAGGACCGACTCGATGGAACGGGGAATACCCAGTGCGACGAAGGTTTCGGGTCCTGCTCCCTCCGAGATCAGTACCCGAGCCAGTTGATTCGACCGCTCGTCGAGTTCCCGGTAGGACACGTTGCGTCCACCGAATGTCAGTGCGGTGCGGTTCGGATCCATTCCGGCAGCATCCTCGAGGATCTGCGGAAGGGTTCGAACCGAGAACCCCGGACGTCCGTGCACGGGGACGAGGGCCGCGCGTTCGGCATCCGACAAGAGGTTCAGGCGTCCCAGAGTGAGGTCGGGGTCGTCGGCTATGGCAGTGAGTGCACGGACGATTCGTTCGCCCACCACCCCGATGCGTTCGTTGTCGAACAATGCGGTCGAGTACTCCAGTTTGAGGTTCAGTTCCTCCTCGCCCGACGTGACGATGGCGAGCGGATAGTGGGCGGAGTCGTGACCGTCTACATCGAGAACACGCATGCCGGCGATGTCCGTGGTCTCCGTGAGACCTGCGCGGTCGACGGGATAGGACTCCAAGACGGTCAGGGTGTCGAATATTGCTGCGGCGCCTACCGCGTTCTGTATGTCGGAGAGCCCGATGTAGTGATGGTCGAGCAGCGTGGTCTCTTCGGCTTGGACGCGATCTAGCAACTCTCCCAAGGTCTCGTGGGGATCGAGTTTCACGCGCACGGGGAGTGTGTTGATGAACAGTCCGATCATCGATTCGATGCCGGGGATCTCCGGAGGTCGACCGGAGACGGTGCCACCGAACACGACATCGTCGCGACCGACCAACTCACCGAGAACGATCGCCCAGGCGGATTGGACGACGGTATTCATCGTCAGTCCTCTTGCCCGGCTCAGCGCCCGCAAGCGTTCGGTGATCTGTGGCCCCACAACGTACGAGTTCTCCGCGGACGCCGCAGCCGCGATACCTTCTGCATCACTGGTCAGGACCGTCGGTTCGTCCACGCCGTCGAGAGCCTTGCGCCATGCGGCAACCGACTTCTCGCTGCTCTGTCTGGACATCCACGCGAGATAGTCGCGGTACGGCGGGACGGGTGGCAGCACGGTCGCATCGCCATCGGTGGCGTACAGCGTCAGGAGATCGCGCAACACCAGTGGTGTGGACCAACCGTCGAGGAGGATGTGATGGTTGGTCATGATGAGCCGGCAGTCGTGACGAGCCAGCCGGACGAGGGTCATGCGCAGTAGCGGCGCCGACGTCATATCGAACTTTTTCGCACGGTCGGTGGCGACGACCTCGTCCAGACGCGCGAGCTGTTCGTCTGATTCGAGGGCGGTGAAGTCGAACTCGGTCCATGGGATGGACACATGGTCCTGGACGATCTGGGCGGATTCGCCGGCACTGTCATGGACGAACGCTGCCCGCAGACTCGGATGGCGGTCGAGTAGCGCTTGTCCAGCGGCACGGAGCCGATCCGAATCGACGATGCCACCGAGTTTCAGAGTCAGCTGCACCATGTACGGATCGGCCGACTCGTCCGCGAACTGAGCGTGGAAAAGAAGACCCGATTGCAACGGTGACAGGGACCAGATGTCCGACAGGCCAGGGAAGCTGGCTTCGAAACGGTCGATCGCTTGCTGGTCGACTGCGACCAGGTCGAGATCCGACGGCGTCAGCCCACCCGACAGCGGCCGGGCCGAATGACGAGCCAATGCGGTCAGTGCGTCGACCCACAGGCTTGCGAGCTCCTCCACCTCCGCACGGTCGAGAATGCCCGACGGGTAAGACCAGGTGGCGCGCAATTGCGATGTGCCGGCCACCGACGTCGTCATCGCGTTCACGTCGAGCGCGGTGGCCACCGGAATGTCCGGACTCGGCGCATCGTCGAGGTCGGCGTCCGTGACAGGTAGCCAACCGTATTCGGAGCCTTGGGTTTCGACTGTGCCTGCGATCTTCCCGAGGTAGTTGAAGCTGATCTGCGGTGAGGGCAGGGTCCCGAGCTGCCCTGCGCCGGACTGAGTCAGGTACCGCAACAGACCGTATCCGACCCCGTGGTCCGGGATGCTCAGGAGTTGTTCCTTGACCGCTTTGATCGCCGATCCGGCCGAGTGGCCACCGTCGAGGGCGTCCTCGAGATCGATCCCGTCCAGGTCGAGAACGACCGGGAATATCGAGGTGAACCAGCCCATGGTTCGGCTGAGATCGGCACCGGGCACCACATGTTCTTCCCTGCCGTGTCCTTCGAGACTGACGAGGGTTTGCGCGCTGGTCTCACCGCGACGGGAACGCCAGTGAGTCACCGCCAAGGCGAGGGCAGTGAGCAATCCGTCGTTCACTCCCCCTCGGAATGCCCCCGGTAGCGCGGTCAACAGAGAGTCCGTCACGTCCTCCGGAACGGTCACCGTGACTTGGTCGACCGTGCCGCTGACATCCACAGTGGGATCGAGCGGTCGTGATCCGACTATCGGATCGGGAGACTCGAGGATACTTCGCCATATCGGTAGTTCGTCCGTGCGCTCGGCCGCAACCTCTACGAGCGCGTGCGCCCAACGTCGCATCGATGTGCCGACCGGTGGGAGGATGACGGGTTGCTCTGCGGCGACCTGCGCCCACGCTGTCGCCAGATCGGGGACCAGAACTCGCCACGACACACCATCGATCACGGCGTGGTGGGCGACGACCAGGAGGCGACTACCCAGCGGACCCGCATCGAACCAGACGAAACGAATCATGCTGCCGCTGGAAGGATCGAGCTGGCCTGCAGCCGCATCAAGTTCGGCGTTCGCGGTTTCTGCGAAGGCCGTGCCGGACACCGAGGCAACACTCACCTGCCTCAGTACTGTCGAGGCCGGCACGGAGCCAGGAGCCTGTACCCGCAAGCCGGTACTCGTGCCCCCCGAGACCAGTCGGCTACGCAACATGTCGTGATGGTCGAGAACCGACTGCAGGACCTCCTCCAGGCGGTCGCGATCGGCGTCCACCGGCAGTGTCAGCAGGGCGGTTTGGGTGTACCTCCGGTAGTCGCCACCACGTTCGAGGAGCCATTCCAGGATCGGCGTAGTCGGCATCGTGCCGACACCGCCTCCTTCGAACTCGTCGAGGACGACCACTTCCGTTCCGTCGGATACTTCGGCAACACCGGCCAACCCTGCAACGGTCTTGTGCTCGAAGACCGCTCTCGGTGTCAACGTCACCCCGTGGGTCTTGGCGCGTGAGACGAGTTGGATCGACATGATGCTGTCGCCGCCGAGTGCGAAGAACGAGTCGTCGACGCCAACGGAGTCGAGCCCGAGCACCTCGGCGAACAAGTCGACGAGAACGCGTTCCGTCTCGCTGGTCGGTCCCCGGCTCGGCATTGCGCGAAGACCGAAGTCGGGTGTGGGCAGGGCACGCCGGTCGAGCTTTCCGTTCGACGTCAGTGGCAATGCGTCCAGCGCCACCAACGTGGCCGGAACCATGTACGAAGTCACCTGCGTACCGACGAATTCGAGGGCGGCAACCGGGTCCACCGTGCGCCCCGACTCCGGGACGATGTATCCGACGAGACGACTCGGCCCGTCGCCGACCTCGTGGACGGTCACCACGGCATGGGCGATGCCCTCGTACCGCAGCAGTGCGGCCTCGATCTCGCCGAGTTCGATGCGGAACCCACGAATCTTCACCTGGAAGTCGCTGCGGCCCAGATACTCGAGGCTCCCTTCGCGGTTCCACCGTGCCACGTCACCCGTCCGATACATGCGTGCACCGGGGTGTCCGTGTGGGTCCGCAACCATCCGGGTGGACGTCAGTGCGCCTCTCCCGAGATATCCCCGGGTCACCTGCTCCCCAGCGACGTACATCTCGCCGGTCACTCCCACAGGTGTGGGATGCAGTCGTCCGTCGAGTACGTACACCCGCAGACCGGGAATGGCCCGCCCGATCACACTCGCGGACGCTTCTGCCGCAAATCGCCTACTCAGTGGCAGGTGGCTGACGTGAACGGTGGTCTCGGTGATGCCGTACATGTTCACGAGAGTCGGCGCATCGTCGTCGTGACGCAGATACCACCGCGAGAGTTGCCCGAGGTCGAGGGCTTCCCCGCCGAACACGATGTAACGCAGAGCGAGACGTTCGGTGTCGACGCCGGTCTCCGCCACGATCCGGTCGGTCTCGGCCAGCTGCTGGAAGGCCGTCGGCGTTTGATTGAGGACGGTGACCTTCTCGTTGCGAAGAAGTTCGTGGAACATCTCGGGCGAGCGCGCCGTGTAGTAGTCGACGACCACGAGGCGACCGCCGTACAGCAACGGTCCCCACAACTCCCAGACGGAGAAGTCGAACGCGTACGAGTGGAACATCGTCCACACGTCCGAGTCGTCGAAATCGAACATCGGTTGCGTGTTCTCGAACAACGTCAACACGTTGCGGTGGGATACGACAACACCTTTGGGGCGCCCAGTCGAGCCCGAAGTGTAGATGACGTATGCGATGGCGTCTGGATCCTGCGGACGGATCCTGTCGGAGTCGGTGATCGGGGCGGGTGACTGCTCGGTGAGGGTGCTACGCACGGCCGCAGAATCGATGGACAGGATGCTGCCGTGCGCAGCGTCGAGCGCGGCCTCGTGATCGGTGGTCGTGACAACGCATCGTGGACGTGCATCGTCGAGAACGAAGGCGATTCTCTCGGCCGGATAGTTCACGTCCACCGGTAGATAGCCGGCACCGCATTTGATGACCGCCAGAATCGTCACGACCAACTCGGTGGTTCGAGGCAACGCCACCGCAACGAGGGTTTCGGTGCCCACGCCCTCGTCGATGAGCAGGCGCGCCAACCGGTTCGACCGCTCGTCGAGATCTTGGTAGGTGATCGACTCGTCCTCGTAGGTGACCGCCACGGCTTCGCGATGCGCCGATACGGTCGCTGCGAACCGGTCGGCCAGAGTCGCTGCGTCCGGTGCGAGGCCGATGGCGTTCCATTCGTCGAGCACCATGTGTCGTTCGGCGACGGTCGTGGACTCGATATCTCCGACCGCGGTCTGCGGGGAATCGGCGATGCTCCCGAGAATCCGCAGGAATCGCTCGCCGAACGCCTCGACGGTAACGGCATCGAAGAGGTCCGTCGCGTAGGTGAACGATGCCTGCATGCCGGCCGGTACCCCGGTGTCGTCGTAGATTTCCTCGAGGCTCAGTTGCAGATCGAATTTCGCGACATCCAGATCGAAGTCCACTCCGCTGACCGTCAGATCCGGCAACTCGAGGCGCGGCGCCTCGTTGTTCCGGAATTCGAGCATCACCTGGAACAACGGGGAATGATCGATGGCCCGCTCCGGATCGATCACATCCACCAACCGTTCGAACGGAAGGTCCGAATGCTGGAAGGCCTCGAGGTCGATCCCCCGTATGTCCTCGAGGAGTTCGCCGAATCCTGCCCCGACGTCCACGTTCGCGCGAAGCACCAACGTGTTCACGAACATGCCGACGAGTTCGTCCAGTGCAGCGTCTCCACGGCCTGCCACAGGGGTGCCGACTGCAATGTCCTTCGTTCCGGTCAGATTCACGAGCAAGACGGTCAAGGCGGCGTGCATCGTCATGAACATCGTCGCGTTGTGACGCCGAGACAGCGCGGACAGACTCCTGTGCAACTCCGGTTCCACCGTGAAGTCCACCACGTCGCCGCGGAATGACGGCTGGGTGGGGCGCGGCCAATCGGCCGGCAAGGCCAGCACCTCGGGGAGCTCGGCGAGTTGGTCGGTCCAGTACGTCAGCTGTTGGGAGATCAGAGAATTCGGATCGTCCTCGGAGCCGAGCACATCGTGTTGCCAGAGTGAGTAGTCCGCGTACTGCACCGGCAGACGTTGCCATTGCGGTGCGGTGCCCGTGATCCGTGCAGCGTAGGCGGCGAACACGTCCCGGGCGAGCGGTGCCATGGAGAACCCGTCCGCACAGATGTGATGGATCACGATGGCCAGCACGTGATCGTTGGTGCCCGTTTCGAACAGAGTCGAGCGAATCGGGACTGCGGCCGTCACGTCGAACCCGAGCGATGCCAACTCCGCGACGCGCATGGGTAGCTGGGATTCGGTGACCTCGACGACGTGTTGCGGAGGTAGGGCCTCCGCAGGCGACAACACCACCTGTGTGGGTTCACCGTCGTACGACGGGAAGACGGTTCGCAGCGCCTCGTGCCGTCCCAGCACATCCTTCATAGCGGACCACAGTGCGTCCACGTCCAGTGCGCCTTCCATACGGACGACGAGAGGAATGTTGTACGCGGCCGATGTGGTGTCGAACTGGTTGAGGAACCACATCCGCTTCTGGGCCAACGAAACCGGAACATGGTCCGGCCGCGGGTGCGCCTCCAACGGCGGACGACTGCCCGTGGTGTCCACTGTCTCGAGCAATCGGGCGAGTTGGTGAACGGTCGGCGCTTCGAAGAGGCTGCGCACACCGATATCGGTGTCGAGTTCGGCGCTCAGCCGTGCGGCGACCCGTGTCGCGATCAGGGAATTTCCGCCGAGGTCGAAGAAGTTGTCGTCCACACCGATTCGTTCGAGACCCAGCACCGAGGCAAAGACGTCCGCGACGGCCCGTTCGGTCTCCGACGTGGGCGGCCGGAAGCCGTCTGCCGACGGCAGGAACACCGGCTCCGGCAGTGCGTTGCGGTCCAGCTTTCCGACCGGTGTCAACGGAATCTCGTCGAGCACCATGATGCTGGCCGGAATCATGTGCGCCGGCAACAGCCGAGCGACGGAGTCACGTACTTCGGCGACGTCGAGTTCGGAGTGACCGTCGGGCAACACATACGACACCAGGACGGTCTCCCCCGCTGGACCGGTTCGGCCCAGGGTCACCGCGAAGCCTACGGCCGGGTTGCTCGTCAGGGCGGCGTCGATATCCCCGAGCTCGATGCGGAAGCCGCGGACTTTGACCTGGAAGTCGCTACGGCCGAGGTATTCGGCCGTGTGGTCGGGAAGCCACCGTGCCACGTCACCCGTGCGGTACATGCGCTCACCCGGCTCGCCGAACGGGTTGGCGACGAAACGGGCGGCGGTCAGGCCCGGCCGACGATGGTATCCGCGCGCCAGACCCTCACCTGCGATGTACAACTCCCCGGGAACGCCGGTCGATACCGGTTGCATCCGGCCGTCGAGTACCACCTCGTGCACACCACGCACGGGAGCCCCGATACGCACGGTCTCGTCCAGGACGAGTGGGTCGCTGATGTTGGCCATAATGGTGGCTTCGGTGGGCCCGTACCCGTTGTACAGGTTGCGCCCGGGCGACCATCGCGTGACGAGTTCGGCGGGCACGGCCTCGCCGCCGGCAACGACGTGTTGGAAATCGTCCAGCCCGTCGGGTTCCACCGAGGCCAGCGCGGCAGGGGTCACGAAGCCGTGGGTGACGCGTTCACGGCGGATGAGTTCGGCGAGTTCGGATCCACCGTAGACGTCCGTGGGGACGATCACCATGGTCGCCCCGACCGCGAACGGCAACAGGTAGTCGAGCACAGAGGCATCGAAACTCGGCGACGAGAAGTGCAGTGTCCGCGACTGCGCGGTGGTGCCATAACGCCGCCGCTGCTCTTCCGCAAAGTTGTCGACGCCCCGATGACTGACCACGACACCCTTGGGAGTGCCGGTCGAGCCCGAGGTGTAGATGACATAGGCCGGGTGGTCGAAACGCAGGTCCCGAATACGGTCCGCGTCCGTCACCCGGGCGCCGTCGCTGCCGTCCATCACCAGTTCCACGTCGGGATCGTCGAGCACGACCCACGGAACGGTCCCAGGAAGCGTGGTGAGGTCGCTGCTCACGGTGACACCGAGGACGGCCCCCGAATCGGAAAGCATGTGTTCGACGCGCTCGATGGGATAGCGCGGATCCACAGGCACGAATGCGGCGCCGGTCTTGGCGATGGACCACATCGTGAGCACCGATTCGATCGACCGAGCAATGCCGAGTGCCACCGTCGTCTCCGGCCCCGCGCCGCGGTCGATGAGCGCTCGGGCCAACCTGTTCGAGCGTTCGTCGAGGTCCCGGTAGGACATGTCGCGTCCGTCGCAGGTGAGAGCAATCCTGTCCGGCTCGAGTTGTGCTCCCTCGCTGAGCAGGTCAGGGAGTGTGCGGGTCGATCGTCCTTCGAGTCCGCGCGTCGGGACCAGAGTTGCCTCTTCTTCGGCCGACAACAGCCGTAGCTGTGCGAGTGGAAGATCGGGGTCGTGGGCGATTGTCGTCAGTGCCCGCCGAATGCGGTCACCGATGCACTCCATCGAAATCCGTTCGAACAAAGCCGGGAAATATTCCAGCTTCAGTTGCAGCGTCTCGTGTGCGGACGCAATGAGAGCCAGCGGGTAGTGCGCGGCGTTTGCGCTGTCGTGGAGGTCGATGAGATGCATTCCGGCGATATCGGTGGCTTCGGTCAGACCCGCACGATCGACCGGGTACGACTCGAACACCGTCAGGGTGTCGAAGACCGCGGCATCACCTACTCGTTCTTGTACCGACGTCAAGCCCAGGTAGTGGTGATCGAGCAGGTCGGCCTGTTCGCTCTGCACTCGGCCTGCCAACTCCGCCAGCGTTTCCCGTGGATCGAGTGTGACTCGCACCGGCAACGTATTGATGAACAGACCCACCATCGATTCGATACCGGGAATTTCCGGGGGTCGGCCAGAGACCGTGCCACCGAACACGACGTCGTCGCGACCGAGAAGCTCCGCCAGCACGATGGCCCACGCCACCCTGATCATCGTGCTCACCGTGATGCCCCGATCGCGTGCATGTCTGCGAAGCTCGTCGGTGCTCTCTGCGGGAATCTCGATCAGCAGTTCGTGGGAGGTGCCGTCCTGTGTCACTGAACGCCCACCGGGCGACAGCAGCGTCGGTTCCTCGACACCACTCAGCGCTTCGGCCCACGCATTCAGCGAATCCTCGGTACTGCGATCGGCCATCCAGTCGAGATAGCGCCGGTACGGATGCACTGCCGGCAGAACATCGGACGACCCGTCGGTTGCATACAGGGTCAACAGATCACGGAGCACCAGCGGCATCGACCAGCCGTCCAGCAAGATGTGGTGGTTCGTCAGAATCAGCTGCTGCCGGTCGTCACCGAGACGCAGGAACAAGAAGCGCAGGAGAGGCGGAACCGCCATGTCGAATCCGCGTGCCCGGTCGGCTTCGAGGAGACCGGCGATCGCGTTCTCCTGCTCCCTCTGATTCAGCTTCGAGAGATCGTGATCCTCCCACGGCAATCCAACATTCTGGCAGACGATCTGTACGGCAGTGCCTTCGGAGTCGTGAACGAAAGCGGCTCGCAGGTTGTCGTGCCGATCCAACAGCGCTTGCCCTGCACGGTGCATCCGGTCGGCGTCTGCGCCGACGAGTTCGAGCGTGAGCTGCACGGTGTACGAGTCGATCGACTGTTCGGCCAGCAATGCGTGGAACAACAGGCCGGATTGCAGCGGTGACAACGACCAGATGTCCTGCAGGGACGGGTAGCGGTCTTCGAATCGGTCGATCGCCGTCTGGTCCAGAGCGACAAGCCTCAGGTCGGAGGGGGTCAGAGCGCGAACATCCGGTTGCTTCGCCGCCTCGGTGACGGCAGTCAGTGCTCGAACCCACAGCTGAGCGAGTTCGCCGACCTCCTCTGCGTCGAGGACACCTGCGGCATACGACCAGGTGGCGCGCAGTTGCGGGCGCCCACCGATATCTGTGGTCACGGCGTTGATGCCGAGTGCGGCCGCGACCGGCGCGCCGCGGTCCTGAGTGCGTGTCAGGTCGACTTCGGCGGTCGGGGTCCAGTCCACCCTGCCCGCCGAGTCGGCGACTCCGGTCGAGAAGCGGCCCAGGTAGTTGAAACTGATCTGCGGCGTCCGTTGGTTTCGCAGATGGTTCACCGATTCCGGGTCCAGGTAGCGAAGCATCCCGAATCCGATGCCGTGGTCCCGGATTGCCAGCAGTTGTTCCTTGATGGCTTTGACCGCCGAGGCGGCGGCGCGCCCACCTGCGAAGGCGTCGTCGATGTCGATACCGGTCAGATCCAACCGAACCGGGAACATGGAGGTGAACCACCCGATGGTTCGGCCCAGATCGGCACCCGGAAGCACCTGTTCCTCACGGCCGTGTCCCTCGAGTTCCACCAACGTGGCGGGGACGTCGAGTCCGCGATTGCGCCGCCATCGCGAGACCGCCAGCGCCAATGCTGCGAGCAGACCATCGTTGACGTTGCCGCGGAACGCGTCCGGAACGGTGGTGAGCAGGGCGTCGCTGACCTCGGAGGGAATCTCGACGGTGACACGTCCGAGAGTGGCGTTCACGTCGGTGTCCGGATCCAGTGCGCGCGCACCGATCAGTGGATCGTCGCCGGCCAGGATCTGCTGCCACGATTCGAGTTCGTCTCTGCGCTGCGCGGCCGCCGCGGTCAACCCGTGCGCCCAGCGGCGCATCGACGTTCCCACCGGTTCGAGCGCTGTTTCGACACCCGTTCCGCGCTGGCCCCACGCCGACGCCAGGTCCGGCACCATCACGCGCCAGGACACACCGTCGATCACCAGGTGATGTGCCACGACGAGCAATCGTCCACCTTTGTCGCCTTCGGCAATCCACACGACCTGAAGGACCGGTCCGTCGAACGGGTCCAGTCGGTCTTGTGCCGCTTCGAGTTCGGTGACGACCACGGTCGCGAACTCTGGGCTACCGGGCTCCGCGGTGGTGGAAGCCCGGCGTACGAGGTCGGTGGCGTCGACGAAACCGGGTCGACGGATCTCGAGCTGATTCTCGCCGTCTTGCTGGACCAACCTCGCCCGCAGCATGTCGTGGCGGTCGATCACAATTTGGAAGGTCGCGGCGAGTTCACCGAGATCGTTCAGATCTGCGGGGGCCGTCAGCAGCGCGGACTGGGACATTCGTCCGAATGCGCCACCGCTTTCGAGCAACCATTCGACTATCGGTGTGGCGGGGGCGAAACCCACACCTCCACCCTCGAGTTCTTCGAGGGTGACCGATTCGTCGTCGTCGGTGAGGGTTGCGACGGTGGCCAGACCGGACACCGTCTTGTGATCGAAGACGTCTCGTGGCGACAACGCCAGTCCTACCGTCTTGGCGCGCGCCACGAGCTGGATCGACATGATGCTGTCGCCACCGAGTGCGAAGAACGAATCGTCCGTCCCCACAGACGAGAGACCGAGGACTTCGGCGAAAATATCGGCCAGCACACGTTCGCGTTCGTTGGCCGGAAGACGACCGGACGACACGTCGGTACCGAAGTCGGGTTCGGGGAGCGCCTTTCGGTCGAGTTTGCCTACCGGTGTGACCGGGAACGTGTCCAGCACCATGAGCGCTGCAGGCACCATGTACGGCGCCAAGCGAGTCTCTGCGTGGGCGCGTACCGCAGCCTTGTCCACAGTCGCGCCCTCCGCAGGAACCACGTATCCGACGAGCCGCACCGGCCCGTTGCCCTGGCCACGCGCCGTGACGACTGCCCGCGCGACGCTCGGATGGTCCGCGAGAACGGCTTCGATCTCGCCGAGTTCGATGCGGAAGCCACGCACCTTCACTTGGAAGTCGCTGCGGCCGAGGTACTCGAGCCGGCCGGAGGCGTTCCACCGCGCGAGATCACCTGTTCGGTACATGCGCTCGCCTGGCTCCCCGAAAGGATTGGCTATGAACCGGTCGGAAGTCGTCGCGGATCGTGCGTGGTAACCGCGGGCCAGGCCGGCACCGGTGACGTAGAGTTCGCCGGCAACTCCGGTGGGCACGGGATGGAGCCGTGAGTCGAGCACCATTTCCCCACACCCGAGTGGCGGGCGCCCGATCGTCACAGTCTCGCGCGGGTCCATCGAGTCGGTCACGCTGGAGACGACGGTGGCCTCGGTGGGGCCGTAGGCGTTGAACATCCTCCGGTTCGGGGTCACCCACTGCCGTACCAGTTCGGGCGGGCACACGTCACCGCCGGTGGCTACGCACACCACCGTGTCCAGACCTTCCGGATTCACAGAACCCATTGCGGCCGGGGTGATGAACGCGTGGGTTACCTCGCCGTCCCGGAGCACCGAGGCAAGCTCCGCTCCCCCGATGACCGATGTCGGTGCGATCACCATGGCGGCACCGGAGCCGAAAGCCAGCAGGAACTCGAGGACCGACGCGTCGAAACTCGGCGACGAGAAATGCAGGGTGCGCGATCGGCGGGTCACGCCGAATCGGGTCCTCATGTCTTCGGCGAAGTTCGCCAGCCCGCGATGGCTCACGACGACGCCCTTGGGAGTGCCCGTGGAACCGGAGGTGTAGATCACGTAGGCCGGGTGGTCGAGGTGAAGACGACCAACTCGCTCGGCGTCCCCGACGGCGTCGACCGGATAGGAATCGAGTTCACCCCGCAGCTCCGGTGAATCGACGACGAGCCGCTGCACGCCTTTCAGATCCGGCACCCTCGCGTCGTGGCCTTCACGCGTCACCACGAGGGCGGTCCCGGAATCGGTCAGCATGTGGAGGATTCGGTCTGATGGGTAGCCCGGGTCGACGGGCACGTAGGCGGCGCCGGCCTTCGCCACCGCCCAGATCGACAGCACAGATTCGATCGACCGACCGACGGCGAGGGCAACCACATCTTCTGGTCCCACACCCCGCGCCACCAAAGCCCGCGCCAACTGGTTCGACCGCGCATCCAATTCCCCGTATGAGAGTTCCAGTCCGTCGTGGAGCAGCGCGGGCGCGTCCGGATCGATGGCGGCCGCAGCGAGGATCTCTGCGAGTGTCTTCGGAGCGCCGCCGCGGCCACCTGTCACCGGGGTCAGGGTTGTCGATTCCGAATCGGACAGCACGGCGATGTCGCCGATCGGTCGGTCCGGGTTGCCGGCGGCGGCCGCCATGATCCGCTGGAGGTAGGAGGCGAACCTTTCGACGGTCGGCGGGTCGAACAGACTCGTCGCATAGGTGAAGGACGCCTCGAGACCGGTGGGTTCGCCGGCTGTGCCGAACTCTTCCGTCACGGTGAGCTGCAAGTCGAAGTTCGAGATATCGGGCGTGAGATCGATCCCCGACACGCTCAACCCGGGTAATTCGAGGTGGGGCTGCTCGTTGTTGCGGAACTCGAGCATCACCTGGAACAGCGGCGAGTGCGCTGTGGAACGCTCGGGGGCAACCTCGTCCACCACCCGTTCGAAAGGAACGTCGCTGTGATGGAACGCATCGAGGTCGGTGTCACGGACCTGGGCGAGCAGTTCGGAGAACGAGGTGTCCGGTTCTGCGGTAGTGCGCAATACCAGGGTGTTGACGAACATTCCGACCACGTTGTCCAACGCGGACCGTCCGCGTCCCGCGATCGGTGTTCCGATGGCGACATCGGCCGAATCGCCGAGCCGGACGAGGAATGTCGCCAGCGCCGCATGGATGACCATGAACAGGCTGGTGTCGTGTTCGCGCGCGGTCGCCGTCAGCGCCCGGTGCGTCTCCTCGTCGATGCGGAAGTCATGAACGGCTCCCTTCATCGACGCTGTGTTCGGACGTGGGTGGTCGGTGGGAAGCGACACCAGTTCGGGCAGTCCGTCGAGGGCTCGAGTCCAGTACCGGAGTTGCGCGGCCAAAACGCTGTCGGGATCGTCCTGGGCTCCCAGAGACCGTTGCTGCCACAGTGTGTAGTTGATGTACTGCACAGGCAGCGGCGACCACTCCGGTGCCGTCCCGGCTGTCCGAGCGGCGTACGCGGTCATCACGTCCCGAGCGAGCGGTGCCATCGAGAAGCCGTCGGCGCAGATGTGATGCACGACGATGCACAGAACATGGTCGTCGTCGCCGGTGTGGAGTAGTTCGGCTCGTACCGGTGCCGCGACCGTGACGTCGAAGCCTGCCCCGGCGATCGCCGACAACCGGTACTCGAGCTCGCCTTCCGGAACCGGTATCGGCCGCAACGAGGGCACGACTTCGGTGGTCGGGACGACGACTTGTGTCGGTACACCCGAATACATCGGGAATCGGGTGCGCAATGATTCGTGCCGTTCGACGACATCTCCAACTGCTGCGGCCAGCGCTTCGGTGTCGAGCCGCCCGCTCAACCGGATCGCCATCGCAACGTTGTAGGCCGGCGAGGAAGTGTCGAACTGGTTGACGAACCACATCCGCTTCTGGGCCAGGGACACCGGCACGTGTGCGGGGCGATCGACCGGTACGAGCGGAACTTGCGCCGTGCCACGCTCGGTGACGGAGTCGGCGCGCATCGCGAATGCCTCGACGGTGGGGGCGTCGAACAGGTCACGGACACCGAGCTGTACACCGAGTGCTTCGCCTGCCCTGGCGACGAGCCGCGTTGCCACAAGCGAGTTTCCGCCGACATCGAAGAAGTCGTCACGCACTCCGATCCGCGACAAACCAAGGGTCTCGGCGAAGATCGACGCGAGTACTTCCTCCACCGGATTTCTCGGCTCCACGTATTCGGAGCGGGGTACGAGCAACTCGGGCTCCGGAAGTGCCTTCCTGTCCAGCTTTCCGGTTGCGCCGAGCGGTAGCTCCTTCAGAATCACGAACTGGCTCGGCACCATGTATGCGGGCAGGATCGTTGCGGCGGTCTCCCGCAGCGAGGTGAGGTCGACGACGTGCCCGCGTGTGGGAACGACATACGCGACCAAACTCTCCCCTGTCGTTTCCCGGCTGTGCACGACGGCAACCGCCTGCGCCACCGCCGGATCGTCGAGCAACGCAGATTCGATTTCGCCCAGTTCGATGCGCTGACCCCTCAGTTTGACCTGGAAGTCGCTGCGCCCCATATATTCCAGATTTCCTGTACCGGACCAGCGCACGACGTCACCGGTCCGGTACATCCGGGCACCTTCGTCACCGAGTGGATTCGCGACGAAACGATCGGCGGTCAGCTCGCTCCGGCCTACATATCCACGAGCGAGTTGTACGCCTGCCAGGTAGAGCTCGCCGGGTACGCCTACGGGAACCGGACGCAACCTGGAGTCGAGGACGTACACCTGTGTGTTCCAGACGGGGGCACCGATCGGCACCGACCATTTCTCGGCGCCGGTGCATTCGAAGTAGGTGACGTCCACGGCCGCTTCGGTCGGCCCGTACAGGTTGTGGATCTCCGAGGACGAGAACCGGCGAAATGCCGCCACGGTCGCCGGCGGGAGCGCCTCACCACTACAGAACACGCGCTGCAAGCTGGTGCACGCGTCCGGATCTGCACCCGCGACGAAAGTGGCGAGCATCGACGGCACGAAGTGCATCGTCGTCACGCACTGATCGGCGATGAGGCGCGACAGGTAGGCCGGGTCACGATGCCCGTCCGGCTGCGCGACGACCAACCGGGCACCGACCTGCATCGGCCAGAACAACTCCCACACGGAGACGTCGAAGGTCACCGGGGTCTTCTGCATCACCACGTCATCGACGGTCAGTGGGTAGTGGTCTTGCATCCACAACAGTCTGTTGACGATCGAGCGGTGGCTGACCTCGACGCCTTTCGGCCGTCCCGTCGACCCGGAGGTGTAGATGACATACGCAGCACCGTCCGGCCGTATCGGTCCCCGACGGTCGGCGTCGGTGATCGGAGCACTGGAGTGGGTTGTCGTGGATGCGTCAGCGACATCGACGACAGGCAGATCGAGGACCGGAAGGTGCGTGGCGGAGTCGGCGGTGGTCAGCACGCACACTGGCGCGGCGCTGTCGAGAACGTAGGAGTTTCGGGCGGCCGGGTGATCGGGATCGAGCGGAACATACGCCGCCCCTGCCTTTTCGATCGCATAGATCGCCACCATCATGTCGAGCGACCGGCGGATGGCGACGGCGACTCGGGAACCGGAACCTACACCCCGCTCGATGAGTGCTCGGGCGAGTCGGTTGGCACGTGCGTCGAACTCGCGGTACGGCAGCGGTTCGCCCTCCCACACAAGTGCTGGAGCCTCGGGGGTCCGTACAACCTGCGCCTCGAACAGGTCGACGAGCGTGCGTTCGGGAATTGTCGTGGTGGTGTCGTTCCACTCACGTACCACCCGGTGGTACTCCGCTGGGTCGGTCAACTCGGCATCCCCGACCGTACGCGCGGGGTCATCGGCGAATTGTTCGAGTAAGCGCACGTACCGATCGCCGACTGCAGCCATGGTCGACCGGTCGAACAACTCGGTCGCATAGGACAGTTCGACCTCGAGCCCGGCTCTGCCCTCGGTATCGGGCCGCGGTTCGGTGACGATCACCTGTAGGTCGAATTTCGCAGTTTCCGTGTCGACCGGATCGACGGTCAGGTCCAGGCCGGGCAACTCGATTCGCGTTTCGGTGTCCGATTGCAGCACCAACATGATCTGGAACAGAGGTGAGTGCGATTCGGTCCGAACCGGCTGTACCTCGTCGACGACGAGTTCGAACGGCACGTCCGTGTCGGCGAACGCCGCGAGATCCGCCTTGCGGGTGTCGGCCAGGAGGTCGGCGAACGATTGCGACGAGTCGACCGTCGTTCGCAGAACCACTGTGTTCACGAACATCCCGACGAGGTCGTCGAGCTCCTGCGGTCCCCGACCGGACACCGGCGAACCGATACTGACATCTGCCGTATCCGCGGACCTGCCGATCAGGACGGCCAACGCAGCATGAAGGACCATGAACAGGGTGACGTCCCGCGCGGCGGCCAGTTCTCGAAGTCGTCGATAGAGATCGGCTTCGAGCTCGAACCGATGAGTGGCTCCGCGCATCGACTGACGTGCCGGGCGCGGCCGATCGAGGGGCAGCGTCGACGATTCGGGTACGCCGGCCAGCCTGTCCTTCCAGCGGCCCAGTTGCTGGCCCAATATGCTGCTTGGTTCGTCTGCCCCGCCGAGCATGTCGCGTTGCCACACGGTGAAGTCGGTGTACTGCACGTCCAACGGCGTCCAGTCGGGTGCGCTGCCCGCCGATCGCGCCACGTAAGCGGTGATCACGTCGCGGGCGAGCGGACCCATCGACAACCCGTCCGCGGCAATGTGATGTGCGACGAGAAGCAGCGTGTGATCTTCGGGTGCGACCCGGAACAATCTGGTGCGCAGTGGAACATCCACCGTGACGTCGAATCCAGCCTGGGCGTCCTTCGACAACCTGGCGGGAAGGTCGGCGGCGCTCACATCGATCTCGACGGGGTCGGGCGCGACCTCGTCGACAGATCTCACGTCCTGGACCGGTCCGGACGCGGTGTTCGGGAACACGGTGCGCAACGCTTGCTGTCGGTCCATGACATCGGCGAGCGCAGAGACGAGCACGTCACGATCCAGCTCACCGCGCATCCGAATCGCGATGGGAATGTTGTAGGCACTCGACGACGTGTCGAGTTGATTCACGAACCACATCCGTTGCTGCGGCGCCGATACCGGAACCGCGCCGGTATGTTCTTGGGCGACCAGACTCGGCCGCGAACCTCCCGGGTGCCCGGCGGCGCCCTCCAGTTGTGCGTCCACTCGCTCCGCCAACTGCGACACCGAGGGCGCTTCGAACAGGTCCAGCACGCCGATTTCCGTCGCGAACGCGGCGTTGATCCGCGACACGACGCGGGTGGCGACGAGGGAATCGCCGCCCAGGTCGAAGAAGCTGTCGTCGACGCCGACACGGTCCACCTTCAACAGTTCGGTGAACAGGTCCGCCAGGCGGCTCTCGGTCGGTGTACCGGGCGCACGGTAGACGGTGGCCACCGCCTCGAACGACGGCTCGGGCAACCTGTTCCGATCGAGTTTGCCCGCAGGTGTCATGGGCAGTTCGTCGAGAACGACCACACGGGCCGGAATCATGTGCGCAGGAAGACGTTCGGCAGCGTGTTCGAGCAGGCCGGCCGTATCCACCGGCGTATCGCCCTCGGCCAGAACATAGCTGACCAAGAGCGTGTCCCCGGATGGTGCGACGTGGCCGGTGGTGACGGCGAAGCTCACGCCGGGATGTGATCTCACGACCGCGTCGATCTCGCCCAGCTCGATGCGGTAGCCGCGAATCTTGATCTGGAAGTCGGTGCGGCCCAGGTATTCGAGCTCGCCGCGACTGTTCCACCGTGCGAGGTCACCGGTGCGGTACATGCGGACTCCGGGCCGGCCGTACGGGTCCGGAATAAACCGTTGCGCCGTTGTGGCCGGTCTGCGGTGGTACCCGCGCGCAACGCCTGGTCCGCATACGTACAACTCGCCTGGAACTCCGGCAGGAACGGGGTGCAGCCGGGCATCCAGCACCAGCGATCCGCTGCCCCGGGGTGGGCGCCCGATCGCGACAGGTTCACCGGCGACCAGGGGTCCACTGACAGCAGCCACCACTGTGGCTTCGGTCGGTCCGTAGGCGTTGTACATCCGCCTGTTGTGCGCCCATTGTTCGACGAGTGCGGGAGGGCAGGCCTCACCGCCTGTGATCACGCATCGCACGTGATCGAGACCGGTCGGATCGACGGATGCGAGGGCGGCGGGGGTGACGAAAGCGTGCGTCACACGGTGTCGGTGTACGACGTCGGCGAGTTCGGTGCCGCCGTACACCGTGGGTGGTGCGATCACCATCGTTGCGCCGGCACCGACGGCCAGCAACAGTTCGAGTACCGACGCGTCGAAACTGGGAGACGAAAAGTGCAGCGTGCGCGATTGCGAGGTGAGGCCGTATCGCTCCTGCTGGTCGGCGGCGAAGTTGGCCAGCCCCGCATGCGTGACCACGACACCTTTCGGAGTTCCTGTCGAACCCGAGGTGTAGATCAGATAGGCCGCCTGGGCAACCGACGGTGCGGCGAGGAGATCACCGGGTGTGAGAGCGTCGGTCGGTTGCTGCGCGAGAGCCGCCTCGAGTTCAGCGCTCCCGAATACGAGCCACGGTGTCGTGTCGGGTAGACGATCAGCGTTCTGCCCTGCGGTGATACCCATCAGGGCTTGCGAATCCGTCAGCATGTGTTCGATGCGGTCTGCCGGATACGCCGGATCGATGGGGACGAAGGCGGCACCCGATTTGGCCACCGACCACGTCGCGAGCACCGACTCGATCGACCGCGCCACGGCCAGGGCCACCACGGATCCGGGACCAGCGCCGCGACTCGCCAGCACCCGCGCGAAACGGTTCGACTGCTCGTCGAGCTCCCGGTAGGTCAGGGTGCGTTCCTCGTCTATCAGTGCGAGCCCATCCGGATTCACCATTGCCGCGTGCGACAGCAGTTCGGGGAGAAGGAGTGGAGTAAGCGGCTCGGCACCGAGAACCGGCGCCAACTGTTCCTTCTCGTCGTCCTCGAGGAGGGTGAGATCGCCGACCGGTGTATCCGGGCGGTCCGCCGCGTCGGTGAACAGGCGCACGAACCGAGCAGCGAGACCCTGCGCAGTGGTTCGATCGAACACGTCCGTTGCGTACGAAAGGCGGCCGCGGAGGGCCGGTCTGCCGTGTTCTCGGTGCTCGCTCACCGACCATCTGAGATCCGCGCTGGTCGGTGGCGCATTGTCCCTGTTCGTCGACGGACGGCCTGCGAACTCGAGCGCTACCTGAAGACGTGGTGGTCGCGGGCCGCTACCGTCCGCGCCCCCGAGGACCTCGGCGTAGGGCAACTCGGCGTTCGCGAAGGCAAAATCGTCGGCGGCGTGGGCGGATTCGAGGTGCGCCACGAACGTGCCCTCCCCTGTTATCGCCGTGCGCAGCGCCGTTTCGTGGCCGCTTTCGTTGTGGGTTCCGACTATCACGTCGTCGGTGTCGCCGAGCCTGGCCAACAGGACGGCCAGTGCCGTGTGGACCACGCCGAACATGTTCGAGTCGGTTTCAGCTGCGAGGGCGGCGGCCCGAGCTGCGGTGGATCTCGGAATACGGAATTCGACTGTGTCGTGGTCGGGTCGACGGTCACTCGGGTACGACCTGTCGAAAGGCAGCGCGATCGCTTCCGGCGCCCCGGCCAGGGTGCGCTGCCAGAATTCGACGACTTCTCCGGCGCGCCGGATCCGCTCGCCTTCATGCGCGCTGTCGGTGTGCAGATCGCCGACCCGTGCCGAACGGTCGGCAACGGTGAACTCCTCCACCAATTCGACGAACCAGCGATGATGTGCGCGCAGTTCCTCGGTGTCGTATCGGTCTGGGTTGCCCCGGAAGTCGACGAACGTGCGTGCCGATCCCCCGCTCTGATAAAAGTTCACCAGCAGGTCGTCGACCGGTCCGGAGGTGACGATCTCGTACTCGCCGACGAGATCTCCGAGCGTGATCTCCTGATGGAACAGCATCACGTTGACCAAAGGTCCGGCCAACGCGCCCGCCGCGCCGGCAAGGCCGGCATCGCGGCGAATGTCCTCGAGGCTGCATCTCTGATGGCGCAACGCACCCACCAACTCGAGCTGAACCCTGCCGACGAGATCGCCGACCGTGTCGTCCGGACGCACCGTGATGTGCAACGGTGCGACGTTGACCAGCATGCCGCCGGATCGTTGCAGAGGCGCCGTGGTCCGAGCCGACACCGGGATGTTGACGAGGACGTCTTCTCGTCCGGTCATGCGGGACAGGTAGCAGGAGAAGGCGGAGATCAGGACGGCCGCCCCTGTCGCACCGACGCGGTCACCCGACGAATCGACCCCTGCCATTGCCGTGTCGGACAGCAGCGCACTCTCGAGCCGGCTGTGGGCTTTGGCCGGCGCCTCGACCTTCGCGAGGGTGGAACCGCCCTCGATGCCGCGGATGTGTTCTGCCCAGTACTCCCGGTCGGACTCGAAGCGGCGCGACGAGCGGTACTTCTCGTCCAGTTCGTACAGTTCGCGCAGGTCGAGTGCCCGGTTCGGTGCGACATCGGTTCCGCGTACCGCGGCTGTGTAGAGCGCAGCGATTCGATTCACCATGGTGACGCCGCTGTAGCCGTCGAGTGCCACGTGATGGATACGTGTGTACCACCAATAGGTGGTGTCGCCGACCTGGAGGACGGTCATGTCGACCAGCCGATCCCGGGTCAACCGCAGCGGATGAGCGCAGTCGTCATCCATCCAGGCCCGAGCCGTCGCTCGAGGATCGGACTCGGCTCGGAAGTCTCGGAACCCGATGGAGGGGTCGATTGTCGCGTCGACCACCTGATACGGCTCACCATCGACGTCCAGAAGACGCAGAAACGGTGATTGGAACTCGTGTGCGGCCTCGACCGCGACACGGCTCAGAAGTTCGAGGTCCAGGTCGCCCTGCAATTCGACGTACTGGGCGATGAACTTCGGCACCGTCGGGCTCAGCTGCTGCGCAAACCACATACTGCGTTGCACGGCCGACAAGGGGAATGCTCCCTCCGGCACCGTCGAATGTGAGCTCGGAATCTGCGAATTACCCATCGGTTTCCCCCATCGGGTAGGCGGAGGTATCGAAATGAGGCGCGTCCATCCGGCCGGCGACGGCGGTGGCCGTCCAGATCGGGAACGCGGGAGAGTTCGTGTCAGCGCAAGCGTTCGGCTGCGAGCGCGAGCTGCACCAGCGAGTCACACATCGTGGCGAGTTCATCGGCGTCCGCACCTTCGGCAACCGCCGTGCCGAGGTCTTCTGCGGCGCAGCGGACCTCGAACATGCGATCCATCACGGCGACCGACTCTTCGCGGGTCAAGACCACCGCGTCGGCAGGGATGGAAGTGCCTTTCACCAGCGCACGCTGTTCGTAGGCGCGTTGGCGGCAGGATTGACGGCAGTAGCGCTTGCGACGGCCCACCCCGGAATCGGCAACCTCCCGACCACACCACACACACGATGCGGGTTTGCGTGTCGGGCCTGCCATGGTCGCTCATCGTACCGGTGCGGATTACGCCACCCTGCATCACTCCGCGCGATGCCCGGTAGGATGGATGGGTTGCGTCTACGTCGCACGTGGGAACCAAATCGGGTCCCGCAGCGTTGTAGATGTGTGTGAACGCCTGGTCACCTGATTCCGGGTGTGTCCACGCGGAGACGTTCGAGGAGAGGAACCCACCATGGCAGATCGCGTACTTCGAGGTAGCCGACTCGGAGCGGTGAGCTACGAAACCGACCGCGACCATGATCTGGCGCCCCGTCGCATGGCCAAGTACCGCTGCGACAACGGCGAGATCTTCGATATCCCCTTCGCGGACGACGCCGAGATTCCCGGCACGTGGATGTGCCGCAACGGTCTCGAGGGCACTCTCATCGAGGGAACTGCGCCGGAGGCCAAGAAGGTCAAGCCCCCGCGTACTCACTGGGACATGCTGCTCGAGCGTCGTTCGAAGGAAGAGCTCGAGGATTTGCTGAAGGAGCGCCTCGACTTGTTGAAGGCGAAGCGACGCGGAGCCTGATTTACCGCGAAGCGGCTCAGAGCCTGAAAAAGCGTCGCAACGAACGCCGTCTCGGTTGAACCGGGGCGGCGTTCGTCGTGTGAGCGCGGGCTGGACTGTCGCGGTGTTGCGCATCGACGTCATTCACGCTCTCCGATCTCCTGAACGCACGCGGCGAAGGCTCCGCTGGAAGATCGAGAACCGTCACGCCCCGAACACGCGGCCGACCGACCTACGCGTGATCAGCTCCCACCCGAGGGTGTGGATCACTCGACTGGCTTTCCGTTGTCGACCTCGTGCTGTTGCCTTTTGATCGGTATCCCCATTAGCTCCTGGGATCAAACACGATCGGTCGGCGTCTTCGTGCGGCGCGGACGAATGATCGCAGCGGCAATCGCACCGGCGGCACAGATGCACAGAAATACTTCGGGGATCGAACCCAATCGGCTCGCAATTGTGGTTTCGGTCCGCAGCGGAAGTTCGGAGACCAATGCGGCCGGAACGAAGAGTTCGGTCTCATCGATCGTCGTACCGTCCGGTCCGATGATGGCGCTGACACCGCTGGTCGCCGCGACGACCACTGCCCTGCCGTGTTCGACGGCGCGCACCTTCGACATGGCGAGCTGTTGGTAGGTCATTTCGGTGTCGCCGAAGGTGGCGTTATTGGTAGGGACCGCAAGGATTTGCGCACCCGCGTCCACCGACTGTTGGAACGCACGGTCGAACGCGACCTCGTAACACGTTGCGATGCCGACCGGTATCCCCGCTGCGTGCACCACACCGTCACCGTGGCCGGGTACGAAGTTCCCGGCCCGGTCTGCGTACGAGGAGAAGTTGCTGAAGAAGTCCCGGTATGGCAAGTATTCGCCGAACGGCTGGATGATCTTTTTGTCGTGTCGCTCGGCGGGTCCGTCCTCACCGTTCCAGACCAGAACGGAGTTGGTGGTCGTGTGCCGACCGTTGGGTAGAACCGTGTCGTTCACGAGCACAGCTCCGACCAGGATGGGCGCACCGATCGATTCCGACGCGCGGCTGATGTCGACGGCTGCATCCTCGTTCCGGAGCGGGTCGATGTCGGAGGAGTTCTCCGGCCATACCACCAGGTCGGGTTGCGGTACCCGGCCCGCATCGACCTCCGCGGCCAACTCGAGCGTTTTCGCCACGTGGTTGTCGAGTACCTGCTTGCGTTGAGCGTTGAAATCCAGGCCCAGCCGCGGAACGCTGCCTTGGATGGCGGCAACCGTCACCGTCCCGCTACGGCTGTCGGGGGCGCTCAGCCACGGCACGAGAAGCGCAACCACCGAGGCGACGAGCGCCGCAGCCGCAGCGCCCACGAGTTTCCCGCCTTGTTCGCGTCGCTGACCTTGTTTATCGCGCAGTATCGCGATGACGACGAACGCGAGGCCGGCTCCGGTCAACGCCACCGCAAAGCTCAGCAGGGGCGCTCCCCCGAGGGCGGCAAGGGGTAGCAACCATCCTTCCGACTGCCCGAATGCCAGCCTTCCCCATGGGAATCCACCGAATGGCACCGACGACCTCAACCATTCGGTGAGCGACCACACCGCAGCAATCCACAGCGGCGCCCACGGCAGCCGTGCAACGAGGACGGCGAGTGCGCCGAAGGCACCGATGAACAGCGCTTCGACTGCGGACAACGCCAACCACGGGACGGCGCCCACGAACTCACCGATCCACGGCAGGAGCGGGAGAAGAAAGCCGAGACCCGCCAGGTATCCGTACCCGAATCCCGACCGGACCCGCAGCCCTCCCCGACCGAAATCGGTCAGGACGAGAGTCAGGAGAGCCAGACCGATCGGTGCCAGAAACCAGAACGGTCTCGGCGGGAAACCTGCGAACACCAGCAGTCCCGCTATCGGGGACAACGCCAGACGCAGGAACAAGACGGAGGGCACGCTTGCCGATCTAGCGCTCATGCACCACTCGTCCACGATGGACGCTGCGAATGCAAACGGGCATCGGCGCCTGCTCGTCGAGACGTGGGAGAGCTGGAACCCGTGATCGGGGATCGGTGGACCACCGTTGGACCGCATCTTTGGGAGCACTGACTTCCAGATCGCCGACATCCCACACCGCATACGACGCGGGGGCACCCGGTTCGAGCGTCCCGGCCAGTCCGTCCCGTACGCCTCCGGCACGCCAGGCGCCACGTGTGGCCGCGGAGAACGCGGCACGCGGGGAGACACCGCTGCCCGGGGTGCGATGGTCGACGGCCGCGCGCACCATCGTCCACGGGTCGACCGGCGTCACCGGAGCATCGGACCCGAACGCCAACGACACCCCTGCCGATGCTGCCGCGGCGAACGCGTTGAGACCGATCCCCCGCTCCGGCCCCAGGCGAAGCGCGTACAGGTCGTCGTTCCCGCCCCACAATGCGTCGAATCCGGGTTGCATGCTGGCAACCACACCCCACGCCGCCAACCGCTCGATGTCGTCGCCGCTCATCATCTCGGCGTGCTCGAGGCGGTGTCCGCGAGCTGCCAGCGCCGGTCCCCCCAGCTCGTCGGCCACGAGCCCGAATGCCTCCACCGCGGCTCCCACGGCGGCATCGCCGATCACATGGAAGCCGGCCTGCACCCCGGCGAGAGTGCATGCACGTACGTGCGCGGCGATCTGGTCGACGGTCAGGTAGCTGTTCCCCGACGTGCTGGGGTCGTCCGTGTAGGGCTCCCGCAACCACGCAGTGTGCGACCCGATGGAACCGTCGATGAACAGGTCACCGCCGAGAGCATGTGCGCCGGTGCGGGCCAGCAGATCCCGGGCTTCCTCCGGTGTTGCGACCGCCTCACCCCAATAGCCACGAACCTCCACCCCATGGTCGTGCTCCAACATCTCCCGAAAATCGTTCAGACCCGAGATGTCCGGTCCACCGCACTCGTGAACCACGACGACACCCTTGCTGGCTATCGAGTCCAGCGCCGCAGCGCGGGCGCGTTCGCGTTGGCGTGCGGTGAGTAGGTCGCGGGCCGCGGCACGGACCTGGTGGTGGGCGTCGAAACCGAGCGGGCTCTCGGCGGAGTACCCGGCAGTGGTGTCGAGTCGCGGCACCGATCCGCGCAGCGGTGTCGAGCACGCTGCCGAGTGGACATCGATCCGGGACAGATACACCTTGCGTCCTGGTGCCGCGGCGTCGAGTTCGGCCGTGGTCGGCTCAGCTGCCCCATCCCACGCCGATTCGTCCCAGCCGTGTCCCCAGATGACATCGTCGTCGTGGGTTCGCGCGAACTCGCTCAGCCGGTGCAGGCATTCGTCCTTCGACGACACCCCGACGAGGTCGAGTCCGACGATGTTGAGCCCCAACGATGTGACGTGCACGTGGGTGTCGACGAATCCGGGTGTGACGAAGGCCCCCGCAAGGTCCACGATCTCGGCATCGGGGTTCAAGGCGCGCCCGGCACGTTCGTCGCCCACCCAGGTCACGACACCATCCGTGATCGCCATGGACGTGGCTTCCGGAGACGAGGAACTGTAGATGCGTCCGCCGACGAGCAGTTGAGTTCTCACGGACGTCAAGTGTGCCCGTCAGGGAAGGACGGTGCGGCCCGGGGTCGGCCTTTCGTCGTAGTGCTCGTCGACGACCTCGCCTTCGATGACGTCCCCGGACCGGAATCTGCCGGCTCGGATGAAAGCTTCGGCGCCGGCGAACGCCGCGGTGGTGCGACGTCCCACGACGAACATCATGGCCGGTCGGAGCAGCCATCGTGTCGGCGGTATCAGCAGCGCCAACCCGAGTACCGAGGTCACCAGGCCGGGAACGAACATGAGAACCGAACCGATCCCGACGAGGGCGCCGTCCGCCATTGCCGCGCCGGGCGAGCCTTCGCCCTGCCCTGCACGGCGCAACCCGAGCATCACCCGACGCCACTGTGAGGAAACCAACACCACGCCGAGTGCGGTGCCCGCCAACAGCAGGCACACGGTCCACACTGCGCCGATCATGCTTCCCACCCAGATCAGGGCAGCGACTTCCACGACGACGTACAGCAGAAACAGTGCGGCATACATGGCGACTCCTTCCGGCAGATCGGAACGATGCCGATCGGTGCCCTCCACCGATCAACGAACGAGATGCCCGATTTTCTCCCGAACGAACGAATTCAGTCCGTGCGTGAAGCTGCGTTCACGAGACCGGTTTCGTATGCCAACACCACTGCCTGCACACGGTCACGCAGTTGGAGTTTCGTCAGGACACGGCCCACGTGGGTTTTGACAGTCGATTCGGACAGAAAAAGTGCTGCGGCGATCTCCGTGTTCGACTGCCCCGTCGCCATGTGCTCGAGTACCTGCCGCTCCCGCTCGGTGAGCACGTCGAGCACCGCGGGATCGCGGCGCGGAGTCGTCTCGCCGCCGTCGAGGAATCTTCCGAGGAACCGCCGGGTGACCTTGGGTGAGACCACGGCGTCGCCCGCCGCGACGCTGCGTACCGCCGATACGAGGTCTTCCGGCGGCGTGTCCTTCAGCAGGAATCCGCTGGCGCCGGCACGCAACGCACCGAGCACGTGTTCGTCGAGATCGAACGTGGTCATCACCAGCACCCGGCTCGAGCTTCCGGATTCGAGGATCTGCGCAGTGGCGCTCACCCCGTCCACGACGGGCATCCGGACATCCATCAGAATCACGTCCGGCTCCAGCGTGCGTGCAGCGGTGACAGCCGCAGCACCGTCGCGGGCTTCCCCCACGACTTCGATGTCGTCCTGTGCATCGAGCACCATGTTCAGGCCCATTCGCATGAGTTCTTGGTCGTCGACGAGCAGCACGGTGATCGGCATATGCGCCAACCTAGTGGCTACGGAGTCCCTCATGCCATGCGGCGACCGGGCCAGGCTCAGGTGTCGGCGTCGAGCGGCAGGGTGGCGCGCACCCGCCAGCTACCGTCGGTCCGCCGACCCGCCTCGACGTTCCCGCCCAGGACAGCGACACGCTCACGCATTCCGAGCAGACCGTTTCCCGACCCCGAGGTGAACCCGCCGGCGTCCTTGCCATTGTCCGTCACTTCCACCAGGACATCTTTCTCACGCCTGTGGACCCGGACCCGCGCTTTGGGGTTGCTCCCCGCATGCCGGAGCACGTTGGTCAGCGACTCCTGCACCAACCGGTGCACTCCCAGGCTCACGGTCGGACTGACCTCGTCCAACTCCCCTGCCAACTCGAGTTCCACTCGCAAACCTGCACTGCGCATCATGGTGACGAGGTTGGCGAGGCCGGCCGTGCCGTGCTGCGGAAGGTCGTCCGCTTGCTCGACACGCAGGAGTGACACGGTGCGCCGTAGTTCCGCCAAGGCTTGGCGCCCGGTTCCGGAGATGTTCCGCAACGCCTGTTCCGCGGCAGCCGGATTCCTCTTCAGCGCGTAGGTTGCTCCGTCTGCCTGCACGATCATCACGCTGACGGCGTGGGCGACCACGTCGTGCAGTTCACGCGCGATGCGGGTGCGCTCGGCAGCGACAGCCTCCTGAGCCCGACGATCCCGGTCGTACTCGGCGACGGCCAGCCGTGCCGCGACCTCCTCGTCGTAGGCATGCCGGGCACCGAGGAACTCGGCGGCGGTCCACGACAGCGCATACAACAGCACGGAGAACAGGCCTGATTGGAGTACGGATTGTTCCAGCAACACAACCGATGCCGTGGTGTCGACTGCCAGGCCGCCGAGGAACACGAGTCCGGCGGGACGTCCGACATAGACGACAAGTGTGTAGAGGGCTATCGGTAAAGCGAGCAACGCCGGATGTTCGGCGGACAAATCCCCCACGCGCCAGCTGGCGAACGTGTTCGCCAACGAGACCGCCAGAACCACTCCGGCCACCGTCCGAGGAAATCTGCGCCGCCACACGACGGGCGCGGACAGCCCGACGGCCGGAATCATGTACAACAAGGGCTGCGCCGGTTCAGTGGCCGCCAACACGAACTCGGACACGAACAGCAGGGCAGCAAGAATCGCGTCCGCGACCGTTGGTTTCCCCCGCAGCCACAGGCTGAATCTCCGCATGGGTCACAGCGTAGGGCGCGTACCGGAGTCGGCAGCAATTCCGACGATGACCGGACTACCGTTGAACGGGTGACGGTGACCAAACAGATCGACGCCGATTTCCTCGCGCTTCCGTTGCGCCCGATCGCGACAGCTGCCCTCGATGCGGCGCAGCTGGCCGGCGCCACACACGCCGACGTTCGGGTCCACCGGGTGACCAGTTCAACGCTGCGGTTACGTGACGGCGCGGTGCAGGCCGCCGTCGACAGCTCGGAGCTCGGTTTCGCGGTTCGAGTGGTGGTCGACGGGACGTGGGGCTTCGCGTCTCACGCAGAACTGACTCCCGCCACCGCAGTTGCGACCGCCCAGCAAGCGATCGACGTGGCACGCACACTGCGTGGACTCAACCGCGAACACGTCGAGTTGGCCCCGGAACCCGTGTACGTCGATGCGAACTGGGTTTCGGACTACGAGACGGACCCCTTCGCGGTGACCACGGCCGACAAGGTCGCGGTACTCGCCGAGCGCTCGGACCGACTGATGGCGTCGAACGGGATCGACCACGTCACCGCACAATGCCTTCAGGTGAAGGAGCAGACGTTCTACGCAGATCTGGCCGGATCGTCCATCACGCAGCAACGCGTCCGCCTGGACCCGGAATTCGAGGCCACCACGGTGGACCGCAATACCGGGGGTTTCGAAACAATGCGCACCCTCGCACCACCGGTGGGCCGCGGCTGGGAGTACGTGGGCTCCGATGATCACTGGAACTGGACCGAGGAACTGGAGACGTTGCCGATTCTGTTGGCGGAGAAGGTGAAGGCGCCCAGCGTCGTGCCCGGTCCTACCGATCTCGTCATCGACCCCTCCAATCTGTGGCTGACGATCCACGAATCCATCGGGCACGCGACCGAGTACGACCGGGCGATCGGTTACGAGGCGGCCTACGCCGGAACGTCGTTCGCGACACCGGATCAGTTGGGAAGCCTGCAGTACGGCAGCGAGATCATGCACGTGACCGCCGACCGCACAGCCGAGCACGGACTCGCTTCGATCGGTTACGACGACGACGGGGTGAAGTCGCAGTCGTGGGACCTGATCCGTGACGGTGTGCTGGTGGGGTATCAACTCGATCGTGTGTTCGCGCCCAGGCTCGGCCTCGAGCGCTCCAACGGTTGTTCCTACGCGGATTCGCCGCACCACGTCCCCATTCAACGCATGGCGAACGTGTCGCTTCAACCGGATCCGGCGGTGGATCGCAGCACTGCCGATCTGATCGGAGATGTCGAGGACGGCATCTACGTGGTTGGCGACAAGTCCTGGTCGATCGATATGCAGCGATACAACTTCCAGTTCACCGGCCAGCAGTTTCACCGGATTCGAAACGGCCGCCTCGACGGCCAACTGCGCGATGTCGCCTACCAGGCGACCACCACCGACTTCTGGCGGTCCATGTCGGCGGTCGGCGGGGTGTCCACCTGGCGGCTCGGCGGCGCCTTCAACTGCGGCAAGGCGCAACCAGGGCAGGTGGCTTCCGTCAGCCATGGCTGCCCGAGCGCCCTGTTCCGCGGTGTCAATGTCCTCAATACTCGGACGGAAGGTGGGCGATGATTCCCGCCGCGCATCTGGTGGACCGCGTTCTGGAGCTGGCAACCGTCGACGAGACAATTGTGATCGTCACCGATGCCAGTGAGGCGTCGTTGCGGTGGGCAGGCAATTCCATGACCACCAACGGAGTGTCGACGTTACGGGAATGGACCGTGATTTCGATCGTGCGAACCGGTAATACCGCCAAGGTCGGCATCGTCACCTCGTCCAGTGTCGATCCGCGCGAGACCGCCGCGGTGGTAGCCGCATCGGAGCACGCTGCCCGAGCCGCACGGCCTGCGTCCGACACGATGCCGCTGCATAACGGTGACGGTGCGGACTGCACATGGGATCACCCACCGGCTCACACCGAGATCGGCGCCTTCGAACAGCTCGCGCAAGACCTGAGTCAGGGGTTCGACCACACCGACCAGCTGTACGGCTTTGCGCACCACCAGTTGCACACGACATGGTTGGGCACCTCCACCGGTATTCGGCGGCGCCACGTCCAGCCCACCGGATCCGTCGAGATCAACGGTAAGCGCGGCGACGCCAGTGCCTGGGTCGGCGCGGAAACCACCGACTTCACCGATTTGGCAACGACGAAGATGCTCGAAGAACTGTCGAATCGACTGGACTGGTCGGCACGCCGCATCGATCTCCCGGCAGGCCGGTACGAGACCATTCTCCCTCCGTCCGCCGTCGCCGACCTGATGATCTCCCTGATGTGGTCGATGGAAGGCCGCGCCGCGCACGAAGGCCATTCGGCGCTGTCGACAGCGGGCGGCACCCGGCTTGGGGAACGCCTGAGCGACATCCCGCTCACCTTGTACTCCGACCCCGTCGCGCTGGGGCTGGAAACGGCGCCGTTTCTGGCCACGGCGCACTCCGACGAATCCGTGTCGGTGTTCGACAACGGTATGGAACTGGAGCGGACCGACTGGATTCGCGATGGTGTGGTCAACGCACTCGCCTACCCGCGATCGGCCGCACAGGAATTCGGTGCCACCGCCGCGCCGCCCGGTGCCAATCTCGTCCTCGACGGGGAGGGCTCGGTCGGACTCGAGCAGATGATCGCGGAAACAGAACGCGGTCTGCTCCTGACCACGCTCTGGTACATCCGAGAGGTGGATCCCGCGGCGCTCCTGCTGACCGGCCTCACCCGTGACGGCGTGTACCTCGTAGAAGACGGTGACATCGTCGGGGAGGTCAACAACTTTCGGTTCAACGAGAGCCCGCTGGACCTGTTGCGCCGTGCCACCCAGGTGGGCGCTACGCAGCGGACACTTCCTCGCGAGTGGAAGGACTGGTTCACCCGTACCTCGATGCCCTCCTTGCGGATTCCGGACTTCCACATGTCGTCGGTCAGCAAGGCACAGTGACACCGAACTCGGATTCCGTAGACTAGGACGAAGCGGTCACACCTGAGAGGACAGGACATGACCGGCCCAGTGTTCGAATCGCGGCGCACGAGATCTCTCGTGCTCGTCACCGTGGTTCTGCTCGGGCTGCTGATCGTCATCCCGATGCTCGTCGGTGCGTACACGAACTGGTTGTGGTTCGGCGAAGTCTGTTATCGCAACGTCTGGTCCACGGTGCTGATCACCCGCGTCGTGTTGTTCTTCGCGGTCGGTCTCCTCGTCAGTGGAGCCCTGTTTCTCGCAATGGCACTGGCGTACCGATCACGTCCGGTCTTCGTGCCGCCGTCGCCGTCGAATCGAGGCCTCGAGCAGTACCGGAACGAGGTGTTGAAGCGCAGACGAATGCTCACGATCGCGATCCCACTGGTCTTCGGATTCTTCGCGGGCATCGCGGGACAGACGAACTGGGACGTGGTCCAACTGTTCCTGCGTGGTGGGTCCTTCGGTACGGACGATCCGCAATTCGGCCATGACATCGGCTTCTACGTGTTCGATCTACCGTTCTACGAGTTCCTGTTGAACTGGGCCTTCATCGCCGTGGTTCTTGCCCTGCCCGTGAATCTGGCGACCCACTACCTGTTCGGCGGGCTGCGCGTCGCTCGCAAATCCGTCGTGCTGTCGTGGCCTGCTCGATTCCAGCTCGCAGTACTCGCCGGAACGCTGATCCTGCTGAAGGCAGTCGCGTATTGGCTCGACCGGTATGCCCTTGTCTCGAGTAGCCGCAAGGAGCCGACGTTCACCGGTGCCGGATACACCGACATCCACGCCGTGCTCCCCGCGAAATTGATCATGGCGGCGATCGCCGTCGTGTGCGCCATTGCCTTCGTCGGCGCGATCGTCGCCCACGACTTCCGAATTCCAGCGTTGGCCACCGCGTTGCTCGTACTGTCGTCCATTCTCGTCGGCGGGGTGTGGCCCCTGCTGATGGAGCAGTTCTCGGTGCGACCGAACGCTGCCGACGTCGAACGCCCGTATATCGAGCGCAATATCGCGGCCACCCGGGATGCATACGGAATCGGGTCGGACACGGTTGAGTACGAGCCGTACTCCGGCGTGGGGACGCGCCCACCCCGCGAGGTACCCGCAGACGTCACGACCATCGCCAACACTCGCCTCCTCGACCCTGCTGTGCTGTCCCGAACCTTCACCCAGCAACAGCAGCTCAAGAACTTCTACAGTTTTCCGTCCAACCTCGACATCGACCGATACGAGATCGACGGCGAACTACGTGACTACATAGTCGGGGCGCGTGAGTTGTCTCCTCACAGCCTCACCGGAAACCAAACCGATTGGATCAATCGTCACACCGTCTACACCCACGGCGACGGCTTCGTCGCGGCACCCGCCAACCGCGTCAACGCAGCCGTGCGGAGTGCCACCGGTGACACGGCAAGCAGTGACAGCGGGTATCCGATCTACACGGTCAGCGACATCGCCTCTCAGGGCACCGGACGGCAGATCATCCCCGTGGACCAACCGCGCATCTATTACGGCGAAGTCATCTCGAGTGCGTCACCGGACTATGCGATCGTTGGTACTGCCGGGACGGAAGGCCCTCGCGAGTACGACACCGACGCCACCAAATACACCTATACCGGCGCAGGTGGCGTACCGATCGGAAACTGGTTCAATCGACTGGCTTTCGCCACGCAGTACACAGAACGCAACATCTTGTTCTCCCGCGCGATCGGTCCCGAGTCGAAGATCATCTTTCATCGTGATCCGCAGGTGCGGGTCGAAAAAGTGGCACCGTGGCTCACCACCGACCGAAATTCGTATCCGGCGGTCGTCGACGGCCGAATCGTCTGGATCGTCGATGCCTACACGACCCTCCCCCAGTACCCGTATTCGAAACGGTCCACCCTCGAGGAAGCTGGTGTCGACCCCGTCACCGGACGTTCACTTCCCCGGGACGAAATCGGGTACGCGCGTAATTCGGTGAAGGCCACGGTCGACGCCTACGACGGCACCGTCACCCTGTATCAGGTGGACGACAACGACCCGGTTCTCGAAGCGTGGATGAGCGTATTTCCCGGAACGGTTCAACCCGAGGATGCGGTCTCGGATTCTCTTCGCGCACATTTCCGGTACCCGGAGGACTTGTTCCGCACGCAACGTGAACTGCTCGCGAAGTACCACGTGAACGATCCACGGGAGTTCTTCACGAACAATGCATTCTGGTCCGTGCCGAGTGATCCCACCGTCGACGCGAATCGGCACCAGCCGCCGTTCTACGTACTTGTCGGAGACCAAGAAACCGCCGAGCCCTCGTTCCGCCTGGCGAGCGCGATGGTCGGATTCAACCGAGAGTTCTTGTCGGCGTACCTCTCCGCACATTCCGACCCGGACGACTACGGCCGCATCACCGTCCTGCAGCTACCGACCGACACGTTGACACAAGGCCCGCAACAGATTCAGAACTCGATGATCTCGGACACCCGGGTGGCGTCCGAGCGCACCTTGCTGGAACGGTCCAACCGTATCCAGTACGGCAATCTGCTCACCCTCCCCATCGCCGACGGTGGTGTCCTCTACGTCGAACCGTTGTACACGGAACGCATCTCGACCACGGTGGACGGCTCTACATTCCCCCAACTATCCCGCGTGCTCGTCAGCTTCCGCGAACCGGGGACCGGTGGGGTCCGGATCGGATACGCGCCTACCCTGGCCGAGGCCCTCGACCAGGTGTTCGGAACCGGAACGGGTGCTGCAGCAACCGCACCCGGTGGCGATGCTCGCACCGCGCCGCCCACCGAAGCGCCTGCTCCCCCACCGGATGTTCCCGCGCCCGCAGCCCCGCCCGCCGAAATTCCGCCGGTTGCCGAGATGCCCGCAGAGAGCGCAGCAGAAATGGCTGCGGCGCTCGAAGACCTGCGCGCGGCCCAGCAGCGGGGCGACAATGCCGCATTCGGTGCAGCACTCGACCGTCTACTCGCAGCAGTCGAGGGCTATGTCGAAGCAGGTAATTGACCGTCGCGTCAGTCGTCCTCGACCACGTGTACGGCGGCTTCTTCCGCGGAAGCCGCACCGCCGTCGATACCGATGTCCTCGGCGACCATGTCCTTCTCGGTGTCCTCGCCCGAGCCTTGGTCGTCAGCGACGAGCCGGCCCGATCGGGAGGCGCCGACTTCGCGGAAGTCGCGAAACTCGGGGGACCCGCCCTCGTCCGAAATGTCGGGCACCTCTTCCGCCAGCCGCTGATCCAACGACTCACCCTCGCGCTGTTCGGCGCCGGTGGTTCCGTACGCATCGAGACCCAGCGGCCGTTCGGGCGGTGAATACCCTTCGTCGAGCGTATCCTCGACACCGCGATCGATCAAGGTGTCTTCCTGGGTGAGCTGGCCCTCCTCGTCCAGGCTGTACTCGCCTTGCGAGCCTTCTCGGGCACTGTCCGGTGAACTCATGGTTCTCACGATGCCACTTGTGCGCATCGCGTGCCAGTGCATCCGCTTCCTGATTCGGCCTCCCGTTTGGCATTGAGTCACATACCGGACGTACCCGAGCGGTCTCTAGTCAGTCGCACACCCGCAGCATCTGCAATCGCATCGGTAGCTGCTCCCAGGCCGGCCGTCGCCGTTGGCAACGCCAACCAGAGCGAACACGGAAGTCAGGGCTCCGACGCCGGAACAGAGTCGGTGAAACCTCCACCGGTGTACTGCTGATCCACCGGAACCACGAACGACGAGAAACCATCACTGTCCGACACAACATAGACCTGACCGTCCGCGTCAGCCGGCCGATCAAACGCCCACACTCCCGCCGCGGCAAGTCCCAGGAACCCACCAAACGCGGCCGAAATCAAGGTCGTGCGCCCTTATCGTTCATCACGCTCGCATAGTCGCACATACGTAGCTTGGCGCACCGACCATCCCGAATTCCGCGTCACGCGGTTCCCATGCCTGTGAGCATTGCCGTCGACATCTACAAACAACCTTGGTTCCCTGAACGCCTGAATCGCGTGAAGTCCATGGTGATCGAGGATGCGCGATCAATCCCGATCTCTGGGTAGGCGATCGTGAAGACCAACTCACTGCCGTCTTCAGGCCGGGACTCAGGAAGTACATTGCGGCGGTTTCGGATTGGTGGTGGTAGCTCGTACCGCCATACAGCCAAGGCGTCGTGGGGTCGTCATCCTCCGGCGCTTGGGGAGGTGTGCACTTCTTATTAGTGACGATCATGCCATCCGGAAGCACGATTCCAAGATAGACGCGATGCTTGCGGGGGCGGTGTGTGAGATTGATTCGTTCGCCAATGAACGTCTCTTTGTCCTCGTGCTCACGTGCATTCAGATCGAAGCGGACGCCGGTGGGATAGACCCTCAGGCGAGACAGCATCAACTCCACATTCCGGTTCTGATCCTGTGCGAAGACGAACTCCTCATCTGACCGCGCGACGACACCATCATCGTTGCCGGGAGGCCTACGGGCTGGGGGAACATCCGTCCGCGCGGACTTCCGGGCGGCTTCGGCAGTCTTGCGGGCTTGTAGCCGGTCAAGGTGTGATTCGAACTTCGGGGTGTGTTCGAACCCAGTCGCGCGATTGATCCTGGTCACGCCGCGATCGTCTGGGTTCAGGCCTTCGACGAACTTCACCATCAACTCATGATGTCAGCATCCATTCCCCGGCGTAACTGGACTCGACCCAAACATGGCCTCCACTGAAACGAGAAGGGCTGACCAGCGCATATCCGCAGCGGGTCCACACATTCCCGAACGGGATCATGGATGAAAACGCGTCCAGGGTTCAGAATGGATCTGTCACACGACCTAGATTGAGGCGATACGTCTAGACCATGAGGGGCGAATCGCGCGGATACACGAGGGAGTGAACCAAATGCTCTGGTGGTATCTCAAAGACTTGCCCGCCGACGTACAGATTTGGATTGCGGGCATTTCCCCCTGCCTTTGGTGGGGTTGCCCCTGACTTCCGCCCGTATAGGGCTCTGCACGCTTCCCCGAACACCTGACCTGCCTAATTTTTCTGCCGGGCGATCGCGAATGTGTTCGCTCGTGCATGAAATGAGCGTTGACGGTCACCTCTGTGAGCGATCGCCTCCTACGGCACCGGCGTGATCGACAGGCCGATCGTTCCCGTCTTGCCTCGGCGGAGCAGGCTGCCTTTCATCGTGATCCAACCCAGGACCCCGTACTTTCGGGCGATGGCGTCACGGGCGACGTCCGTCTCGTCGGGTCCGAGTATCTCGGCCTGCGCATCGACAGGCTCGCCCTGGGGATTGCCCCGCAGGTCGCACACCGCGACCGTCACACGCGGGTTCCGGCGGATGCGTTTCACCTTGTACGAGTCGGTCACCGTCCACATGAGCAGTCGGTCGCCCTCCCGCGCGGCCCACAGTGGCGTGGCAACCGGAGAACCGTCCTTCCGGAACGTCGTGAGCAGAACATACTTCGCGGCCGCAACCTCATCGAAAGTGGCACTCATACGGACGCCTCCGACATTACGACGAGCAGGACAGGTTCATGCAGTCCGTCCCAGCGGCCCTCCAGTCGGGGACCTGACGCCTCCTGCCTTCCGCTCTCCGGACGGCGCACCACCGTGACGGTTCCGGAGTTGGCCGCACCACCACCGGTACCGGCCACCCGTGCAGTATTCGGGATACGAGTGAGCCCCTCGTCCGACTTCACGAACTGCTCGGCTTCGGTGCCATTGGAATCGATCACCGACGTGACGGCCGCTGTGTACACGGGATCGCCCACCGCGTCGTACACCCAGCGCTGCCCCAGGACGGAGTGGTCCATAGTGCCGACGAGCCACTGCTCCGCACCCGCGAGCGGTGCGCCGCGATAGGTCAACGGGACCTGAATCACGACACCGTCCGACGTGCGAACCAGGTGGGTTTCGATGCCCACCTCCCCTGCTGGGTCGTCGAATCGGTAGCTCGCCACACCGTCGAGCCGGGGCTCGGTGGGCCCGTCGTACCAATCCTGGGTGGGCAGCCAGGCTGCAATCAGTTCGAGTTTGGACGGCCGAAGTTCGGCGTCGTACAGGATCGCCATTGCACCGATGCTACCTAGTCGCCCTCGAGTTCCCCTTCGGTCTCGAGATACACCTCGCGCAACCGATCGATCGTCTTCTGTTCCGGTGCTTCCCACAGCTTGCGTTCGGCGGCTTCGAGGAGACGTTCGGCGATTCCGTGTAGAGCCCACGGGTTCGACTTCTCCATGAACTCCCGGTTGGTGTCGTCCAGAACGTACGACTCCGCCAACTTCTCGTACATCCAGTCGGCGACGACGTTCGTGGTGGCGTCGTAGCCGAACAGGTAGTCGACGGTGGCGGCCATCTCGAATGCGCCCTTGTACCCGTGACGCCGCATGGCTTCGAGCCAGCGGGGGTTCACGACACGTGCACGGAACACCCGCGACGTTTCCTCGGACAGTGTGCGGGTGCGCACCGACTCGGGCCGGGTGCTGTCACCGATGTACGCCTCGGGAGAGGTTCCGGTCAGCGCGCGGACGGTGGCGACCATGCCGCCGTGGTACTGGAAGTAGTCGTCGGCGTCGGCGATGTCGTGCTCGCGGGTGTCGGTGTTCTTGGCCGCCACTGTGATCCGCTTGTACGCGGACCGCATGTCGTCAGCCGCGGGCACGCCGTCGAGTCCGCGGCCGTACGCGAAGCCGCCCCACGTGGTGTACACGTCGGCGAGGTCGGCGTCACCGCGCCAGCTCTTGGAGTCGATGAGCTGCAGCAGTCCGGCACCATAGGTTCCCGGTTTGGAACCGAAAATGCGGGTGGTGGCACGACGTTCGTCACCGTGCTCCGCAATATCGGCCTGCGCGTGGGCGCGTACGAAGTTCTGATCTGCCGGCTCGTCCAGCGCCGCCACCAGCTGCACGGCGTCGTCGAGCATGGCCAGCACGTGTGGGAAGGCGTCGCGGAAGAAGCCACTGATACGCACGGTGACGTCGATACGCGGGCGGCCGAGTTCCTCGAGCCCGATTACCTCGAGGTTCACCACGCGCCGGCTCGCCTCGTCCCAAACCGGCCGAACACCGAGCAGCGCGAACACTTCGGCAATGTCGTCGCCGGAGGTGCGCATCGCGGACGTTCCCCATACGGACAACCCCACGGACCGCGGCCATTCGCCGTGATCGGAGCGGTAGCGCTCGAGCAACGAGTCGGCCATGGCCTGCCCGGTCTCCCACGCCAAGCGGGACGGCACGGCCTTCGGATCCACCGAGTAGAAGTTGCGACCGGTGGGCAGCACGTTGATCAGACCGCGCAACGGCGATCCACTCGGTCCGGCAGCGATGAATCCGCCGTCCAGGGCATGAAGCACCTGAGCGATCTCGTTGTTCGTTTCGCGCAGCCGCGGAACCACCTCGGTCGCGGCGAATTTCAGAATCTGTCGCACGGTCGGATCGTCGGTCAGCGTGTCTGCGGCGTCCGGGTTCCAGTCCTTGTCGAGCATGCCCTTCACGAGTGCATGCGCGGTGGCCTCGACGTCGTCCACCCGGCCGCGTGACTCGTCGCCGTCCTCACTGAGCCCCAGCGCCTCACGCAAACCGGGAACGCTCTGTTCGCCGCCCCACATCTGCCGCGCACGCAGCATGGCAAGGACCAACTCGACTTCAGCATCGTCGACCGGCGCCTCACCGAGGATGTGGAGTCCGTCGCGGATCTGTACGTCTTTGATCTCGCACAGCCAGCCGTCGACGTTCAACAGCATGTCGTCGAACACGTCCTCGTCGGGGCGCTCGTCCAGGCCGAGATCGTGGTCCATCTTCGCGGCCCGCATCAACGTCCAGATCTGCTGACGGATCGCGGGAAGTTTGGCCGGGTCGAGCGCCGAGATGTTGGCGTGCTCGTCCAAGAGCTGTTCGAGACGTGAGATGTCGCCGTAGCTTTCGGCGCGGGCCATCGGTGGGATTAGGTGATCGACAAGAGTGGCGTGGGCACGGCGCTTGGCCTGCGTCCCCTCCCCCGGATCGTTGACGAGGAACGGGTAGATCAACGGCAGGTCACCGAGCGCTGCGTCGGTTCCACACGTCGCGGACATGCCCACCGTCTTACCGGGCAACCATTCGAGGTTGCCGTGCTTGCCGAGATGCACCATCGCGTCGGCCGCGAATCCGCCTGCCTCGGATTCCGCAGCAATCCATCGGTACGCCGCCAGGTAATGGTGGCTGGGCGGCAGGTCGGGGTCATGGTAGATGGCGACCGGCTTCTCACCGAACCCGCGAGGCGGCTGCACCATCAGCACCACGTTGCCGAACTGCATTGCGGCGATCACGATCTCGCCGTCCTTGTCCTGCGAACGGTCGACGAACAGCTCGCCCGGCGCCTCGCCCCAGTGCTCTTCCACACCTTCACGCAACTCTGCGGGCAAGGTGGCGAACCACTCCCGGTAGCGGGCCGCCGAGATGCGGATCGGGTTGCCTTCGAGTTGTTCCGCGGTCAACCAGTCCGCGTCTTGCCCACCGGCCGCGATGAGTGCGTGGATGAGTGCGTCGCCGTCTTTGTCCGCCAAGCCTGGAACCGAGTCCGGACCCTCGGCCGGTCCGAGGTCGTACCCGGCGGCCCTCATTTCGGTGAGCAGTTTGATCGCACTGGCCGGGGTGTCGAGGCCCACGGCGTTGCCGATGCGTGCGTGCTTCGTCGGGTATGCGGACAGCATCAGCGCGATCCGACGCTCCGATGCCGGGATGGAGCGAAGGCGCGCGTGACGGACTGCGATACCCGCCACGCGGGCGGCACGCTCGGCGTCCGGCACATAGGCCGTGAGACCGTCTTCGTCGATCTCCTTGAACGAGAACGGCACTGTGATGAGCCGTCCGTCGAACTCCGGAACCGCTACCTGGGTGGCCACGTCCATGGGCGAGAGACCGTCGTCATTGGCTTCCCACGCCGCGCGACTGCTCGTCAGACAGAGTCCCTGCAGGATCGGCACGTCCAGAGCGGCGAGTTCCGCCACATCCCACGCTTCGTCGTCTCCGCCTGCACCCGCCGTTGCAGGCTTGGTGCCACCGGCAGCAAGTACCGTCACGACGAGTGCGTCGGCCTCGCCGAGCGTCTTCAGCAGTTCGGGTTCGGCAGTACGGAGCGAGGCACAGTAGATCGGCATCGGGTCCGCACCGGCGGCGTCGATCGCCTCGCACAGCGCTTCCACGTACCGCGTGTTCCCCGCAAGATGCTGCGCCCGGTAGTACAGCACCCCCACCTTCGGCCGTGAGTGGTTCACGAGTCCCTGGACTCGCTTCTCACTCACAGGGGAAAGGTGACCCCAACTGGGCAGGTGGACGGGCGGCTCGAAACCGTGACCCGTGAGCAAAAGCGTGTCGGACAGGAAGTTGTACAGCTGTCCCAGGTTGTCTGCGCCGCCCTCGGCGAGATAGTTGTGTGCCTCGGCAGCAACGCCGGCAGCGACGGTGGAATGCTCCATCAACTCGGCGTCGGGTGCGTGTTCACCACCGAGCGCCACGACGGGAATGCCGGACGCGAGCACCGCGTCCAGGCCCTCTTCCCACGCCCTGCGCCCGCCGAGGATGCGCACCACCACGATGTCGACGCCGTCGAGCAGCGCAGGCAGGTCCTCGTCGACGAGGAGTCGCGCGGGGTTGGCCCACCGGTACTCCGCTCCGCTGGCGCGCGCGCTGAGCAGGTCGGTGTCGGACGTCGAAAGCAGCAGGATCACGGATGAAGCCTTCCTGGGGTGTCGCGCCCCGTGGCAAGTCGAGTGGTCCGCAGGTGAGGGTCTGACTCGCCCGATGTTCATCCTGAACGAGCGGGCACACAGTGGCGCGACCGCGCCGGATTCGCACCGGCTTCCTCTCCTGCAGTCGCAAGTGCCCGTGATGCTACCGGGGCGCCGCAGTAGCCTGTGACCATGGCCCGCCCCCGTTCCCAGCCCGACGCCTGCCCTGGTGCACTACAGGTCCACCAGGCCGCGGACGGCGCATTGGCGCGGGTCAGGCTGCCGGGTGGCGTGCTGACGCCGACGCAGATCCAGATGCTGGCCGAAGCCGCCCACACCTTGGGCAACGGCGAGCTCGAGCTCACCTCCCGCGGAAACGTCCAGCTACGCGCCGTCAGCGATCCGACCGAGTTCGCGACGCGTCTCGCCGATTCCGGGCTGTTGCCATCCCCCACTCACGAGCGCGTCCGGAACATTCTTGCGTCACCGCTCAGCGGCCGCAGTGGCGGCGAATCCGATGTGCGCAACCTGGTGCGCGACCTGGACCAGGCACTGTGCAACGAGGCTGCCCTGGCCGACCTGCCAGGCCGGGTCTTGTTCACCCTCGACGACGGGCGCGGCGACGTCACCCCACTCGGCGGCGACTTCGGAATCCGCGCGGTGAGCGGTACACAGTCCGCGCTGGTCCTCGCCGGACGTGACACCGGCGCCCGGATCTCCACCGCTGATGCAGTGCCGGCGCTGATCCAGGCTGCTCGCGTATTCGCATCGATCAGGGATGCCGAGTGGCGGCTCGCCGAAATCGAAGACGGTGCGAACCGAGTGCTGTCCGAGCTGGGTATGTCACCTACCGACATCCCAGATCGCGCCGCCAAGGAGCCGAACGCTCCGATCGGGTGGATCGACCAGGACGACGGCCTCATCACGCTCGGCGGCGGACTGCCCTTCGGTGTGCTGGGTGCCAGACTCGCCGAGTTCTTGGCCGCGGTCGAACGGCCCGTGATCGTCACACCGTGGAAGACGGTGCTGTTGTGCGACCTCACCGAGCACATGGCGGAGCAGGTAGTGCGTGTGCTCGCCCCGATGGGTCTGATCTTCGACGAAAACTCGCCGTGGCTGCACGTCACCGCGTGCACAGGCAAGCCAGGTTGCAACAAGGCGTTGGCAGATGTGCGGGCAGATGTCCGCAACGCGATCGAGGCAGATCAGCTGCCCGTATCCGGCGACCAGCACTGGTCGGGCTGCGATCGCCTGTGCGGGCGTCCGCGCGCCGAGGTCACGGATATCGTCGCGACTGCCGATGGGTACGAGTACCGGACTCGGTAACCACAACGACTGCGCAGACCACGCTGACCCGCTCTTTTCGCCGACCTCTATGGTCTAGCTCATGATCGAGTACATCCGGGACGGCGCAGAGATCTACCGCCAGTCGTTCGCCACGATCCGCGCCGAAGCCGACCTCGACAGGTTCCCCGCAGATGTTTCGCAGGCCGTGGTCCGGATGATTCACGCAAGCGGCCAGGTCGATCTGGCTGCGGACATCGCATTCACTGCGGGTGTCGTCGCTGCAGCTCGTGACGCCTTGAAGAACGGTGCACCGATCTTGTGCGATGCGCACATGGTGGCCGCCGGCATCACCCGCACACGGCTGCCTGCCGACAACGAAGTGGTGTGCACACTCCGAGATTCGCAGGTCCCCGACCTTGCCGCGAAGATGGGTGATACCCGCTCGGCCGCAGCTCTGGAACTGTGGGGCGACAAGCTCGACGGCGCAGTCGTGGCGATCGGCAATGCACCCACCGCGCTTTTTCACCTCCTGAACATGATCGAGGCCGGGGCTCCCCGCCCCGCCGCCATCGTGGGTGGCCCCGTCGGGTTCATCGGTGCCGCCGAATCGAAGGAGGCACTCATCGAGCATCCGAGCCGCATCGACTACCTCGTCGTGCGTGGCAGGCGTGGCGGTAGCGCCATCACCGCGTCTGCGGTCAATGCGATTGCGAGTGACGTCGAATGAGCGGCAAGTTGTGGGGGGTGGGAATCGGCCCCGGTGACCCGGAACTGGTCACCGTCAAAGCTGCTCGTGTGATCGCCGACGCCGATGTCGTCGCCTTCCACAGTGCCCGTCACGGTAAGAGCATCTCGCGTGGGGTCGCCGCGCCCTATATGCGCGACGATCAGATCGAGGAACACCTCGTGTACCCGGTCACGACCGAAACGGTCGACCACCCCGGCGGCTACCAGGGCGCCATGGACGAGTTCTACGAGGAGGCGGCCGAACGGCTTGCCACGCACCTGCAGGCAGGCCGCACCGTTGCCCTGCTCGCGGCAGGTGATCCGCTGTTCTACAGCTCCTACATGCACATGCACAAACGACTCGCACACCGCTTCGATGCCGAAATCATCCCCGGCGTCACGTCGATCAGTGCTGCCTCCGCGACGCTGGGCACCCCGCTGGTGGAGGGCGAGGAAATCCTCACCGTGCTGCCCGGCACCCTCCCGCCTGCGGAGCTCACCCGACGTCTCCGAGAAACCGATGCCGCCGCGATCCTGAAGCTCGGGCGCACGTATCCGCATGTGCGGCAGGCACTCACCGAGTCGGGCCGGTTGGACGAGGCCCAGTACGTCGAGCGGGCAAGCACCGAAAGGGAACGGGTCACCGCTGCAGCGGATGTTGCCGACGACGAGGTGCCGTACTTCTCCATCGCGGTGGTTCCCAGCCCGTCCAACAACCCGGACTTGCGCGACGACACCACCGAGGGCGAGGTCGTGGTCGTGGGCCTCGGACCGGGCGACCAGCGGTGGACCACCCCCGAGGTGCAGCACGAACTGTCGCGTGCCACCGACCTGGTGGGATACGGCCCGTACATCGACCGTGTCCCGCACCGGCCCGGCCAGCGCCGTCATTCGAGCGACAACCGCGTCGAAGCCGAACGTGCCGCCATGGCCCTGGATCTCGCGAAGAACGGCTCGCGTGTGGCAGTCGTGTCCTCCGGTGACCCCGGTGTGTTCGCGATGGCGGCCGCCGTCCTCGAGGTGGCCGACGACGAACAGTGGCGGGGCGTTCCCGTGCGGGTTCTTCCGGGTATGACCGCAGCGAACGCCGTGGCCAGCCGAGTCGGAGCCCCGCTCGGACACGACTACGCGGTGTTGTCGCTCTCCGATCGGCTCAAGCCGTGGGATGTGGTGGCACAGAGGATTTCGGCCGTGGCCGGTGCGGACATGGCGTTTGCCGTCTACAACCCGGCTTCGAAGTCACGCACCTGGCAGGTGGCGGCCATGCGCGATCTCGTTCTCGAACACCGCTCCCCCGACACCCCCGTGATCATCGGTCGTGACGTGGCTGGCGCCGAGGAGAACGTGCGAATCGTGCGCCTCGCCGACCTCGATCCCGCACACGTCGACATGCGATGCCTGCTGATCGTCGGATCCTCCACGACCACGGTGATCGGCGACGGTGATGCGCCGCGCGTGTTCACCCCGCGCCGCTACCCGAGCTGAGCCGTTCAGCCACTCACGGCACGTGGAGGGTCGTCTCGGCAGCCAGGTGGGGGAAGTTCGTGGTCACCGTAATCTGCACACGTCCCTGCCCTGTGTGTAGATAGAGCTCGTAGCCGTTGTCAGGCGGACCGGGCGGCTCCGGTGCAAACGGGGTCAGGAGTTGACTGACCACACCGGTAGCGCCTGTGTCGAGGTTGGTCCAGTGGACAGTGGCGGTGACGCGGCAGGCAAGGATGCTCACATCGGAGACTTGATCGAACAGTCCCTGCCCCGATTGCACTGTGACCTGCACCGAGTGCGGAAGGTTCGGTTCGGGAATCGTGTAGAACGGTGAGCCGACGCCCGCGTGGATCAGCCGGCCGTCGTAGGCAACGAGGCCGACACCCACCACACCGCCGCAAACCGGCCCGTGGCCAAGGGTCCACACCTGCATTCCCGCCGTGCTGGTCTCGCACACGCGATACCCGAACACTTCGCCCTGCGGCCGACTTCCCGAATAGAACGGCAGGGGAAGGGCACACTCCGATTCGGATGTGTCCGCCGACGCCACCGCCGGTGTCATGACCGCTGCGGCCATTGCGAGTGCCAGCGCCGCACCCAGGCACAACAGAGTCCGCAATCCGTTCATCGCATCTCCTCAGTCCACAGGAGTACTGAACTCAGTGTCAGTGTAGGCGGCGCTCCGCACAGATGGGACTACTCAGCAAACTTCCTCGTAGGCGCAAGCAGGCCCCAGCCGATCGGCTGGGGCCTGCTTCACGAAATCACAGATCAGGGAAGAACGTTCGGAACCGCATGCGGGTTGACGGCACCCACGCCTGCACCGACAGCTGCCCCGCCGCCCGCACCGACAGCAGCACCGGCCGCACCGACTGCTGCGGCGCCCAGTCCGGCACCGACCAAACCACCGATCGCGGCACCTGCGGCAATGGAGCCTGCAAACGGGGCAAACCATGCTGCTGCTGCCGGAATGCTCACCGTGCAAGCTGCAACCGCGCAGCCGCCCAAGAAGGAGGCCCATGCTCCGAGCCCGGAGACAGGAGCGGCGACGGCAAGACCTGCACCCGCGCCGACGACGCCACCGATTCCTGCGCCGACGACACCGCCTGCTGCTGCGGCGGGGAGTCCTACTGCGGCAGCGCCAACGCCCGCACCGACCGCTGCACCGTTCTCGAGCGGGCCAGCGATGGACTGCGCCTGAGCGACCGGCTGGGCCGGAAGATTTGTGATTCCGGGCTGGGTCGGAAGTGTCTGGTCGACATGCTCAGCCGCGAGCCCGGGCTGGACCGGGGCCGCCGAAGCTACGTTGACGGACGCCATCGCCATGGCAACCGGAACGGTCGCGGCAATCATGAAGCGGGCAGCGCGAATCGAGGTGGTTCGAGTCATAGAGAAATCCCCCAGAAAGTGTGAAAGTTGTCGGCAAAACTGTATGCATTCGGACATACCGGCAGCAACAAATGTGCTGCTCAACCTGCATGGCCTCGATTGTGACGGCAGGCACCGACAACTCCAATGGCCTCGACACTCACTCCTCGGCTAGCGCCCGCGCGGCTTCTTCGACGAATGTCAGGATTCGTGTCTCGGCTGCCGGCTTCGCGATGCCGAGACCGGATACAACGCCCTTCCCGTCCTCGTGCTCGAGGAGCGCCAGCAAGATGTGTTCTGTTCCGATGTGATTGTGCCCCAGGCGAAGCGCTTCCCGGAAGGTAAGTTCCAGGACCTTCTTTGCGCCGGAGTCGAACGGGATGAGCGTCGGCACCTCCGTGGCGGCATCCGGTAGCACCGCTGCTGCGGCACTCCGGATGTCGTCGAGCGAGACACCCAGATCCACGATTGTGCGCGCCGCGATACCCCTCGGTTCGCTGAGCAGTCCGAGCACCAGGTGTGCGGGCACGATCGTGTCGTTGCCGGCGTCGCGTGCCTCGTTCTGGGATGCCACCACGACATTGCGTGCCCGCGGCGTGAATTGGTTGAAGCCCTCATTCGGGTCGAGTTCCGACCCACTCGTAGGACCTTTGGGAACGAAGCGCTTCTGCGCGGCTTGTTTGCTGACGCCCATGCTCGTACCGATGTCCGTCCACGATGCGCCGGAGCGCCGTGCCTGATCGACGAAATGGCCGATAAGGTGGTCGGCGATATCGCCCAGATGATCCGCCAGTAATACCGCATCGGACAACTGACTCAGCGCGTCCGGATGAAGCTGCTTGGTTGACGTCAATCCAGCTTGCCGGACCTGAGTTCCGTGACGGCGATCTGAGCTGCCCGCCCGATCGCCTGGTCGACCAGTGGCAGCATCGGGTCGGCGCGTGCCGCGCGCGTGAACACCGAAACAGCCACCGGCAATTCACCCGGAAAGCTCACCACCGCAACTTCGTTACGAATGGCACCGATGGTTCCTGTCTTTCCTGCCACCGTGACGTCCGCGTAGGGAAAGCCGGAACGAATACGATGCGACCACACCTGTGCCGCCATGATTTCGCGCACGAAGGCCGACTGCTCCGCAGACAGCACCCGGTCGGTCCAGATCGCCTCGAGCAGGTCGGTCATCTCACGCGGCGTGGTGGCGCTCGCGTACGACGGATCGTAGGCCGACACAGTCCACGCCTCGTCGTTGTCAGCGAGCGACGCGAAGGCTTCGGCGGTGGTGTGTGCATGTGCGTCGATCACCAGAGTGCGATGAGCGTCGGCCGTGCCTCCCACTATGCGGGTGCGAGTGAGACCGACGTCCAGCAGAATCGATTCGACGCTCGACAAACCCACCTGACCGAGTATGAGATCAGCTGCGGCGTTGTCGGAAACAGTCATCATCGACGTGGCCAAGTCACGCCAACTGAGCGTGACAGGATCCCGAAACAACGACACACCAGTCGGGCCGGGCGTGCAGTCGGCGGGTTCGACACGCACACGCGCACGTGGATCGGTCTCCCCCGCCTCGAACGAACGGCACAGTGCCAGAAGCAATGCCAGCTTGTACACCGACGCGGTGACCACCAAGTCGTCCGCTCCGACGCCGACCTCCCCGCCCGTCGTACCTTCCTGTGTGCCGATGCGGCGCGCGTGCAGCCACCCGACGCAACCAGCGTCAGCGAAGACATCCAGGATTTGTTTCTCAGTGTCCGTCCTCATCGTCCGGCCTTCAGAAGAACACGGTCGAGTGCCCGAATCTCCGTGTCAGGTGCGTGGCCCTGCCTCCACGCGATGCGCATTCGGGCAGCCAGGTCGCTGCGCAACAGGTCGACCCAGACGACACCGGGCATCGAGCGCGGTGCCTCCGATGTCACGCCGAAACAGTCACCCGCGGCAACCTGACCGACAAGGTCGCGGAAGTCCCTCGAGACAAGCACCTCCGGGTCGATGCCTTTGGACCGAAGAACGTCGAGAAGTAGGTCGTGCCCAGGCTGATTGTCGGACCGGGGCCGCGTCGTCAGGCTCAGTCCCTGCAGCATACGCAGCTGTGGCTTCTTCGCGACCGCGACGGCATGACCTTCCGGAACAACCACCCAACGACGAAGTGAGAGCACCGGACCGCATTCGAGACCCGTGACAATCGCTGGATGATCGACGACGGCCACGTCGAGAGCGCCGTTTCGGAGCGCATCCACGAGTTCGTTGGTGGAGGCTGTCATGGTGGATACGCGCGTTTCGCGGCGAGAGTCCTTACCGCCGAGGGCTTTCACGCACCCGACGACGATCTCGTCCGGAACGGCGGCGCTGACACCCCATCTGACCGCTGCACTGGGACTGCCTGCGACTCGACGCGCCTCGTCGTCGAACCTCGCAGCATCCGCCACCAGAAGTCGAGCCCTAGGAAGGAGTTCTCGTCCCGCGTCTGTGAGCGACACCGAACGCGCGCCACGATGGACGAGGTCTGTGCCGATCCGCTGCTCGAGCCTTCGCATGCCCTGGGACAGCGGGGGTTGTGTCATACCGAGTCGCTCCGCGGCGTGACCGAAATGCCCTTCCTCCGCCACCGCAACGAAAAAGCTCAGATGCCGAATCAGGTCCATGAAGGGCATTCAACCAGTCGGGCGGGTCTCTTCGTGTCCATGAGATGGACCGTATACGCGCATGGGTGGAACTGCGCTTATATCGTTCTCGACTCGCCCGAATGCGGCCATCGTATTTGTGAATCGCGGCGCTTCGTCAGAGATTGTTCGGCATGACCTGGAACTCCCGAGCATCTCGTGCCGCCATTTCTGCCGCTGCCACACTGCCCCTGCTTCTCGGCGGGTGTGCGAGTGCTGACACCATTCCCCTCACGTCCGACACGACAGCGCCGTCCTCTCATGTCACAGACGAACACGAAGAACTCGACGCAGTAATACGCGACCTCGAAAACTCGACTTCCACCCGCATCGGCCTCGCGGCGCTGAACCCCGTCACCGGTGAGACGTACGAACATCGCGCCGACGAATCCTTCGCCATGTGTTCGACATTCAAAACCTATGCGGCCGCGCAGGTTCTTCGCCTCGCGGAAGCCGGTGAGACGTCGCTCGAGAAGGAAGTCATGATCGACCCCGCCAAGATCGTGGAGTACTCCCCCGTCACGGAGCCGGCAGCGGGCACCACCATGACCCTCGCGGAACTCGCCGACGCCGCACTCACTCGTAGCGACAACACCGCCGGCAATTACCTGCTCGAAGAGATCGGTGGGCCGCCCGCAGTCACGGCGATCGCCCGCGAGATGGGCGACGACAGTACCCGCCTGGACCGCTGGGAAACCGAACTCAATGAGGCACTCCGGGGCGACCCTCGGGACACGTCCACTCCTGGCGAGTTGGCCGACGGCTACGAAGAACTCCTCCTGGGCGACGGTCTCACCGACGCCGACCGTGAGCGGCTCGTCGAATGGATGCGCGGCAGCACCACCTCGGACGAACGCATCCGCGCCGGCCTACCCACCGGCTGGACAGCAGCTGACAAGACCGGTGGTGGACAATTCGGCACGAACAACGACGCCGGGGTGGTGTGGACACCGGAGGGTGACCCGATCGTCCTCGTGTTCCTCACCGACAGCAGCACCGGCCTTCCCGACGCCAAGGCCAACAACAACGTGATCGCCAAATCGACTGCAGCCGTGGTCGACGCACTGAAGGACTGAGCACGTAACGGGCGGAGAGCCTGGTCACCCCTCGGAGACCAGGCTCGACGCTCGCTCTGCGGCAAGTTCACGTGCACCGGCAAGAGCCGTTCGCGCAATCACATCCGTCTCGTCGGAGCCCGTACCGTCCGAACTACCCCAGACCGACTCACTTTCACCAGGTTCGGCAAGGGTGAGGTACTGGCCGCACACCGGCCATGCGCCCGGACCTTGAGTCTTCAGAACCCTTTCGGCAACAAGGATCTGCTCGGCTTTGCTGGCTTCCGACGCAAGTCCCTCACCGCCGTGGGACCGCCAGGTTTCCGGGTGGAACTGCAATCCGCCGAAGAAGCCGTTTCCGGTGTTCGTGGTCCAGTCGCCGCCGCTTTCGCATTGCGCGACTTCTTCCCAGTTGTGCGGTGCGGCTGCGGCGGTTCCGGCGCCCAGCCCCAGCACCGCGGCACAAATCGCTCCGAAGACCATGATCAGGCCCGCTATGAGCTTTCTCGTTCTGCGTTCGATCATGCTGGCTCAATCCTTTCCGCATCTGCGGAAATAGGCTTGCCGGCAACGTTGCGTTGTCAGCCAACGTAATAGACGTACGACTGACGACTATCCGAGTGGCTGAAGTGAAAAGTGTTCAGTTCTGGGGTTATGTGATGCTTTCGACACCGTGTCGCAACTGTTTCGTTATGTGATTGCTGCGACCCAGGCGGCAGCTCCTGACACGTCATCCACCGTCGAAACACCGGCAGGCAGCGGTGGACGCTCGATCACGACTACCGGAATATCGAGACGCTCAGCTGCTTCCAGCTTCGCTGCCGTCTGCTCTCCCCCACTGTTCTTGGTGACCAGTACGTCGATCCGGCGCTGCCGCATCAGTGAGGTTTCTCCGGCCACTGTGAAGGGACCACGAGCCAGGGTGAGTTCGGCCCGGGGAGGCATCTTCCCTTCGGGTGGATCGATCGCACGCACCAGAAACCACATCGTGGCCATCCCAGCGAAAGCATCGACCCCTTGCCGGCCAATGGTGAGGAACGCTCGGGTTCCGACCGAAGGAAGCAGTTCCGCAGCGGCCGCGGTGTCGGACACGAGGTTCCACTGCGCGTTAACGGGCGCCTGCCATTCGGGCCGCCGCAGAACGACGAGCGGAGTGCCGCATCGGTCTGCTGCAAGTACCGCATTCGTGGTGATCTGCGCGGCGAAAGGATGAGTCGCGTCGACAATCGCGTCTATCGCCTGCTCCCGAATCCACCGCGTCAGTCCGTCCGCACCTCCGAATCCCCCGGAACGGACCTCACCGGGCGGCAGAATCGGGTTCGCCACACGCCCAGCGAGCGACGACACCAGATCGATGCCAGGCATATCCGTGAGCGCGGCCGCAAGCGCACGAGCTTCCCCCGTACCGCCGAGAATCAGAATGCGCGGCACGGTCAGTGGGTAGCACGCGAGCGGGTGGCGGAATACAGGTAGCTGTCCGGGAACCCCTCGGCAGCGAGTGCTCTGCCTACGATCACCACTGCGGTCTTGGTAATGCCTGCTTCCTGCACCTGGTCGAGGAGGGTCGCCAACGTTCCCCGCAGCACGATTTCGTCGGGCCGCGACGCGAATGCCACGACCGCTGCCGGGCAGTCGGTGCCATAGTTGTCCGACAGTTCCTCGACGATCTGCTCGATGCGATGCGCCCCGAGGTGGATGACCATGGTGGCACCGCTACGACCGAGAGTGCGCAGGTCTTCACCTTCGGGCATCGCGGTCGACAACGTCGACACTCGTGTCAGCACGATCGACTGCGACACACCGGGAACGGTCAGCTCACGCCCCAGAGATGCGGCAGCCGCAGTGAAGGCGGGAACGCCCGGCACCATCGTGTACGGAACGCCTGCGGCGTCGAGGCGGCGTGCTTGTTCCGCCACAGCGCTGTAGATCGAGGGATCTCCGGAGTGCAGCCGGGCAACATCGTCACCGGCCTCGTGCGCTTCGATCAGGAGGGCAGTGATCTCGTCGAGACTCAGTCGCGCAGTGTCGATTAGCCGAGCATCTGGTGGGCATTCCGCCAGCAGTTCGGTCGGAACGAGACTGCCCGCATACAAGCACACCGGACTGCTCGCGATGATGCGCTGCGCGCGCACGGTCACGAGATCTGCCGCACCTGGTCCGGCACCGATGAAGTACACGGTCATCGTCGTTCGCCCTTCTCTCGCTTCGTCACCGACCACTGCACGACCGGCAGTTGCGGTCGCCACGAGGTGAACTCGCCGAGCGGCTCACCCCTGTACACCTGAAACTTTCGTAGCTGCCCACCCTGTGCGGCGTACCACGCGAGAAGCAACGCTTCAGATTCTGCGGTGACTGCGTTGGCGACAAGACGGCCGCCGTCAGGAAGTGCCGCCCAACATCGATCGAGCATCCCGTCCTGTGTGACACCGCCACCGACGAAGATCGCGTCCGGGACCGACCCCGCCGATGAGAACGCGGCGGGCGCTTCGCCGCCGACAATCAGGTCCGGAACACCGAGTTCGACCGCGTTGCTTCGAATCTGGTCGCACCTGTCGCTCTCACGCTCGAACGACACCGCCCGACACCGCGGGTGCGTCCGCATCCACTCGATCGCGATGGTTCCGGAGCCGCCGCCCACGTCCCACAACAATTCACCCGGGGCCGGTGCCAGCGCGCACAGAGTCAGCGCTCGAATCTCCTGCTTCGTCATCTGTCCGTCGCCCGAGTAAACGCTGTCCGGCAGACCGGGTAGTCGTCCCAGTCGTCCGGCGTCGATGTCGGCGCTGCACTCGAGTACCATCACGTTCAATGCGGTCGATGGCTCGTGCGACCACGTTCGGGCGAGGCCCTCGGCGCGGGACTCATTCTCGCCCCCGAGCTCGGCGAGCACCGTCATGCGTGTGCCGCCGAAGCCGTGTGCGGTCAACAACGCGGAAAGCTGTGCCGGAGTGTCTTGGTCGCGACCGAGGACCAGCAGACGCCCGCCTTCGCGCAGGTCCGGCAGGACACTCTCGAGCGCCCGAGAAACCACGCTGCGCACCGGAGTTTCGTGTGCGGGCCACCCCATGCGCGCACAGGCCAGAGCCGCGGAGGACGGGTGCGGGACGATCCGAACGCGATCCGCGCCCAGCAGGTCCGTGAGGGTCACGCCGATGCCGTGGAACATCGGGTCGCCACTCGCCAGTACGCACACCGAACGGTCCGCGTACTCCGCCATCAGCCTCGGCAATGCGGGAACGAGCGGCGACGGCCACGCCACCCGCTTCGCGTCGGAATCCGGCACCAGATCCAACTGGCGGGACGATCCCATCAGCACCTCCGCGGCGCCGACCTCACGTTGCGCGGCGGGAGACAGACCGTCCCAGCCGTCTGCCCCGATCCCGACGACAACGATCTCCGTCATCGTGGCATCCGTCGCCAGATGGATTGTGGAACCAGCCGCATCACGAAGAACGCCAAACGCAGCTTCCCCGGGACCGTCACGCGGATCGCCCCACGCCGCAACCCGTCCACCACTGCGTCGGCCACCTGACCGGGCGTGCTCGACATCGGTGCGGGCGACATCCCTTCGGTCATCCGTCCGATCACGAAGCCGGAACGTACGAGCATCAGCGACACCCCGGTGTCGTGCAGTGCGTCGCCGAGTCCGCTCGCGAAACCGTCGAGTCCTGCCTTCGCCGAACCGTAAACGTAGTTCGCCCGGCGTACCCGCACACCCGCGATCGACGAGAACACCACGATGCGGCCGGCGCCCTGTGTTCGAAGCAGATTCGCCAGGTGGGTCAGCACGCTCACCTGGGCGACGAAGTCGGTGTGGACGACCTGAACGGCGTGGCCGGCATCGCGCTCTGCGCGTTCCTGGTCACCGAGGATGCCGAAGGCCAGGACCGTGACCGCCAATGGCCCGTGTTCGGCCGCCACCGATGAGAGAAATGACTCATGCTCGTCCACTTTGTCCGCGTCGAACTCGGTGCACACCACCGCGCCTGCGCCCGCGTCCAGCAGTTGTTGCCGCTCGGTCTCCAGTTGGTGACTGCGTCGAGCAGCCAGGATGATCGTGCGTCCGGGCGCCAGACGTGTGACGATCTCGAGGCCAATCTCACTGCGGCCGCCCAGCAGCAGCACTGCGCCCTCGGGCAGCTCTTTCCTTCTCGATCCCACGCTCACCCCTCAATAGTCCTGGATTACCGTTTGGGTATGGATCGCACCCCCGACAAACCGCTCCGTTTGAACGATGCCGCGCTGGCTTTCCTCGCCGAGTATCACCTCGGGACGCTGACCACCCTGCGCAAGAACGGCACACCACACGTCGTCGCGGTCGGATTCACCTGGGACCAGGAGCACGGACTGGCACGGGTGATCACCAATGCCGGATCGCAGAAGGCGATCAATGCGGAACGAGGTGGCTACGCCGCCGTCAGTCAGGTGGAAGGTCCCCGTTGGCTCACCCTCGAGGGCCCAACCCGAGTCCTCACCGACCCGGAATCCGTCACGGACGCCGAGAACAGGTACGCCGCCCGGTATCGGCAGCCGAGAGAGAATCCCAACCGGGTCGTGGTGGAAATCGCGGTCACCCGGATCCTCGGTTCGGCGGCGCTGCGTTCGTGACGACCTCGCCATCGTGAACGCATTTCGCGCCCGACCATACGGCGCTCGTCGTCTTGCCACTGTCACGTCGGTGTTCGTATTGTTTGTCGCTGCGCTGTGTGTTCTCGCCGCCGCAGGTCTCGCTGACTACAACGACTATCCGGGCTATACGTGCGCTGTGCGCGACGGAGACGTTCCAGACGGCTTCCCAACCGACCGGCTGCCACCGGCAGATCCGGATATCGTGAGCACGTTCCATCCCGGAATCGGCTGGTCCCACGGCTACGAACTGTTCCCTGTCGGAGTCCAATGTACGTACTGGACCAAGGCCGAGCCTCGATTCGAGATGACCACTCACAGCCCCTGGCCCTACACGGTCTTGTTCTACGGCCTGAGCGGCATCGCGCTGCTCCAATTCGCCCGCGTGGCAAAGGGAACTATGCAAAAGCGTGACTGATCACGGCGGACAGTCGCCCTGACTCGACGGCCTGATCACACGTATCGTGCTGTCATGGACACGCAGTTTCCTGATGGCCAGTCGCTGCTGATTCGCACTGATTTTTCGAACGATGCTTTGTGGCAGTCGGCTTTGCGTTCGACCGGGGATGGGGAGGAGGACGAACCCTACTACCTACCGTTCACGGTGGTCGATGATCACCGGTTCGACGGGTTGACCGTCAATGACTTGTTGCAGATCGTGCCGGGGGATCAGTTCTATGTCTTTGTGGCGGACCGCCGCACGATGGAGGATCCGGAACACCCACTCCTCGTGGTCGATACCGGCAGTGCCGCAGCCGGCGACGCGGGTGGTCAGACGGTGCGGGTGACACAGCCCGGGATCGAATCGATCGAATCGAATCTGTCGATCGCGAACATGGACTTCGTCGATTTCGTCGACGCTGCCGATTCCGATGGCGTTTACCGAGGACCTGACAAGTCGGTGGCGCCGCCGCAGTACCAGCACCTCTCGGTCGCTACCTTGCGGGCCGCTGTGCAGCGCCGACAGGATTTGCCGCTCTTTTCGGAGTTGTTGCACGACCTCGACACCGACGATCACGGGGAGACGGTCCTGGTCAGTACCCGGGTAGACATGGAGATGTACCGGTGGAACGCCCACAATCCACCCGCCCGTTCTGTTTGGCGATCAGAAGGGAGAGAAGACCTTCTCCGGGCCGTTGATGACCTGTCTGTTGCTGCTGCCGCCACCATCAGAGCTGAGGGCCGTTATCAGTGGTCGATCGTGCTCGATCCCGAAACCCTCGAGCCGATAGCGGCCGACCGGCAGATCCGACCAGAGACCTCGGGCTGACGCCTGCAGTTGACTTCACCGTGGGCGCCGAGAGTCGAGCGGCCAGCGACCGTCCAGCCTACTAACCGATGAGGTTGGACAACAGTAATCAGCTGAGAACGGTCAGTCCATGGGGGCGAACATTAACCGGTTCGCAACCGCCCGCAGTGACGATGACGATGTCTTCGATGCGGGCACCCCATTCACCACGGAAGTAGATTCCCGGCTCGACGCTGAAGGCCATTCCCTCGGCGAGCTCGTCGATGTTTCCTTCGACGATGTAGGGCTCCTCGTGTACCGACAAGCCGATGCCGTGTCCGGTGCGGTGCACGAAATACTCCGCGAGTCCTTGCGCGGCCAGAACATTACGTGCGGCTGCATCGATTGCTTCCGCGGTCACTCCGGGCCGGATCAGATCGACTGCTGCTTTCTGGGCTTCTTCGAGCACCGCATACTTTGCTGCAACGTCCGGATGCGGCTCACCCATGCTGTAGGTGCGGGTGCAGTCGGAGTTGTATCCCGGTTCCACCGGGCCCCCGATGTCGATGACGACCACGTCGCCCTTTTCGATCACACGGTCGGACACCTCATGATGCGGGTCGGCACCGTGCGGCCCGGACCCGACGATCACGAACGCGGCCTCGGTGTGCCCTTCTTCGAGGATCGCTGCCGTGATGTCTGCCTCGACCTGCCGCTCGGTACGTCCGACGACGAGAATCTCGCCCATACGTGCATGAACGCGGTCAATCGCCTGGCCTGCCCTGCGCAGTGCTTCGATTTCCTCGTTGTCCTTGATCATGCGCAATTCGCGCAGCACGTCCGTCGCCAGTACGGGTAGCGCACCTAAGCTCGCCGCGAGCGGCACCAGGTGCAGGGCAGGCATCGCGTCCGCCACGGCCACCCGCGCCGGGTGCGGCAACCCATCGGCGACGATCGAGTAGGGATCCACACCGTCGACCCAGTCCACGGTCGCCAGACCGAGCTCGCCCACGGCCGAATCGTTCAGCGCCGCGAGTTCGAGACGGGGCACCACCACCGAAGCAGGGTCGCCGTTCGACGGAATCACCAGACACGTGAGCCGCTCGAACGATGCGGCGTGCGATCCCAACAAGTACTGCAGGTCGGGGCCGGGTGTGATCAGGAGGGCGTCCAAGCCCGCTTCCCCGGCAGCCGCCGCGGACCGGGCGAGACGATCGGCGTAGACCGCTGAAGAGAATCGAGTGCTGGCTCCGGCATGAGTACTCATGGCCCACACGTTAGCGCCGTTTGGCAGGATGGAGACCCATGAGTGGACCCTTCCTTGTCCTCGACGGTGCCAGCCTCTGGTTTCGTGCGTACTTCGCGCTCCCCGACTCGATCACGGCACCGGACGGACGACCGGTCAACGCCGTGCGCGGTTTCACCGACATGGTCGCCGCCCTCATCACGAAGCATCAGCCCTCACGCTTGGCTGTCTGCCTCGACTTGGACTGGCGGCCCCAGTTCCGTGTGGACGCGGTGCCGACCTACAAAGCGCACCGGGTCGCCGAAGAGTCCGACGGCGCGTACGAGGAAGTCCCCGACACCCTCACACCACAGGTCGACATGATCATGGACGTACTCGACGCGTTCGGGATCGCAACTGCGGGCGCCGAAGGCTTGGAAGCCGACGACGTACTGGGAACTCTTGCTGCGCAGGAGAAGAAGGACGTGGTGGTCGTGGTCAGCGGGGACCGGGACCTCCTACAGGTGGTGTCCGACGACCCCGTTCCGGTGCGAGTTCTGTACGTGGTGCGCGGACTCGCCAAGGCCGAACTGTTCGGCCCCGAAGAGGTTGCCGCAAAGTACGGGGTGCCCGCCCACCGGGCCGGACCGGCCTACGCGGAACTGGCCACATTGCGCGGAGACGCTTCCGACGGACTCCCGGGCGTGCGCGGTGTCGGTGAAAAGACAGCGTCCACCTTGCTGCAAAGGTTCGGTTCACTGGAGGCACTGAGAGCGGCTGTCGCCGATCCCGATTCGGATATGGCGAACGGCATACGGGCCAAGATGAACGCTGCCGCCGACTATCTCGACGCGGCACTGCCTGTGGTCCGCGTGGTCACCGACGCAGACGTCTCGAGGTCACGACCCGACCGGTTGCCCGCCGAACCTGCCGACACCGACCGACTCAACGCGTTGGCCGACGAACTCGGGATACAGAATTCCGTCGAGCGTCTGACGAAGGCACTGGCAGTGGCCGCAGCGGCGCACGCCTAGCTGGGTCGACTGACTTCGTAGGTTCCCTCGTCGTCGGTGAACGTCACCGTGACCTGCTTCATGGTGCCGTCGACCGTGAGGTCACATTCGAAGCTCGCACCCTCTTGCAGTTCTTGACCGGCGGGGCAGGAGACGCCCTCGACCTGTTCGGCTCCGTAGGACTCGGTCACGATCTTCGCGACGCCGGCCTGTGCGGCTTCCTGATCTAGCGTGTTGGTTCGGAGAGTAAGACCGGCGACCACCGCTCCGGCGATAGCCAAGAGCAGCACGAAGATGCCGAGGCCGATGAACAACGGTGCTTTCGAATTCTTCGCGGGCGTCTGCCCGGGCTGCTGACCCCACTGTGGTTGCCCTGGTTGCTGACCCCACTGCTGCTGCTCACCCCACTGCTGATCCGGGTTCTTCCCCGACTGCTGAGCCCACTGCGATTGCTGTTGCTGGGGCTGAGGTTGGGGTTGCTGGGGTTGGCCGGCCCACTGCGGAGGCTGACCAGCCCACTGCGGAGGCTGACCAGCCCACTGCGGAGGCTGGCCGAACTGCGGCTGCCCCTGTGCGGGCGGCTGGCCCTGGGTGGGCGGCTGGGCGGGCTGACCAAACTGCGGTGCACCGTTTCCCCCATTGGGATCGGGGTTGCCTCCCTGCGCCCACTGCCCATTCGGGTCGTTCCGTCCGTAAGGGCCGCTCATCTTCGCCTCCCGCTCGCATTGCCTAGTCGTAACCACCGTAGCGTCCGCCCTCAATTCGAGCGTCGGACAGCATCCGGATCACACCACGTGCGGAATCCAACCACAGGTGCGAAATCACCCTGCGTCCACACCGACCACTCCCCTACGGATGGTTGCCACGGCTCGACCTGCAGCCTTCGCGACGTCGGGGTCGGGGGACGTCGAGCGAACCTGCTCGAGCAGGTCGATCACCTGTCGGCACCACCTCACGAAATCCCCGGCAGACAGCGCCCGCCCGTGGTCACCGGCGGCGATGAGCGCCTCCATGAGCGAGTTCTCGCTCGCCCACTGGTAGATCGCCGAAGCGAAGCCCAGATCCGGCTCACGTGTGGGCGGAAGTTTGAGCCGAATCTCGTCTGAGCGCAGTTCACGCCACACCCGAACCGTTTCCGCCAGACCGTGACGTAACGGCCCCGTCGGCGCGTAGTCCGTGGTGTCGCCTTCTCGTCGTGACTCGTACACGACCGAGGACACGACGGCAGCCAGCTCCGGCGCATCGAGCCCCTTCCACACGCCTTGGCGCAGGCATTCGGCTACCAGCAGATCGCTTTCGCAATAGATCCGACTCAGCCTCGTGCCGTCCTCGGTTGCCTCCGGGTGCTCGCCGGTCGTCACGTACTTGCGCTCCGTGAGTAGGGCGAGGATGCGGTCGAAGGTCCTCGCGAGCGAGTTCGTGGTCGCCGCCACCTTCTGCCGCATCGTGTCCGTCTCGCGCGCCAGTCGGTTGTGCCGCTCCCCCAGCCTGGCCAGCTGTTCACGTTCGGGCCAGTTGTGGCAAGGGTGCTGCCGAATCGCCTTACGTAGGCGCGTGACCTCGGCGTCCGATGCACCGGACTTCTTCCGCTTCTTCCGGCCGGGCACCACAATGCCCGTACTGCGCAGCGCGGACGCCAGATCACGTCGACCACGCGCTGTGTGGTGATCGAAGCGTTTCGGCAGCCGCATGGCACCGAGCACCCTGGCCGGCTCCGGGAAATCCGCGGCCGAGACGCGACCAGACCATTTGTCTGCAGTGAGCACCACGGGCCGCGGGTCGTCGCGATCGTGGTCCGGTTCCAACACCACAGCGAGTCCGGAATGCCGTCCCACCGTCAAACCCACGATGTTTCCGCGCCGCAACGTGGAGAGCGCCTCGGCGGACGCCGTTCGCCGTTCGGCTCGGCCTTCTTGTTCGAGCGACTTCTCGCGCCGACTCAACTCGTCCTTCAGCGCAACGTATTCCAGGTACTCGCTGTCTTCACCACCGAGGCGTTCGCGAAGTTCACGCACCGCCACCTCGTTCTTCTCGATCCCCCGGATCATGCCCACCACCGATCGGTCGGCCTGGAACTGGGCGAACGAACGCTCCAGCAGCGACCGCGACTCGACGACGCCCATCCGATCTACGAGGTTGATGGTCATGTTGTATGCGGGCCGGAACGAGCTGCGCAGCGGGAACGTTCGGGTGGACGCCAGCCCGGCGACATCGACCGGCTCCACGCCCGGCTGCCACAGCACCACCGCGTGACCCTCGACGTCGATTCCCCGTCGGCCCGCGCGCCCCGTCAACTGTGTGTACTCGCCCGGCGTCATTTCGGCGTGCGTTTCACCGTTGTACTTGACGAGTCGTTCGAGCACGACGGTCCGCGCAGGCATGTTGATTCCCAATGCCAACGTTTCGGTGGCGAACACCGCACGCACGAGGCCTTTGACGAACAGCTCCTCGACCGTCTGACGGAATACGGGCAGCATGCCGGCGTGGTGGGCAGCGAGGCCGCGCTCGAGAGCCTTCCGCCACTCCCAGTACCCGAGAACTTCGAGATCGCCACGAGGCAGGTCCGAGGTGTGTTTGTCGATGATCTCGCGGATCTCGACGACTTGCTCTTCCGTCGTCAGGTCGAGCCGTGAACGCAAGCACTGACCGAGTGCAGCATCGCAGCCTGCTCTGCTGAAGATGAAGGTGATGGCCGGGAGAAGACCCTCGTCGTCGAGGCGAGCGATCACCTCGGGGCGAGGCAGGGGACGGAAGGTGCTGCGGCCCCCGAATCCGCCACGAGGTCCCCCACGCTGACCGCGACCACGACCGCGCGGCTCCCACCGGTCTTCGCGATCCTGCATCTGGCGCTGTTTCACATACCGGACCAGATCCTGATCGACGACCAGTTCCTTCTTGCTCGGGTCGGCGCGCTCGGTCGGGTCGGCACGCAAAGCACGTACATCGAACAGGTCGAACAGGCGGCGACCGACCAGAATGTGCTGCCACAGCGGAATCGGTCTCGTCTCGTCGACGACAACCGTGGTGTCGCCGCGAACGGTCTCCATCCAGGCGCCGAACTCCTCGGCATTGCTGACCGTCGCCGAAAGACTGACCAAGCGCACATCCTCCGGCAGATGGAGAATGACTTCCTCCCACACCGCACCGCGGAACCTGTCGGCCAGGAAGTGCACCTCGTCCATCACCACATGAGACAGTCCGCGCAACGCGGGAGAGTCCGCATACAGCATGTTGCGCAGCACCTCTGTGGTCATCACAACCACGGGAGCGTCCGAGTTGATACTCGAATCGCCGGTCAGCAACCCCACCTCGTCAGCGCCATACCGCTCCACGAGCTCGAAATACTTCTGATTACTGAGCGCCTTGATCGGGGTCGTGTAGAAACACTTGCGACCCGCACCCAATGCGAGGTGTACGGCGAATTCGCCTACCACGGTCTTGCCCGCACCGGTCGGCGCGCACACCAGGACGCCGTGTCCGGATTCGAGCGCACGGCAGGCTTCGATCTGGAACGGATCCAACTCGAATCCCAGTTGTGTCGCGAACGGATCGAGCTGCGGTCCGAGCGTCGGGTCCTCAGGTGTCACAGCCACCCCGCCAGGTTGTCACAAGGTATCGGAGAAATCCTGTCCGCGTTCCGCGTGCGAGGTACGCGGTGCGTCGTCGAACTGCTCGTCCAGGCTGCTCGGGCTGCCGATAGTGGATGCTTCGTCGTCGCCCACAGCGTCCCAATCGCCGCCCTTGCGGGCCTTCCTGCGGTCATTCAGGCGCGCCACCTGTACCGCGAGCTCGAACAACAGGGTGAGCGCCAGCGCCAGCACCAACATGGAGAAGGGGTCCTGACCGGGCGTCGCGATCGCCGCGAACACGAACAGGCCGAAGATCAGACCCCGCCGCCACGCTTTCAGCTTTGCGTACGGCAATACGCCAACGACGTTCAACGCCACGATCAGCAGCGGGATCTCGAAGCTGACACCGAAAATGATGAGCAGGTTGATGATGAACCCGAAATACTCGTTGCCGCCGAGCGCCGTGATCTGCACGTTGTCGCCGATGGTGAGGAGGAAGTGCAATGCCTTGGCGACCACGAGGTAGGCCAGCACTGCTCCCGAAACGAACAGCAATGCCGCCGAGACCACGAACCCCACCGCGTAGCGGCGTTCCTTCACGTACAAGCCCGGTGTGATGAATGCCCACAACTGATAGAGCCACACGGGACACGCCAGAACGATGCCGGCCGTGATGGCGACCTTGAAGCGGAGCAAGAACTGTTCGAACGGCCCTGTGGCCAGCAGGCGGCAGGTGCCGTCCGAACTGAGATCGGCGCGGCTGCTGTCGGGCAGCGAACAGTAGGGTCCCCGAAGCAGTTCGCCCAGGCTGTCGATGCCGAGGACCTGATGCGCGTACCAGAAGAAACCCACCACTGTGGTGACGACGATCGCCAGGATCGACAGCAACAGCCGCGTCCGCAGCTCGTACAGGTGATCGACCAACGACATGGTGCCGTCAGGATTGGTCCGTCTCTTGCTACGACGGGGATCGAACGGAATGCGCACGTGGGGCCCTGATTCTCGGTCAGCAGGAGGAGGTCGTTCGGTCAGCACTCAACCGGGGTGAAACGTGCTCACCCCGGTGTGGCGCCTGTGGAACTACGCCGACTTTGGCTCTGTGTGCTGCCCAGCAGACGGTGGCGCAGCCGCAGTCGCCTGTCCCGAAGGGAGTTCGGGGGACTGTGCAGCGCCGCTATCGGACCCCGAGTTCTCCGGGCGCGAGGCGCCGTCGTTCTGCATCTCCTTGACCTCACTCTTGAAGATGCGCAGCGACCGGCCGAGTCCGCGGGCGGCATCGGGCAACTTCTTCGAGCCGAACAGGATGAGAAAGACCACTGCGACGACTGCCCAGTGCCAGGGGCTCATGGCTCCCATGTGAAACCTCCAATAGATCAGTTGGCCGCAATGCTACCGGACAGAGCGGGCGCCCCGCTGTCCGAATCAACTCCGCCAGCTACCGTTCACCTGCTCGTTTCCTCCCCCGCTGTGAGCGGTCGAGGAGTCTGTGGACTTGCTAAGCACTCACGGAGAGATGTGCCAACAGTTCCTCCCCCGACCACTGGCGTTTCCCACCCGACTCGGCGTCCCGGATCAGCTCCACGAGCCGGGCGTTCACCGGTGCGCTGAGCCCGGACTTCTCGGCAAGGCGTACGACCTCACCGCTGATCCAATCCACCTCGGTCCGCCGACCTGCTTCGAGGTCCTCCCACATCGAGGACCGCGCCATCGGGTCGATCTCGAGCATCCGCCTACCTAGGACGCGGAACAGCGGGTCCGGGACACCGAGAACTCGGGGCAGCCAGCGGGCCGGCAGCACGGTGACGCGGGCCGGACGTATTCCTCGCGCCTCCAGCACGCCAAGCGCCTCGGCCTGGGCGAGAGCCAACACCGTGCGGTAGGACCTCTGGGCCAACTCTTCGCGTAGCGGCAGTCCGGACAGCGCATTCAGCGGGTTGTTCAAGTTGAGCAACAGCTTGCCCCACTGCACGGCGTCGAAATTCTTTCGCGCCCGAATCGGCAGACCTGCGTCGGCGAACATCGCGGCTATCGGGTCCAACGCCGGGTGCGACTGGGCCTCGAGTTCGCCGGCGGAGCCTTGATGAAAGATTCCGCCCCCGCGTCGGAGCACGTTGAACGGGACCATCGCTGCCAACACGATTCCGTCGGCAAGCGCTGCGCGGAGGACCTCCGCGTTCCCGATACCGTTCTGTGTGCTGAGAACTACGGTGTTCGGGCCGACGAGGGGACGGATGCGCCGTGCAGTCTCGTGAGTGTCGGCGGATTTCACGGATACGATGACGACGTCCGCCGCCACACCGCCCGACGCTGCCGCATCCTGACCGCAGTCCTCGACGCTGGTGTGAAACCTGAAGTCGGCCGGTTCGACTCGATGGTCCCCGCCGTAGAGGTCGGTCAGATGCAGGCCGTGGCCGGCCAATTCGTCGCCGACGCGCGGACGTCCGATGAAGGTCACGCGGTTCCCGGCAGCCGCCAACCTGCCGCCGAGGTAGCAACCCACACTTCCGGCCCCGAACACGGTCACTCGCCGTGGAACGCGCATGTCACCTTCCGATCGCGTCGTACACGGACAGTGCGCGTGACGCGCGGCTACGAACTTCGTCGACCAGTTCTGCGGGTGCCAGCGCGGTGATGCCGGAGCCGAACCCCAGGACGAGTCGAGCCATCCAATCCAGCGTCGCGTAGTTCATGGTGGCTTCGACCGTGCCGTTCGCAGCGATGTCGACAACTTCCATCGGATAGTAGTCGATCACCCATGCGCTGTCCGCCGCGATACGCAGCCGCGCTTGTGGGAGCGACGAGTCACCGCTGAACAGTTCGAGGTGCGTGCCGTCGTCCAGTGCTTGTTGCGGGGGCGCGGAAGGTTCGCTCAGCACAGTGACCGCGTCGATGCGGTCGAGCCTGAACAACCGAACACCTTCAGCCTGGCGGCACCAGGCCTGCAGATAGCTGTGTCCGTCGACAAGGACCAATCGGACGGGGTCCACGCTTCGTTCGCTGACTTGATCGCGCGATGCGGAGTAGTAGGTCATGTGCAGCGCGGTTCCGTCGCGCAATGCCGAGCGCACGGTGGCCGCAGTGGGGCTCTCCGACACCTGTTCGGCGGCGATGCCGTCACCACCGTTGCCCGCGGATTCCGGGTGGGCGGCCGCGGTCCCCGCAGCATTCTCGATGCGGGCGATGGCCCGCAACGCCGCCGACGGGTCGACCGTTCCCGGCATTTCGACCAACGAGCGCAAGGCGATGAGAAGCGCCGTGGCCTCCGTCGGCGTCAGTCGCAACGGACGATCGATGCCGGCGGAGAAGGTGACCTCGATGCTTGCTTCGGAGAATGACAGGTCGATCAGATCGCCGGGACCGTATCCGGGAAGTCCGCACATCCACAACTGGTCGAGGTCGGTCATCAGCTGGTCGGTTGTGACCCCCAGTTCGGCCGAGGCCTCCGCGGCGCTGATGCCCGGGTTCGCCAGAAAGTAGGGCACCAGGTTGAGAAGTCGTCCGAGCCGTGTCGACAGCTTGCTGCCCTTGATCTTCGGCGTCCTACTGGTGGACTCCGCCATCAGGACGCCCCTTCCGTGGTTGTGACCTCGTCGGCTGACGCCGTCAGCCTTGCGAGAACCTCCTGTCGCAGCTCCGGAGGTTCGAGTACCAATGCGTCGACTCCATGTCCGGCTACGACTCGTGCAAGCCAATCACGCGACCGCACGGGCACCGACAACAAGGTCCCTGCGCGGCCGGCAAGCTCGCGCTCCCCCACTTCCGTGCCGAGGCGTCGCAATTCGTAGGCGCGTTCGTTCGCCACCCACACCGTGGCCGTGCCCGTGACAGCACCGGATGCGGTGACCCTCTCCACGATGTCACGAAGATCCGTGCCCCCGGGCTTGTGCACGGCTCCGGCCGGACCGTATTCGGTGACGTCGTCGTCGATGCGCGACAGGCGGAACGTCCGAACGGCATCACGATCGACGTCGTGTCCCACCAGATACCACCGGCCGTGGGCTGTCACCACACCCCACGGCTCGACCGACCGCTGGACGAACGGCTCGTTCAATGCGCTGCGGTGCTGGAATCGCACCGCGCGGCCGGCATCGATGGCAGCGAGCAGCTTCCCCAAGGCAGGCTCCGATCCGCGGGTGCGTGCCGGCACCGCCGTGACGGGGGCCCGCGGCGACTCCGGATCCACCTGCACGCCCGCCGCCCGCAACTTGAGCAGCGCCCCCTGGGCCACCGCGATCAGCTCGGGCGATTCCCACAACCGAACAGCCACGGCCACAGCTGCCGATTCCTCACTGGTCAGTTCGATCTCGGGCAGTTCGTACGCATCCCGATTGATCCGGTAGCCCTCCACCGACCCGTACCGCGAAGCCTGCCCGGTCTCGAGCGGTATGCCCAGGTCACGCAATTCGTTCTTGTCTCGCTCGAACATTCGACTGAACGCTTCGTAGCTCGCCGAGTCGTCGTACCCGGCCACGCTCTCGCGAATCTTCTCCGCGGTCAGGAACTGTCGAGTGGACAGCAGGCAGATGACCAAATTCATCAACCGCTCGATCTTTGAAGTCGCCACGTCCGGCAGCTTAGTAGGTGAACTGCCCTCACATCGAGGCGATCAGCCGCTCCACTCGCTCGTCGACCGACCGGAACGGGTCTTTACACAGCACAGTTCGCTGAGCCTGGTCGTTGAGCTTGAGGTGCACCCAGTCGACGGTGAAGTCCCGTCCGGCCTCTTGAGCCGCCGAGATGAACTCACCCCGAAGCTTCGCACGGGTGGTCTGCGGCGGATTGTTGACGGCGTCCTCGATCGTCTCGTCCTCGGTGACCCGTTTGGCAAGACCCTTACGCTGCAGCACATCGAACACGCCGCGTCCACGCTTGATGTCGTGGTAGGCGAGATCGAGCTGAGCGATCTTCGGGTCGGACAGTTCGAAGCCGTGCCTGTCCTGGTACCGCTGGAAGAGCTTCCGCTTGATCACCCAGTCGACTTCGGTATCCACCTTGGCGAAATCCTGCGACTCCACGGCTTCGAGCATGCGACCCCAGAGATCCACCACCTGTTCGACCGTGGTGTCGGGTTCGCGGTTCTGCAGGTGCTCGACCGCGCGCGCATGGTACTCACGCTGAATATCGAGTGCGCTCGCCTGCCGGCCTCCGGCCAGACGTACCTGGCGGCGGCCGGTCACGTCGTGGCTCACCTCGCGGATGGCCCGAATCGGATTGTCGAGGGCGAAGTCGCGGAAGGACACTCCCGCCTCGATCATTTCCAGGACGAGCGCCGCAGTGCCCACCTTCAGCATCGTGGTCGTCTCCGACATGTTGGAGTCGCCGACGATGACGTGCAGGCGTCGGTACTTCTCGGCGTCTGCGTGAGGCTCGTCGCGCGTGTTGATGATCGGACGCGACCGCGTCGTCGCCGATGACACGCCTTCCCAGATGTGCTCGGCACGCTGCGACAGACAGAAGGTTGCCGCCTTTGGGGTCTGGAGAACCTTGCCGGCGCCACAGATGAGCTGACGAGTGACCAGGAACGGCAGCAGAACGTCGGAGATGCGCGAGAACTCCCCGGCGCGCGCGACGAGGAAGTTCTCGTGGCACCCGTACGAATTTCCGGCCGAATCGGTGTTGTTCTTGAACAGATAGATGTCGCCGCCGATGCCCTCTTCGGTCAGCCGCTGTTCGGCGTCGATCAACAGTTCTTCGAGGACCCGCTCGCCGGCCCGGTCGTGGTTGACCAACTGGATGAGGTCATCGCACTCGGCGGTCGCATACTCCGGGTGCGACCCGACATCGAGGTAGAGGCGTGCACCGTTGCGAAGAAACACGTTGGAGCTACGACCCCACGACACCACCCGCCGGAACAGGTACCGCGCAACCTCGTCCGGGCTCAGCCGCCTGTGCCCGTGAAAGGTGCAGGTCACACCGAACTCCGTCTCGATACCCATGATTCGTCTCTGCACACCTCGACAGTACAACGGCACCGCACCGAGACGAGCGATTAACGACGGCAACGGCGGCGGCGCCGGATGCCTACGCTGATGCCTATGGACGGCCGCTTCGTAGGTTGCATCTCGCCGATGTCGAACTGATGGAGCGGGGGGCCGCACTGCGCCCCTCGCGTGCCGACCGCGTACTGCAAGCACTCAGCCGTGCGGCCGACCACGGGTTGCTGTGGTGGGCGGTCGCGGGGGTCCTCACCCTCATCGGTGGTCGACCGCGCCGCGGCGCAGTACGCGGGCTGCTGTCGCTACTGTGTGCCAGCGCCGTGGCCAATGGCGTGCTCAAGCCGGTATTTCCCCGGCGTAGACCGCCACCACGAGTGTGGAGCACGCCGCTGCGTGGTGTGCCGATCCCGCGATCGTCGTCGTTTCCCTCCGGGCATTCGGCGTCGGCCGCAGCATTCGTCACCGGCGTCGGATTGGAGTCGCCGACCGCAGGTGCCGCGCTGGCTCCACTTGCGGCCGCAGTGGCCTATTCGCGGGTGCACAACGGCGTCCACTGGCCGACCGATGTCGTTGCGGGAACCCTCGTCGGCGGTGCGATTGCGTTGAGCACCCGACGTTGGTGGGCACTGCGACCGGAGGATCCCGCGGCTGAAGGCCACCCGGCAGATCCACCGGCGCTCCCCCGCGGCGCCGGCCTGCTGGTGATCGTCAATCGCACCTCCGGCGACCCCGAATCCGATTCCGCGGCGGACGTGGAAGCAGCACTTCCTGACGCACAGCGATACGATCTGGACCCGACCGAGGATTTCTCCGACCAGTTCGACCAGGCCATCGCCCGGCACCGTCCGACGGCTCTCGGCGTACACGGCGGAGACGGAACCGTCAGGGTCGCGGCCGACGCCGCCATCCGGCACTCGCTTCCGCTCGCCGTGTTTGCCGGCGGAACGCTCAACCACTTCGCCGCCGACATCGGTACACCCGATATCGGCGATACCGCAGCGGCAGTCGAATCCGGGTCTGCCACCCTCATCGACTGCGGCCAGGTGCGCATCGGGACCCGCAACGTTCGATTCCTCAACACCGCCAGCCTCGGCGGCTACCCCGACGCAGTGCGCCTGCGTGAGAAATGGGAGCCGAGGTTCGGCAAATGGCCGTCCGCCGCGGCAGCGATGATTCGCGTCCTCGCCAAGGCAGAACCTATCGACCTGTCCATCGACGGTCAACGAATCTCGGCATGGATGCTGTTCGTCGGGAACGGGCACTATTCGCCCGGAGATCAGGTTCCCATGTCCAGGCCCGACATCACCGGCGGACTCCTCGACGTGCGGTGCGTGCGTGCAACCGGACCTGGTTCGCGATTGCGTCTCCTACTGGCCGCGGCCACAGGCACCCTTGGACGTTCACGCGTCTACCAGCGTTTGCGAGTGCCGTCGCTGTCCGTCGAAGTCCACGCAGCGCCGGTCGCACTGGCATGCGACGGCGAGGTCGTCGGGGATTCGCGGAACTTCGAGTTCGCCTCGCAGCAGCAAGCCGTCACCGTGTACCGGTGACGGCTTGCCGTCACTTGGTGCTGCCGGAAGAACCCTTACCCGACGACTTGCCGGTTCCGGCGCCGGGCAGCAGCGCCTCGAGACGTGTACCTGCGATTCTGCGGAAGGCGCGGCGCGGTCGTGACTGTTCGAGCACAGCCACCTCGAGGGCGTCGACCCCCAACGTCCGGGTTTCCCCTTCAGGACCGCCATGTTGCAGGGCTTTCACAGCCACCGCTACCGCCGATTCCAAGTCCAAATCCGAACGGAAGGACTCCTTCATCGCCGCGATGATCGGCTCCGTGGTGCCACCCATGACGACGTAACCTTGCTCGTCGACAATCGAACCGTCGTAAGTGATGCGATACAACTGCGGCGGCGCGGGCGAAGAGAATCGACCGATCTCCGCGACACAGATCTCGACCTCGTACGGTTTGGGTTGCTCCGTGAATATGGTGCCCAGAGTCTGCGCGTAGGCATTGGCCAGCGACCGTCCGGTCACATCGCGGCGATCATACGAATAACCCCGCATGTCCGCATGCACGATGCCGGCACGACGAAGATTCTCGAACTCGTTGTACTTGCCGACTGCCGCGAAGCCCAAGCGATCGTAGAGTTCACTGACCTTGTGCAGAGCCGTAGACGGGTTCTCGGCGACGAACAGCACGCCGCCGTCATAGGTCAGGACCACGACGCTACGTCCCCGCGCGATTCCTTTGCGTGCCAATTCCGAGCGGTCACGCATGATCTGCTCGGCGGATGCGTAATACGGCATCGTCATTGTGCTGCACCTCCTTCCACCGTTCGGGCACTGACGACAGCACGTGCCAACTCCGAGGTCCGCGTCAGGGGAACCTCCACCGCGCCTGCGTCGGTGATCGTCACCGCGGTGGGATATATACCGCGCGTCACGTCCGGTCCTCCAGTGGCGGAGTCGTCGTCCGCCGCGTCGTACAGTGCCTCGATGGCGATACGGAGCGCAGTATCTTCGTCGCTTCCAGTCGAATACAGCTTCTTGAGAGCCGACTTGGCGAACAGGGATCCCGAACCGACCGCGTGGTATCCGGCGCGCTCCTCGTACCGGCCGCCGACCACGTCGTACGAGACGATCCGGCCGGCGCCGTCGGGGTCGTCGGAATCGACGTCGAAGCCTACGAGAAGCGGTACGACGGCCAGACCTTGCATGGCAGCGCCGAGGTTGCCACGCACCATCGACGCCAATCGGTTCGCCTTGCCGTCGAACGTCAGGGGGACGCCCTCGATCTTTTCGTAATGTTCGAGTTCGACGGCGAACAGGCGAACGAGTTCGACTGCGATTCCGGCGGTCCCGGCGATGCCTGCAGCCGAGTACTCGTCGGTGACGTACACCTTGTCCACATCACGGCTGGCGATCAGATTTCCTTGGGTGGCGCGCCGGTCGCCGGCGATCAGCACACCTCCCTTGTAGGTGAGCGCCACGATCGTGGTGCCGTGCGGCGCCAGATCGCTACCTTCCATGCCGTCACCACCTCTGGAAGAGGACGAACGGATACCTGTCCGGTTCTCCGGCAGCAACTCGGGTGCGTGACTCCGCAGGTAATCGCTGAACGACGACAGATTCGAACCGAACCCGTCCCCCAGACCTGCGTCAGCCGCACGAAGTGCCGGTCGTTCGGCCGTCACTCGCCGCCCTTCTGGACGTAAGCGCGGACGAAGTCTTCGGCGTTCTCCTCGAGCACGTCGTCGATCTCGTCGAGGAGATCGTCGGTGTCCTCGGCCATCTTCTCGCGGCGTTCCTGACCTGCGGCGCCGTCACCGCCGGGGGTGTCGTCGTCTTCGCCGCCGCCCGCACGCGTGGTGTGCTCCTGCGCCATAGCCGACCTCCTTGTGTGAAGGACGCCCTCTTCCGAGCGTCCTGTTCTGCCAAGCAGTCTGACATCGGTGATCCCGCTCGGACCTTCACCCTACCGACGCCACAGCCCGCGCGGGCCGCGACGGCGCGGCGTGTTTCGGACCAGTCGTCAGTTGGTGAGCTGATCAACCAGTTCAGCAGCGGATTCGACCGATTCCAGAAGTTCGCCGACATGCGCCTTACTGCCACGCAGCGGTTCGAGAGTGGGAATCCGAACCAAAGAGTCGCCGCCGAGATCGAAGATCACGGAATCCCAGCTTGCAGCGGCAATATCGGCGCCGAATCGACGCAGGCACTCACCCCGGAAGTACGCGCGCGTATCGACAGGAGGTGCTGACACCGCATCGAGTACCTGTTGCTCGGTGACGAGGCGTTCCATCGATCCCCGGGCAACGAGCCGGTTGTACAGCCCCTTGTCGAGCCGCACGTCGGAGTACTGGAGGTCGATCATGTGCAATCTCGGCGCCGACCACGACAGTCCCTCGCGGTTCCGAAACCCCTCGAGCATCCGCAGCTTGGCAGGCCAGTCCAGAAGGTGCGCGCATTCCATCGGGTCGCGCTCCAACAGGTCCAGCACGTGCGCCCACTTCTCGAGGATGTCCTGTGCCCTGGCGTCGTAATCTGTCTCCGACGCAAGGTAGCTCGCCACTCGCTCGTGGTAGATCCGCTGCAGTGCCAGCCCGGTCAGTTCGCGCCCGTCGGCCAGCGCCACGGTCGCGCGCAGGGTCGGGTCGTGACTGATGTGGTGGACCGCGGTGACGGGACGCGCAAGTTGCAGATCCGTCAGGTCGACGCCGGCCTCGATCAAATCCAGAACGAGAGCGGTGGTGCCCACCTTCAGATAGGTCGACATCTCGGCCAGGTTCGCGTCGCCGATGATCACGTGCAGCCTGCGGTACTTGTCCGCATCCGCATGCGGTTCGTCGCGGGTGTTGATGATCCCCCGTTTGAGGGTGGTCTCGAGACCCACCTCCACCTCGATGTAGTCGGCGCGCTGGGACAACTGGAACCCGGAATCGTCGCCCGACTGCCCGATACCCACCCGGCCGGACCCACAGATCACCTGCCGGGACGCGAAGAACGGGGTCAAACCGTTGATCACGGCGGAGAACGGGGTGTCGCGCGACATCAGGTAGTTCTCGTGGGTGCCGTACGAGGCACCTTTGCCGTCCACGTTGTTCTTGTACAACTGCAGCCGTGGTGCGCCGGGGACGCTCGACGCATGGCGTGCAGCAGCTTCCATCACACGCTCGCCCGCCTTGTCCCAGATCACCGCGTCGAGGGGGTCCGTCACCTCCGGTGCGGAGTATTCGGGGTGTGCATGATCGACGTACAGCCGTGCGCCGTTGGTGAGAATCATGTTGGCGGCGCCGATTTCGTCTGCGTCGATCACCGGTGCGGGTCCGCTCGAACGACCCAGATCGAATCCGCGGGCGTCCCGCAGCGGCGATTCCACCTCGTAATCCCACCGTGTCCGCTTCGCGCGCGGGACACCTGCAGCGGCCGCGTAGGCCAGGACGGCTTGCGTGGACGTCAGGATGGGATTGGCCGAAGGGTCGCTGGGTGAGGAGATGCCGTATTCGACCTCGACTCCGATGATCCGCTGCATGGCCCGAGCCTAAGGGATGCAGTCCACTTCGATTGCTCAGGGCGAGATTGGATTGCTCAGGGCGAGGTTGCCGGCCGGGCCTCCGCTGCTGGCATCATCGATGCATGCACACTCCCCCGCCCCCGCCCGATTCCGCCGGGGACGAAGTGGTGGCGGTCTTCGACAGCTCCGGACACGTGCGCGGTACTGCGAAGCGAAGCCGCGTATATGCCGAGGGGCTGTGGCACGCCAGCGCGGGTGTACTCGTTCGGTCCACGGACGGCGAACGCATCTACGTCCACCGACGCTCCGACACCAAGTCGGTGTTCGCCGGGCATCATGACTGCCTCGCCGGCGGGGTCGTCGATCCCGGCGAGACACCGGAAGTCACCGCACGGCGCGAACTCCACGAAGAACTCGGGGTGGACGGAGTCGAACTCGTCCCGCTGGCACAGACCGCCTGGGACGGGGTCTGGAATGCACGTCCGCTGCGATGCCACCTGTATGCGTTCGAGACCCGCCACGACGGACCCTTCGTCCACCAGCCGACCGAGATCGCCGACGGCTGGTGGTGGACACACGACCAACTGCTCGAGCACCTCGCAGACCCAGAGTGGCCGTTCGTCCCGGATACCCGGGTGCTGCTCGCCGATTTCTTGACCGCCCTCTCACCCTGACGAATGTCACACCGGTTCGGCTGAGCCGAACCGGTGTGACATTCGTAGACGCAGAGGGTGGGGTTACAGGTACTGGCCGGTGTTGGTTTCGGTGTCGATGGCGCGGCTTGCGCTGGCATTCTTGCCCGTCACCAACGTGCGGATGTACACGATGCGCTCGCCCTTCTTGCCCGAGATGCGTGCCCAGTCGTCCGGGTTGGTGGTGTTGGGCAGGTCCTCGTTCTCCGAGAACTCGTCGACGATGGAGTCGAAGAGATGCTGCACCCGCAACCCGGGGTTACCCGTCTCCAGTACCGCCTTGATCGCGTACTTCTTCGCGCGGTCGACGATGTTCTGGAT
>JAAZAD010000282.1 GCA_012514505.1 Rhodococcus sp. (in: high G+C Gram-positive bacteria) | reverse complement strand
GCAGGTGCTGCGAGCCAGCGGGTTGCGGCGCGAGATTCGGATCTGACTCTCCGGTCGCCATCAGGCGTGCCATCCTGGAGGGACACTGCACTCGGTCGACGCAGCGGACCGTCGGCGGGGAGCGACGACTGTGCACTGGTTGGATGCGGACGGATACGTGATCGGGCGACTGTTGGTCACCCGAGGTCTCGCCGCGCTGTATCTGGTGGCGTTCCTGGCCGCTCTACTGCAATTCCGGGCACTGATCGGCGAGCGAGGAATACTCCCCGTCCCGGACTTCGTGCGGGACCACCCGTTCCGTTCCGCACCGAGCCTGTTCCACGTGCGGTTCACCGACCGCACGTTCGCAACGGTGGCGACGATCGGTGCGGTCCTGGCGCTGCTGACCGTCGTGGGCGTCACCGAGCGCCTACCGTTGATCGCCTGCATGCTCGTGTGGTTCGCGCTGTGGGTGCTCTATCTGTCGATCGTCAACGTCGGTCAGGTCTGGTATTCGTTCGGTTGGGAATCGTTGCTGCTCGAAGCCGGAGTGCTCGCGGTCTTCCTGGGCAACGTGGATACTGCCCCGCAGTTCCTGGTACTGCTCCTGATCCGCTGGTTGCTGTTCCGCGTCGAGTTCGGAGCGGGCATGATCAAATGGCGCGGCGACCGCTGTTGGCGAGACCTGACGTGCCTGTACTACCACCACGAGACGCAGCCGATGCCCGGCCCGCTCAGCCGATGGTTCCATCACTTGCCGCGCCCGCTGCATCGGCTGGAGGTGGCCGGGAACCATGTGACACAGCTCGTGGTGCCGTTCGCATTGTTCACGCCGCAGCCCGTCGCGGGAATCGCCGCCGGTGTCATGATCGCGACGCAGCTGTGGCTGGTGGCCAGCGGAAACTTCGCATGGCTGAACTGGGTGACGATCGTGCTGGCGCTTTCGGTGTTGCCCGACCGCTTCTACGCCGCCCTCGTCACTCCGAACTCCGATTTCGCGCCCACGCCCGCGCCGTTCACCGCGGCGGTGCTCGCTTTGACCGCCGTGGTGGCGGTGCTGAGCTACCGGCCGGCGCGGAACCTGATATCGAAGCGGCAGGCGATGAATGCGTCGTACAACCCGTGGCATTTCGTCAACACCTACGGTGCGTTCGGCAGCATCACCCGTAGCCGCAGGGAAGTGATCGTCGAAGGCACCACCGATGCGGTTGTCACCCCGGCTACAGAGTGGCTCGAGTACGAATTCAAAGGCAAGCCCGGCGATGTGTTTCGCCGGCCCCGCCAATGTGCGCCCTACCATCGCCGGCTCGATTGGCTGATGTGGTTCGCTGCTATCTCCCGTGACTATGCAGTCGGCTGGTTCCCTCGGTTCGTAGCGCGGCTTCTCGACAACGACCCCGCCACCCTGCGGTTACTGCGTCACAATCCGTTTCCCGATGCGCCGCCGGCTCTGGTTCGTGCGCGCGTGTTCCGCTATCGGTACACCACCTCTGACGAGCATCGCGCGACCGGAGCCTGGTGGGTGCGTTCACCGGCGGGCGATTTCATGCTGCCGGTCTCGCGAGTGGACCTCGCGGGCCTGTGAACGCAGCGTCTCACGACTCAGGGCGTCACCACAGCTCGTAGTCGTCGGCTGACACCGTGAAGCCGTGCGCGTCCGACTCGCAAGTGACACCCGTGCTTTCGTCGATCGTGCAGGTGAACACGCTGACCTTCAGCGCTTCCCCGTACGGGAGGACCTGTGCTGTCCGGTTGGGGTCCATGAAGGCGATGTCGCCGATGTTGCTGAACTGGCCCTCGCCGGACGATTCCACGATCACGACGTTCGCCGGCACCGTCACATCCGACGCTCCGCTCCCCGGCACGCGGGGCGCGCTCGACGGCATGGTGCCCTGGCAACCCGCAACAGGGTCGGTGTGAGTGAGGATCGCGCACTCGAACTTCCCGCTCTCGGAGAGGAAGTAGTATACGCCGGGCTGCGAGCCCGCGTAGTCCGCAGCGTCCGCCTGGACCGGCGCCTTCGTCGTGGTCGTCGTCGTGGTTGTCGGTGCAGACGATGTCGTCGGTGCTGCAGACGTGGTCGGGTCGGCGGCGGTGGCCTCGCCGGAAACAGTGCTGCTGCAGGCTGTGGCGGTGACGAGCGCTGCGGCGAGTGCGATGAACGATGCGGTTGTGCCCCGGCTGATCATGCCGGGAGCATAGCGACCTGTTCAGGCCGGTGTGTCACCAGATGCTGGACCACGAACTGCGCATCGGCGCCGGCCCCACCGATGAGCATGGACCGGAACGACGACTGGAATGCCAGGCCGACGAAGTACAGACCGGGTGCATCCGCGACCACCCCGCGCTGTTCGAGCGGCCAGCCGTCCTCACCGAGGACAGGGAGATCGATCCAGCTGTAGTCCTGATGGAACCCGGTGCACCAGACGATGTTCGTTGCATCGACAATCCGGTCGTCCCCGAGAAGCGCTCGGCCGCCGCGGACTCCGGTCATGCGGTCGGTGACGCGTTCGACCCCGGCGGCGGTGAGATCCGCTCGCTTGACGCGAAGCGCCGGTGCGCCATGAAGCCGTTCGTGACGCCGGAGCTTCCTCCCGATCGGTGTCCGCAGCGACATGACATGTCCCCACACGAACCAGAGGACGGGAAAGAGGGCATGCATCCGGCGGGATTCCAACGGAACCGGAATCTGCCCGGTGTCGCGCCCGCACAGGATGGTGCGGTGTGTGTCCGCGACCTCGAATGCGATGTCGCAACCCGAATGCGAGGCGCCCACCACGAGCACGGGTCCGTCCTGTAGTTGAGCAGGATTGTGGTACTCGCTCGAGTGCAGCTGGAGGATCGACGGGTCGAGTTCGTGTGCGAACTCGGGTACGGCAGGGGCCCGCCCGAAGGTGCCGGTCGCTACCACGACGTTGTGTGCGACGAACCGCACTGCCCCGCAGTCGACGAGATACTGATCGTCGGAGGGCACCGACGAGGTTGCTTTCGACAACAGCATCGACGAGGTTGCCTTCGACAACAGTGTCACGCGGTGGACTCGGGTGGAGGTGTGTACCGGCAGATCGAACGTCTCCGCGTAGGTTTCCAGATAGTTCGCTACCTGATCCTTTCCGGGAAACGAATCGGGCTCTGCGGGGAACTTCATACCGGGCAGAGCGTCGCGACCGGCCGGGCTGTACAGTCGCAGCGAATCCCAATGGCAGCGCCAGTTGTCGCCGAGACTTGGGTTCGCGTCGAGGATCACGAAGCGTCGCCCCTTGCGGGCGAGGTGGTATCCGGTGGCCAGGCCGGCTTGTCCCGCTCCGATGACGACGGTGTCGAGGGAGGTGGTGGGCACGGCTGCACCGGTCGAGGGAAGCGGTGTAGTAGTCATGCTTCGACGGTATGAGCGGGGCAGGTACCCCGCATCGGGCGATATGTGCAGATACACGGGCCCTGCATCATGGGTAATTGTGTGTAGAGGACCATTCACATGAGTTTGTGTTCGTACGCATACGCGGTGGCGGCCGAACGCGACGAGACATCGAGTTTGGCGAAGATGTTGCTCAGGTGACGGGCGACCGTCTTCTCGCTGAGGACCAGGGTTTCGGCGATCTCGCGGTTGGTTCTGCCGGCGGCAACCACGCGCAGCACCTCGACCTCGCGTGGGGTCAGACCCGCCGGAGTCGACGGGCGCGGAACGTAGCGGCGGAGTTGCTCGAGATCATTCGTCGCCCCGAGTTCTCGGAAGAGTGTCGCGGCCGACTCGAACTCCATCATTGCGGTGTCCTGGTCGCCGAGTGCGTCGCAGCAGCGTCCCTGCAGTACTCGGACCTGTGCGCAGGGATAGGGCGCGTCGAGGTCCTGCCACAATCGCCACGCGGTTCGGAGCCGGTCGAGGGCCTGACGGGAGTCGCCCTCGGCGAACAGCACGGCACCGAATGCCTGTGCGGCCATGGCGGTGAGCGCTGTGGACTCGGCTCGGGATGCCACGGCGTCCAGTTCCTCCGCGAAGCGACGTGCACCCACGACGTTGCCGTCGACGATCGCCACCTCGACCGCAGCTTCGAGCATTCGCGGACGGTAGAGCGACGTCGACTCGGACAGAGCGCGATCGATTCCCGCGCGAGCGCTGTCGAGGTTTCCCTGCGCAAGCCGCAGCCGGGCCAGGCCCGGATGAACCTCGTGGCCGGCGAGCGCCGCCCGACGATACGCGGCGTCGGCGGCGGAGAACTCACCGCGCACACGGTGCAGTTCGGCAAGTTCGTAGTGGGCCATACCGATCGCAGGGTTGGCGACAGGTTCGGACAACCGGCGGCACGCGAGCCGCGCCTGTTCCATCGCGTCTCGCCACGCACCGTGCAGGTGCAGCATCTCGGCTCGGTGGACAAGACATTGG